>NZ_CP150660.1:446469-770438 GCF_038023995.1 Polaribacter atrinae
GATTGCAGAACAAGCTGCAGATGTATTAAAAACACAAGTTTTTCTTTACGAAGCAGATACAGTACGTTTAGAAGAAGCATTTAATAAAGGTAATAAAATTGCAATTGATCTTATTAAAAGTTACGCAAATGCAGAGTTTTTTACAAAATTACCAGAAATAGAAGAAAAAATAGATGTTGTTACATTTATCGCAGGAGTAGGTGATATTTCTACAGATTTATTATCTCCAGGTGGTGATGCACACTCTCGTTCAGATAGAGAATTACATGGTCAATGTTTATTCGAACATAATAAAGAACAACAAGCAGAATTAAAAGCTTTACAAGCGCAACATCCTGACAAACGTGTGATGTTAATTGCAGAAAAAGGAACAATGGGTGTTGGGTCTTCTAGAATGTCAGGTGTAAATAACGTAGCGTTATGGACAGGTATTAAAGCTAGCCCATATGTACCATTTATAAATATTGCTCCGGTAATTGCTGGTACAAACGGAATTTCACCAATTTTCTTAACTACAGTTGGTGTAACAGGTGGTATTGGTTTAGACCTTAAAAACTGGGTACAACAAAAAGATGCTGAAGGCAACACTATTCGTGATGAAAATGGAGATCCAGTATTAAAAGAAGAGTATTCTGTAGCAACAGGTACAGTTCTTACAATTAATACAAAAGAGAAAAAATTATATAACGGAGATACAGAATTAAAAGATATTTCTGCAGCATTTACACCACAAAAAATGGAGTTTATGAAAGCAGGTGGTTCTTACGCTGTTGTTTTCGGTAAAAAATTACAAACCTTTGCGTCTAAAGTATTAGGTATTGATGTAGTGCCAGTGTATGCACCATCAAAAGAAATTTCTATTGAAGGACAAGGTTTAACGGCTGTTGAAAAAATATTCAATAAAAATGCTGTTGGAACTACTCCAGGTAAAGTATTACATGCAGGTTCAGATGTGCGTGTAGAAGTAAACATTGTAGGTTCTCAAGATACTACAGGTTTAATGACATCTCAAGAATTAGAAATGATGGCTGCTACAGTGATCTCTCCAATTGTAGATGGAGCTTACCAATCTGGTTGTCATACAGCTTCTGTTTGGGATGATAAGTCTAAGGCAAACATTCCAAGATTAATGAGTTTTATGAACGATTTTGGTTTAATTACTGGTCGTGATCCTAAAGGGAAATATTTTCCAATGACAGATGTTATTCATAAAGTATTAAACGATCTTACAGTAGGAGATTGGGATATCATTATTGGTGGAGATTCTCATACACGTATGTCTAAAGGTGTTGCATTCGGAGCAGATTCAGGAACCGTTGCCTTGGCATTAGCTACAGGTGAGGCTTCTATGCCAATTCCTCAATCTGTAAAAGTTACTTTTAAAGGACAAATGAAATCTTATATGGATTTCCGTGATGTAGTACACGCTACACAAGCTCAAATGTTAAAGCAATTTGGAGGAGAAAACGTTTTCCAAGGTAGAATCATTGAGGTTCATATTGGTACACTTACTTCAGATGAAGCATTTACATTTACAGATTGGACCGCAGAGATGAAAGCAAAAGCTTCTATCTGTATTTCTGAAGATGATACTTTAATTGAATCTTTAGAGATTGCAAAAGGTCGTATCCAAATCATGATTGATAAAGGTATGGACAATGCAAAACAAGTTCTTAAAGGTCTTGTAGAGAAAGCAAATACTAGAATTACTGAACTTAAAACGGGTATTAAACCATCTTTAAGACCAGATGCAAATGCTAAATATCATGCAGAAGTTGTTATCGATTTAGATGAAATCGCAGAACCAATGATTGCTGATCCAGATGTAAATAATGAAGATGTTTCTAAACGTTATACACATGATAACATTAGACCATTATCTTACTACGGAGGAACTAAAAAAGTAGATTTAGGTTTCGTAGGATCTTGTATGGTTCACAAAGGTGATATGAAAATATTAGCTCAAATGTTAAAGAACGTAGAAGCTCAATATGGTAAAGTTGAATTTAAAGCACCTTTAGTAGTTGCACCACCAACATACAATATTGTTGATGAGTTAAAAGCAGAAGGTGATTGGGATGTTTTAGTAAAATATTCTGGTTTCGAATTCGATGACAACGCACCAAAAGGAGTAGCACGTACAGGATACGAAAACATGTTATATTTAGAGCGTCCAGGTTGTAATTTATGTATGGGTAACCAAGAAAAAGCAGCACCAGGAGATACTGTAATGGCAACATCTACACGTTTATTCCAAGGAAGAGTTGTAAAAGATTCTGGAGAGAAAAAAGGAGAATCTTTATTATCTTCTACACCAGTAGTTGTATTGTCTACAATTTTAGGTAGAACACCAACTATGGCAGAATACGAAGCAGCTGTAGACGGAATTGTTTTAACGAAATTTAAGCCATCTCAAAAACAATTAGTAAGATAATCTAAAGATTATAAATTATATAGAAAAGTCTGAGTTTTAAACTCAGGCTTTTTTTTTGCTCTTTTTCTAAAGAATTTGGGGGTTACCACGCCAAAAAGCGTGGTCGGGCTTTACATTACAATCTTTTTGTTCGTACTTCACAAAAAGGATTTTCATTTCAATCCCTAACCCGGTTAAGTTCATTTTTTTCCAAATTATTTATTAGTAATCAAAATTTTCTATTTCACTATCAGTATTAAATCTTTTCTAAGTAGAATTCAATTAAAATAATTATTAGATATTTTGTATCTTAGTGTACTTATAAATTATTAACAACTAAATTACATATAAATTTATGGCATTTGATATTAATATGATTAGAAAAGTGTATTCTAACGTTGTAGAACGTGTAGATGCAGCTCGTAAACTTACAGGGAAACCTTTGACCTTAGCAGAAAAAATTCTGTATTCGCATTTATGGGATAAAACAGCTGATAAAGCTTTTGTTAGAGGTAAAGACTATGTAGATTTTGCTCCAGATAGAATTGCATTACAAGATGCAACTGCCCAAATGGCATTACTGCAATTTATGCAAGCTGGTAAAAGTAAAGTGGCAGTACCTACAACAACGCACTGTGATCATTTAATTCAGGCTAAAAACGGAGCAAGTATGGATTTACAATCTGCTCTAAATACAAGTAATGAAGTTTTTAATTTCTTAGAATCTGTATCTAATAAATACGGCTTAGGATTTTGGAAACCAGGAGCAGGAATTATTCACCAAGTAGTTTTAGAAAATTATGCATTTCCAGGTGGAATGATGATTGGTACAGATTCTCACACAGTAAATGCTGGTGGTTTAGGTATGGTTGCAATTGGTGTTGGTGGTGCAGATGCTGTAGACGTTATGGCGGGTATGGCTTGGGAATTAAAGTTTCCTAAATTAATAGGTGTTAAATTAACCGGAAAACTTTCTGGTTGGACAGCTCCAAAAGATGTTATTTTAAAAGTTGCTGGTATAGTTTCTGCAAAAGGAGGTACAGGTGCAATTGTTGAGTATTTTGGAGAAGGAGCAACTTCTATGTCTTGTACTGGTAAAGGTACTATATGTAACATGGGAGCAGAAATAGGAGCTACAACTTCTACTTTTGGGTATGATGAATCTATGGAACGTTATTTACGTGCTACAGATAGAAGTGATGTTGCAGACGCTGCAAATGAAGTGAAAGAGTATTTAACAGGTGATGTTGAAGTATATGCAAACCCAGAAGAATATTTTGACCAAGTTATAGAAATTGATTTATCTAAATTAGGCCCTTTATTAAACGGACCTTTTACACCAGATTTATCTACAGAAGCAGGTGCAGATATGAAAAAAGCTGCAAATGATAATGATTGGCCATTAAAAGTAGAATGGGGATTAATTGGTTCTTGTACAAACTCTTCTTACGAAGATTTATCGAGAGCTTCATCAATTGCGCAACAAGCAATTGACAAAGGATTAAAAATGAAATCGGAATTAGGAATTAATCCTGGTTCAGAAAAAGTAAGATATACAGCAGATAGAGATGGTATTATTGGCATCTTCGAAAAATTAGATGCAAAGATCTTTACAAACGCTTGTGGACCATGTATCGGTCAATGGGCACGTTATGATGATCCAAAAAATGCACCTAAAAACAGTATTGTTCATTCTTTTAATAGAAACTTTGCAAAGCGTGCAGATGGTAACCCAAATACACATGCCTTTGTTGCTTCGCCAGAATTAACAGCTGCTATTGCAATTGCTGGTCGTTTAGATTTTAATCCGATTACGGATAAGTTAATCAACGAAAACGGAGAAGAAGTAATGTTAGACGAACCTACAGGATGGGAATTACCTCCAAAAGGTTTTGAAGTAAAAGACGATGGTTATTTAGCACCAGAAGAAGATGGAAGTCATGTTAAAATTGCGGTAAAAGACGATTCTGAAAGATTACAATTATTAGAACCTTTTACACCATTAGGAAATAACTTAACAGGTGTAAAATTATTAATAAAAGCTTTTGGAAAATGTACAACAGATCATATTTCTATGGCAGGACCATGGTTGCGTTACAGAGGTCATTTAGATAATATTTCTAACAACTGTTTAATTGGAGCTGTAAATGCTTTTGGTAAGAAAACAAATTTTGTTAAAAATCAATTAACCGGAGAATTTGGTGGAGTACCTGATACGGCACGAGCTTATAAAGCTGCAGGTATAAAATCTATTGTTGTTGGAGATCATAATTATGGTGAAGGTTCTTCTAGAGAACACGCTGCAATGGAGCCTAGACATTTAGGAGTTGCTGCTGTTTTAGTAAAATCTTTTGCGCGTATTCATGAAACAAACTTGAAAAAACAAGGAATGTTAGGTTTAACATTTGATAATGAAGCAGATTACGATTTAATTCAAGAAGACGATACATTTAACTTCTTAGATTTAAATGAGTTTGCAGCCGACAAACCTTTAACGATTGAAATCGTACATGCTGATGGGACAAAAAACGTAATTAAAGTTAACCATACCTATAACCAAGGTCAAATAGAATGGTATAACGAAGGTTCTGCATTAAATTTAATTAAGAAAGAAAATGCTTAATATTTTAAGTATTTAAATATAAAACTCTCGGAGAAATTCGGGAGTTTTTTTGTAATATAGAAGTATGAATACAGAAAGTTTTAATCAATTTTTAAGTCAAATATCAGAAGAACCAATTGCAGTTATTGACGCAAGTATTTCTTTTGATAAGTATTTTCCGATAGTAATTTCATCAAAAAATAAAGATTTATTACATTTTGATATTTCTTCATCCATAGAATGGGAAACTTATTTAGCCTCTTTTCTAACAAATAATAAAGCTGAAGTTGCATTTGGTGGTTATTTAGAAAAAAGGAATATCTATGATAGAAGTGATTATTTTAAAAAACTATCAGAAAATGAAAAAAGAAACATTCATTTAGGTGTTGATTTGTGGTGTGATGAAAACACCAAAGTATTGGCAGCTTTAGATGGAAAAATCCATAGTTTTAAAAATAATAAGAATTATGGAGATTATGGCCCAACTATTATCTTAAAACATCAAGTTGAAAAAGAGGTTTTTTATACTTTATATGGACATTTATCTACAGCTTCTATAGAAAACATAAAAATTGGTGATACTGTTTTACAAGGAAATATCATTGGATATTTAGGAAGTGCAGCTGTAAATGGAGATTATGCACCACATTTACATTTTCAAATAATTAGAGATTTACTAGACAATTTTGGAGACTATCCTGGAGTTTCATCCGAAGAAAATATAGTATTTTATAAAAATAATTGTCCAAACCCAAATTTATTACTAAAATCAGCTATTTAGTTTTTGCGTTTTTGTAAGCTATTACGCTGTTTATAGACTTATTAGATAACCAAAACTAAAACACCTTTTATGAATAACTTATGGTTTTTTGATAACGTAAACTTATTTAACCTTCTTTGTCCGCACAAATTTAAAGAATATAAAAAGTGTCATACTTTTGATGCCTATAAAAAAAGTGATTATATCTACTTTGAAGAGGACGCTAGCTAACATTTCATGATTCATTAAGAATTTAACTTTGTCATCAACATTAACATAAATATTAATAAGATGAAAAAAATTTTAAATTTAGCAATCGCATTTGCAATCGCAACAACTTTTGTGGCATGTAGCGATGATGAAGACAACAACAGTGTACCAACAACAGGAAGTTTAACCGTAGACTTTACAGGTTTAGAAGTATTAGGAGCTGATTTTGTTTATGAAGGATGGTTAATTGTAAATGGAAGTCCCGTAAGTACAGGTACTTTTACAAGTGTAGATTTTCCGCAAACATATACTGTTGGAATTGATGATTTACAAGCAGCAACAACATTTGTTTTATCTATTGAGCCAGCAGGAGAAACTGGAGCAGATGCTTTAGCACCAGCAGCAACAAAGATTTTAGCAGGAGATTTTTCTGGAGATACTGCAAATGTAAATTCTGATAATATAGTTGTTGATGCAACTGGAGATATTTTAGGTTTAGGATCTTCTTGGGGAAAATACATTTTAGCAACGCCTACAGATAATGATGATACAAATGAAGCTAGTGGAATTTGGTTTTTAGATAATACGAATGATCCAACAATTTCAGGTTTAGGTTTACCAACTTTAACTGATGGATGGAAGTATGAAGGATGGGTTGTTATAGACGGAACACCCGTAAGTACAGGTACTTTTACTGCAGTGGATGCAGCAGATGACAACGCAGCTACTTCACCTTACAAAGGTTCGGTAGGTAACGGACCAGATTATCCAGGAGAAGATTATGTAACAGGGTCTGCAGCAGGTGTAGATTTTCCAACAGATTTAAAAGGAAAAACAGTGGTAATTTCTGTAGAACCAAGTCCAGATAATAGCACTGCACCTTTTACTTTAAAGCCTTTAGCACATTTTGTACCAGCAGATGCAGAGAATTTTACTGTAATTACAATGGGAGCAGGACCTTTAGCAGTTTTATCTGGAAGTGTAATAAGATAACAGAAAAGAATAATCTACTATTATGTTAATGGTTGATTTATTTAAAGGGCAATTATGAAAATAATTGCTCTTTTCTGTTTTTAATACTTAGATTCAAATCATAAACGCAACTATTTGGTTAAGGAGAAAAAACCTACCACTTTTAAATTAGACCTAGGTCTAATTTAAAAGTGGTAGGTTGCTAAAAAAGGATTTATTTTTATGTCGTCAAAAACTTAAAAAAATATGCCTCAATTAACATTAGACCAAAGATATGAAATTTGGAATTTAAAAATCCAAGGCTGTAATAACAAATTTGTAGCGCAACAAATAGGAGTCCATCCTACGACTATAAAACGAGAATTAGCTAGGAATTCAGATAAAAGAAATGGCGTTTACAAACCTAAATTAGCGCAACAAAAAACAGTACAACGTCATAAAAATAAGACCAAACATATCGGTTTTACTAATCAAATTAAGGAGTTTGTTATAAAATGGTTAAAAGAAGATTATAGCCCTGAACAAATAGTCGGAATTGCTAAAAAAATAACTGTTACATGTGTTAGTGTAGAGCGTATTTATCAATTTATTTGGTTAGATAAAAAACAAGGAGGAAATTTATACAAGCATCTGAGAACTCTTGGAAAACGCTATCAAAAAAGAGGGAACACAAAAAATAGAAGAGGGCAAATACCTGATAGAGTAGCTATTGAAAAGCGTCCAAGTATTGTAGAAAAAAAAGAACGTTTTGGAGATTTAGAAATTGATTTAGTGATAGGTAAAGCTCATAAAGGGGCTTTGTTAACCATAAACGATAGGGCTACGGGGCTACTCAAAATGGCTTATATTAAAAGTAAAGAAGCTAAAGAAGTAGCAAAAAAAACAATCGAATTACTAGAGCCATGGATACCTTTTATACACACTATCACTTCTGATAATGGCAAAGAGTTTACCAATCACAAACAAATAGCGCAAGCACTTAATATTGACTTCTACTTTGCAAAACCCTACCATAGCTGGCAAAGAGGAGCTAATGAAAATTTGAATGGTTTAGTGAGGCAATATTTTCCAAAAAAGCATAACTTTGATTTAATCACAAAACAGCAAGTAGAACTTGCAATTTATAAATTAAACAATAGACCTAGAAAGAGATATGACTTTTTTAGTCCTAATCAAATGTTCAATCAATTTATTGAGCGAAAATCTAAAGTTGCGTTTATCAGTTGAATCCACCATAAATAAAGATGAATTAAGAAAAATAATTATTCATTTACTTCATCAATAGTCTTTAAAATAATAGCACACCCTTTTATAATCTCTTCATCAGAAATAGTAAGAGGAGGCGTAATTCTCATTGCACTTGGTTCAAAAAGTAAAAAGAATAGTATTAATCCGTTTTCTAAACATTTAAGAACTACTTTAGAATTGAGTTCTGGAGTTTCTAAAATAGCAGCTAACATTAATCCTTTTCCCCTAATTTCTTTAATTGATGGATGAATTAAATGTTTTCTAATAAGCGTTTCCTTTCGTAAAGCTTCTTTCGTTAAGTTATGTTCAGTAATTTCTTTAACAGTGGCTACTGCAGCGGCAGAAATAACAGGATGACCAGCAAATGTAGAAATATGCCCTAATTTAGGGTTGTCTTTTAATAAACTCATCATTTCGAACGAAGAAATAAAAGCTCCAATTGGCATTCCACCACCTAAACCTTTACCTGTAATTACAATATCCGGAATTACATTATAGTTTTCAAATCCCCAAAAAGCACCTGTTCTACCAATACCTGTTTGTATTTCATCTAAAATTAATAGTGCTCCAACTTCTAAACAACGTTGTTTTATTTTGGTTAAAAATCCATTTTTTGGTTCAATAAAACCAGCACCACCTTGTATGGTTTCTAATATTACCGCAGCAGTTTTAGAAGTTATTTTAGCAATATCATTTTCATTATTGAAACCAATAAATTTTGTACCCGGAATTAAAGGCCTAAAAGCTTGGTTCTGTTTTTCTACACCCGAAACACTCATAGACCCCATGGTGTTACCATGATAAGAATTTTTGGCTGCAATAATTTCTGATCTATTGGTAACTCTTTTGGCTAGTTTTAAAGCACCTTCTGTAGCTTCTGTTCCAGAATTTGTAATGTAAACTGCGTTTAAATTCTTTGGAGAATTTTGCGCCAATAATTTACATAATTCTACTTGTGGTTGTTGTATAAACTCCCCATAAACCATTACGTGTGCATAAGCATCTAATTGCTCTTTTATAGCATTTGTAACTTTAGGATGATTATGACCTAAACTATTTGCAGAAACACCTGCTACAAAATCTAAATACTCTTTGCCTGAAGTATCGTAAATATAACTTCCTTTAGCTTTAGAAATTTCTAAAGCAAATGGGTGAGGAGATGTTTGTGCTTGGTATTTAAAAAAATCTGTTTTCAAGATTATTGTTTTTTTATAGAAATATCTGACTTAGGTAATTTATCACCTTTTTTTTCTTTGGGTACTTTTTTCTGAATAAGAAGATCTGAGATTTTTTCGACTTTTTCTTCAGTCTTAGAAGGTGTTTTAACTTTATCGTCCTTTATAAAAATGTCTTGCATCTTTTTAGGTTGTTCTTCTTCTCGCCAAATAAAACCTTTTAACTCTCTAACATCATCTGGTAATTTAGAAGGAGGATAGGTGTTACCATCAGATTTTTTTAAATACTTTATGGTTTCAATTTGTCCTTGATCTAATGTAAATTCTATATTACTAGATATTTCTTTGGTAATGGTTTCTAATACATTTGTCTCTTCATTTCTATTAAAATAAACTGATTCTGCGTTTCCTTTTACTAGAAGTATGTGCAATTTATTATCCTTAAACTTCCCAAACATATTTCTACCTTTAATTTGGTCGTAATCTTTCTCAGAAAGAGAGTCTTTAGAAACGATAAAAGAGTTGTTTAACACTTTTAAAGAGTCTAATTTCTCGGTTTCTACGTTAGAAATTAAATGTATGGTATCTCCTGTTATTTGATTTTGATCTGACCAAATCACTGGGTTTTTAAACATTTTTGTCAAGCCAGTTTCTTGATTTGTATGTATAGAATCGCATTTTCCTTGTAAATCTGATTTAAATATTTTTACATTATGATACGTTCTTACAATTCTCTTATCAGGTTTACCTGTAACTAAAAGGGTATCTCCATGAATAAACATAGAATCTTTATCTATAATTGATATTGCAACAGCCTTTTTAATAATATACAATGAATCTTTTAATTCAAATATTTCTGCGTAATTCCCTTTTGTAATAAAATTTTGAACCGTATCTATAACTTGAATATTGTTAGTCGCAGAGGCAAAACCTTTATTTTTATCATAATACAAACTATCTCCTTCTACAGTTCTTTCTTTTAAGAAGAGTTTTGCATTTTTTACAAAGTGAGAAATATCTGTTTTTGTATCGTAAAAACCTTTTTCGCAATAAATCCTATTGTCGTTTGCTGTATTTGTAATGGTAGTTGGCCCATACAAATAGGTAAGTCCAGAATTTGTATAATAATCTAAATGATCAGATTCTAAGTGATGTTCTGGGTTTACTACGGTAACTCTTGTAGTTGCAGTAAACTTTTTATCCGCTAAATAAAAGTTTCCATTTTTACTTTTTAAAGTATTTGTTTGGTCTTTTATAGTTGCGTAACTTTTATAATATAGTTTTTGATTTAATCTGTCAAAATGTAATGTATCTGTAGTTAAAGTCATTGTTGGGTCTTTTAAAACTACATTTCCCCAAGAGACCGCTTGCTTAGAATTGGCATCGTAATCTGCGTAACTACTTGTTTGTGTAATGGTATCTCCTTGCTTAATTAACACATTTCCAATAGCTTTAAAGAAGTTTTTATCTTTATAGTATAATGCTTGTTGACTTGTTAAAATAATTCCGTCATGAATCATTTTAACATTACCAATTAATAATGTTGCTCCAGGATATTTTTCTTCATCAGCTTCTTGCTGTTCTGCATAATATTGAATTTTTCTCTTTTCTTGAGAAAAAGAAATGAAGGAAGAAAAAATTAAAAATAGAAAAAGTATTCTTTTCAAAGTAATGTATTTGAGGCAAAAATAATGAAAAGAAAATGGCTATGTATTAAAGAAAAGTAAAAATTAGTTGAAATATAGTTACGAAAGCATTATTAAAGATTGTTCTAATTTTTTTGCTTTTGGAAATAAGATATTATTTTCTATATGAATATGATTGTTTAATAATTCTTCAAATTGCTGTAGTTTTAGGTATAAGACTTTAAAAGAGATACATGCATTTTCTGGCATCTTATAATTATTGGTTAGTTCAGATATTTTTTTAAATGTTTTACTAACCTTTTGGTGATCATCTTCTATGATATCAATAGGTCTGTTTAAGGGAGAATTACTTGTATTAGTCACTATTTTTTTAGTATTCGCTTCAATAAGCTTCTTTATATAAGGAAAAATAATGCGTTCTTCGTTTTTCATATGTTCAAGAATACTATCTGCAACTTTTAATATTAACAGATTAATTTCTATGAGTTCTTCATATTCTTCACCATAAATTGCTGCTACTTTTTCTCCATATTCTTTTAGTAATAATATATTTTCTTCTTTATATTCATGTTGAATATTCACTAAAAAGTCAATTAAAAAATCTAATTTCCAAGAATTATAATCTTTTAAATAGTAAACTTTATCATTTACCGCCTTTAAATCTTTTAGAATGTGTTTTAAATTGGTGTTTTTTTCTTCACAAGCCTGACTAAGTAACATGTTTCCATGAATACTAAAGTCTATTTTATATTTTTTAAAAACAGAGGCAGTATTTATATTCTCAATAACTATTGTTGCAACACTTTTATTCATTAGATCCTTCACAATAATAGGCTTTGAATTCCTAACAAATATGATCTTATTATTAGGGATAAAAAATGACTTTTGTCACTTTTTTACATAATTATAGATATTTGTATTAAAACGATATCATTTTCGGATAAGTATATGTTAAATGGTGAATAAAAATCATTTATTCATAACGTTAAAATGAAGTTTTTTGGGCTTACTATTGAGATAAAACAAGTTTTACTTTCAATAAAAGTTTAAGATGATGTAATTTGCACTAAAATTATTTTAGAATGAAATCACCTTTTTATTTAACAAAAGAAGAAATGAAATCTTATGGTTATAAGATTGTAGATATTATAGTAGACCATTACAAAGAAGAAGAAAAGAAAAAGCCCGTAATTAAAGCTTCTAGAAAAGAAATGGATTCAATTTTCTTAACAGAAGCTCCAGATAATGCAACTGATGCAGATGAAGTTTTAAATTTTGTGGTAGACAATGTGTTACCTAATAGCAATATATCTACGCATCCTAAATCTTTTTCTTTTGTGCCAGGTCCAAGTAACTTTATAAGTACTATGGCAGATTCTTTAGCAACAGGTTTTAATATTTTTTCTGGTGGATGGATAGTTTCACCCGCAGCTGCAGAGTTAGAAATTGTTACCTTAAACTGGTTGTTAAAAATGTTTCACTTCCCTGTTACTAAAGGTGGCGGAATTTTTACAAGTGGTGGTTCTATGGCTAATTTAACTGCATTAACTACAGCAAGAAGAGTAAAATGCGGCGATGATTTTTCTAAAGCCGTAATTTATTTATCAGACCAAGCACATTCTTCAAACATTAAGGCTATTAGAGTTTTAGGTTTTAAGAGAGAACAAATAAAAATAATTCCGACAGATTTAGAGTTTAAGTTTAGCATGAATAAACTTAAAAATGAGATTGCAAGAGATCAATTAGAAGGAAAAAAACCATTTTGCATTATTGCATCAGCAGGTACTACTAATACTGGTACTGTAGATCCTTTAGATGATTTAGCGGATATTTGTGAAAAAGAAAATCTTTGGTTTCATATTGATGGTGCGTATGGTGCCGCAGCAATTTTATCTAAAAAAGGAAGCCGAATTTTACGCGGAATAGAACGTGCCGATTCTTTAACTGTAGACCCTCATAAATGGTTTTTTCAGCCGTATGAAATTGGTTGTTTATTAGTAAAAGATGCCTCTTGGTTAAGCAATACGTTTAGTGAAAAACCAGAGTATTTAAGAGATATAGAAGGGAATGAATCTGAAATTAATTTTTATGACTACGGAATTCAATTAACAAGAAGGTTTAGAGCTTTAAAGTTTTATATGTCTATTAAAACGTATGGTTTAAATGCGTTTAAAAAGGCAATTACCTATAATATAGATTTAGCAGATAAAACAGAAGATATCCTTAGAAAAAGTAAAAATTGGGAAATTGTTTCTCCTGCTACTTTAGCAATTATCAATTTTAGATATAATCCGTTAAATAAAGATTTAACAGAAGAAGAAGTAGACAAATTAAACCAAGAAATTTCTACAAGAGTCGTAGATTCTAGAGAAGCATTTTTAGTAACTACTGTTTTACAAAGTCAGGTAGTAATTAGAATGTGTTTAATTAACCCAAAAACAACTTTAAAGCATGTTACAGATACTTTAGATCAATGTGAAGTATTTGCTAAACAGGTTCTTTTAGAGTGGCAAAAGTAGGTTTTATATTAGCAATAAATAATCCTAAAACACCAATTGGCATCAATGCAGATATTAGCACTAAAATGGTATAATAATTATTGATGATTGATAATTGCTGCCAATTGCAAAAGCCTTTATAAAAAATTAAAATTTCAGAAAGTATAAAACCAGTCAAATAAATTAATATCCATTTTTTAGGAATGGTTATTAATTTATTTTGATGTAAAAAAAAGAAAACACTTAGACTTATAATTCCTAAAAAGACGAGGTGTAAATAGCCTATTACAAAATCTTTTATTTGATAAGATAAGATTGCAAAATACGGAATTGCAGTAATTGTTTGCATTATTATTTTTAAACAAAATAACACAAAAATAAAGATGCATAATTTAAAGAAAAATCGACTTATTTTATTCTTTAAAATGGTCTTTTGATCTTTTATTATTGCATAAAATTGAATTAAAGAAAAGGTTTGAGTAATAACTCCTAATGTAGCTAATATATAGATGGTTACAGGTGGTTCTATCCATAGAAAAGATAATGCTAAAGTAAAGATACAACTAAACACCATCAACCTAAAAAAAACAGTAATTTTTTTCTTAAAAATAATACTATTATTTTTTTCTAAAAAGTGAAAAAATAATCCCAATAAACAGAAGATAAACCATCCATTGTATTGAAAATGTAGATAGAAATAAATGGCATTTTTATACCAGTGAGATGTACTGCCTAAAGTATTCATAATAATTCCTAAAGCCCAAGGACCAATACTAGAAACAATCATAAATAGAAGAGATGCGTTTATAAATTTTAAAGCATAACTGTCTTTATTCAAATTGTTATTTTTCCTGAAAAAAACATAAAACCAATAGGAACAAATTAAAAATAAGGTAGAAAAAATTATAGAAAATAAAGCATACCCAGTTATAGGAAAACTAATAAGCATACCCACAATAGTAATCTGAGTACAAACAAACAATGTGGTGTACTTTTTTTTTGCTGCTTCATTAATAAATAAATAAAAAATTAGGGTTGTTAAGCCCATATATACCCATCCTAAAAGCGCTACATGAGAGTGCGTGTGCACCATAAACTTATAGTTAACGTTGATGTCTAAGATTGGAAAAAGACGTAATAAAATGCCTAAAGAAGCAGCTATTAAAAAATAGGAAAGTGCTACGTAACTTTGTATTTTGGCTTTTATCATTATTATAAAGTGTTTATAATATTATTATTTTCTACATATTCAATAGACATTTCTAAAATAGTTTTCTTTTTTAATTTAGAAATTAATTTATCTTTAAAAGGCACATATAAATGATGAACAACACAAGGATTTTTAGAACTACATTCTAATTGACCTAAGTAGCATTCATTAAATTTTTCTACCCCATCTATACATTCTATAATATCAAATAGAGAGTTTTTTTCATCTTTTTTAGTAAGATAAAATCCTCCGTGAGGGCCTTTTACAGAACTAATTATATTTTTTTTAGTCAATTCTTGTAATGTTTTTGCTAAAAAAGGTGCTGGCATTTTTAAATCATCTGCAATCTTTTTAGATCCTATTTTATTGTTTTCACTGGCTTTTTCGGTAAGATAGAGTACTGCTCTAATGGCATATTTACTTGAATTAGATAACATTTTTTATTTTTTTGCTAAATTATAAAGATAAAAGTATCTTTTAGTATGATAAATATCATTTATTTTTTAAACGAACAGTAATAATTTTGTTTTACAATAAAAGATAAAAGAGTCTTCTATTTTAACCATAACTAAAATCAAAAAAAATGAAATTCTTAAAATCAGCATGTGTGTTATTAGCAGGAAGTTTACTGTTATTAAACTGTAAAAGTGAAATCAAAGAAGAAGTAGCAATAAAAGACACTTCAACTATCTACATTAAAGGTACAATGGACGCAGAATTAACTTCGCCACCATTTGTACCAGCTCCAATAGGAAACAGATCAGCTAAAAAATTATTGGTGAACATGGAAATTCTTGAAAAAGAAGGAACTATGACAGATGGTGTACAATATGTTTATTGGACTTTTGGCGGTACTGTACCAGGTAGTTTTATAAGAACTAGAGTAGGAGATGAAATAGAATTTACTTTATCCAATCACCCAGATAACAAACTACCACATAATATAGATTTACATGCAGTAACGGGCCCTGGTGGTGGAGCAGAATCTTCATTTGTAGCACCAGGACATGAAAAAACGTTTTCTTTTAAAGCATTAAACCCTGGTTTGTTTGTATATCACTGTGCTACAGCACCAGTAGGAATGCATATTGCAAACGGAATGTATGGTTTAATTTTAGTTGAACCAGAAGGAGGTTTGCCTAAAGTAGACAAGGAATATTACATTATGCAAGGTGATTTTTATACTAAGGGAGCAACAGATGAAAAAGGTTTACAACCTTTTGACATGACAAAAGCAATTAAAGAAGATGCAGATTATGTGGTTTTTAACGGTAAGGTTGGTTCTTTAACTGGTGATAATGCAATTACTGCAAATGTTGGTGAAACGGTTCGTTTATTTGTTGGTAATGGTGGTCCAAACCTAACTTCTTCTTTTCATGTTATTGGAGAAATTTTTGACAATGTACATGTAGAAGGTGGAGATTTAATTAATACCAATGTTCAAACAACATCTATTCCTGCTGGTGGAGCGGCAATTGTAGATTTTAAAGTAGATGTTCCTGGCACATTTATCCTTGTAGATCACGCTATTTTTAGAGCTTTTAATAAGGGAGCATTAGGAATGTTGAAAGTATCTGGTGAAGAAAATAAAAAATTATATTCTGGTGTAAAACAAGAAGGAATTTATCACCCAGAAGGGGGAACAATTCAAACAATGCCAGTAGATAAAAATAAAAAAGAAGTTGCCGTTACTACAGAAAAATCTTTAGCTAAAAAAATAGCAGATGGTAAGCAACTATATATGACTACTTGTTTTGCATGTCATCAAGGAGAAGGACAAGGTATTCCGAATGCATTTCCTCCATTGGCAAAATCAGATTATTTAAACGCAGATGTTAAAAGAGCAATTGGTATTGTTTTACATGGAAAAACAGGTGAAATTACAGTTAATGGTAAAAAATACAATAGTGTAATGACTAGACAAACATTAACTGAAGAGGAAGTTGCAGATGTTCTGACTTATGTATATAACTCTTGGGGAAATAATAAAACCAATGTTACTATAAGTGATGTTAAAGAAGTAAAAAATAGTCATTAATACTCTCAATATAAATGTTATGAAAACGATTTTAAGATTGACAATTTGTTTAATCCTTTTAAATACAACTCATGCAAGTTGTCAATCTAAAATGGTACCAATTAAAGGAGGAGAATATATTCCTTTATATGGTAGAGATTCAGAAACAGTTAAAATTGATGATTTTTTAATGGATGTTTATCCGGTTACCAATAAAGAATATGTAGCCTTTGTAAAGAAATATTCAAAATGGCAAAAAAGTAAAGTCATCAAATTATTTGCTGATGGAAGTTATTTACGAGAATGGAAATCTGATACTATTTTAAGTAAAAATCAAAAGGACAACTCACCTGTTACACAAGTATCTTGGTTTGCTGCAAAGGAATATTGTGAGTGTCAAGGAAAAAGACTCCCAACAGTAGATGAATGGGAATATGTAGCCATGGCAAATAAAACAATACCAGATGCTAGAAAGCAAAAAGAGTACAATGCATTTATTTTAAGTTGGTATGAAAAGCCAAAGACTTTCAATCAAACGATTGGATCTACATTTAAAAATTATTGGAAAGTATTTGATTTACATGGCTTGGTTTGGGAATGGACTTCCGATTTTAATTCGGTATTAATTACAGGAGAATCTAGAAAAGATGTAGATACAGATAGTAATCTGTTTTGTGGAAGTGCAGCTGTAAATGCAACAGATTTAATGAACTACGCTGCTTTTATGAGATATGCAATTAGAGGAAGTTTAAAAGCAAAATACACTATGAAAAACTTAGGGTTTAGATGTGTGAAAAATGATAAATAATAGAAAAAATGAAAACACTTAGATATATAATAGTATTGATTTGCACAGTTACTTTGTTTACCGCTTGCAACACATCTAAAACTAAAGATAGTGGCAAAGTGGAGTACCAGTGTCCTATGAAATGTGAAGGAAGTAAAGTTTATTTAGAAGAAGGCTCTTGCCCTGTTTGTAAAATGGATTTACAGCCAACAACCAAAATTGTTAAAAAAGTATTATCTAATATTATTTCTGATAAGTCTATTTTTAACTTAACTTCTAAATGGAATACACAAAATGGTACTGAAATTCAGCTAGAAGAGCTAAAAGGTAAAACTTTGGTAATGGTAATGATTTATACAACTTGTAAAGCTGCTTGCCCAAGGTTAACTGCTGATATGAGAAATATAGATGCTAAAATTCCAACCGAATTAAAAGAAGATGTAGAATTTGTTTTGGTAAGTATAGATCCAAAAAATGATACGCCAGAGAGGTTAAAAGAGTTTGCCGAAGAGAATTTTCTTACAGATAAAAATTGGACCTTATTACAAGGTACAGAAAGTGGTGTTAGAGAATTTGCAAATGTACTAGCGGTAAAATACAAACAAATTTCTCCTTTAGATTTTTCTCATTCTAACATTATAAGTGTTTTTAACCCAAACGGAGAATTAGTGCATCAACAAGAAGGATTAGGTGTTGATAATAAAGAAACGATTACAAAAATTATAGAAACTATAAAATCATATTAAAATGAAAATCACAAAAGATAATACAGTAGCAGAAGTAGTAACATATAATATTAAAACAGCAGATGTGTTTAAAAAACACGGTATAGATTTTTGTTGTGGAGGCGGAATAAGTATAGAAAAAGCATGTAAAAAACACAATGTTTCTTTTGAAGAAATGGAAAAAGAACTACAAAATATTAATACTCCAAGCACTAATGCATTTAATTATGATAGTTGGAAACTAGATTTCTTAGTAGATCATATCGTAAATATACATCATGCGTATGTTGAAGAAAGTACACCAATAATATTGCAATACGCAGCAAAAGTAGCAAAAGTTCATGGGCATCATTATACAGAAGTTATAAAAATTAATACTCTTTTTATTGCTGTAGCACAAGAATTAGCAGCACATTTAAAGAAAGAAGAATTGATTTTATTTCCGTTTATTAAAAAATTAGTAAGTGCAGATAAAGAAGGAATAAAAGTGAATCAACCTCATTTTGGAACCGTTAACAATCCAATTGCAATGATGGAAGAAGAGCATGAAAGTGCTGGAGATATCTTAAAAGAAATAAAACAACTTTCTAACAATTATACACCACCAGAAGGAGCTTGTAACACCTTTAAAGCACTGTATGCTAAGTTAGAAGAGTTTGAGCAAGATTTACACCAACACATACATTTAGAGAATAATATTTTATTTCCAAAAGCCATTCTTTTAGAAAAAAAGAATAAAGAATAAGAATACTTCATTTTAAATTAGAGTGTAAAAAACTGAGTGTTATTTGTTTAATACTTGGTTTTTTTCATTTCTAATGATATTAATCATGTTTTCTGCAGACAGATACTTATACATTGCAAGCTTAATTAAATTTAGTTAAACATTTAAATTAAACAATGAAAAACGCACATTCATTTCACATTCCTGTTATGGGAATTGGTTTTACTATAGACTCTCCTTTAAAAGTAGCACAATTTGGTATTGATTCTGTTATCTCTTTGGTTGATGATATTTTAGTAGAAAAAATGCGAAAAATATACAGCGAAAAATTCGAAATTCCTTATAAAGAAATTTCAGATAAAGTTGATGATTTTAGAGCAAAGAGAATTACCTCTTATTTAGATTTATTACATGACCAAACAGAAGAAAAGTTCAATCAATTAAAGAATATTACATCAGAAAAAAGTAAAGCTTTAATGGATTATATTCACATGTTACCAGAATATTCTTCATTAAAAAAAGACTTTTTAAAGTTGACTGAAGAAGGAGTCGACTTTTCTAAGATAAAAGATTGGGCTCATAAAAATTTATCAATGGGTAGTATTGATGTCAATATTATGACCAAAATTGATAAAGGAAATTATGTTGATAATGAATTATTACCAATAGAATACAATGATGCACATGCTGCATTAAGAGGGTATTCTAATAGTAAATTATCTTCGTCAATAATCCTTTCTGCAGGTATGAACCCTAGGTTATATACCTATATGAGTAATTTTGATGATTTTTTTCCTGATGTAAACGGAAACATTAAAAAGAAGATTATTTTAAAAGTAAGTGATTATAGATCTGCATTTATTCAAGGTAAATTTTTGGCTAAAAAAGGGTTATGGGTTTCAGAATATAGAGTAGAGTCTGGTTTAAACTGTGGTGGTCATGCTTTTGCTACCGATGGTTTTTTAATGGGACCTGTTTTAAAAGAATTTAAAGAAAACAAGGCAACTTTAATAAGTGAAACTCAAGAATTAATGCTGCAGGCTTTAACAGAAGCTAACAAAGTAATACCAACCAAAGATTTAGAATTAAAAATAACAACGCAAGGTGGTGTTGGTACGGGAGAAGAACATTCTTTTTTATTAGATGAATATCAACTAGATTCTGTAGGGTGGGGAAGTCCATTTTTACTGGTTCCAGAAGCAACAAGTGTCGATGAAAAGACAGTAGCACAATTAGCAAAAGCTAAAGAACAAGATTTGTATTTAAGCAACAGTTCTCCTTTAGGAGTTCCTTTTAATACACTAAAAGGAAATACAAAAGATGTGCAAAGACAAATGCTTATCGATAAAGGAAGACCTGGTACTTCTTGCCCTAATAAATTTATTGCTTTAAATCATGAGTTTAAAGAAACGGGGTTATGTACTGCATCTAGAGAATATCAGCATTTAAAACTGAAAGAAATTGATGCTTTAGAAATTTCATCAGAAGAAAAAGAAGAAAGAGTAAATAAAGTCACAGAAAAATCTTGTATTTGTGTTGGTTTAGGAACATCAACCTTAATTTTAAATAAATTGAGTACAAAAAAAGTAGGAGATGGTGTTTCTGTTTGTCCTGGACCTAATATGGCATATTATGATAAAATAATGAGTCTACGAGATATCACAGACCATATTTATGATAGAAAAAACATGATCTCTAGAAAAGATAGACCTAATGTTTTTATGAAAGAATTATCTCTTTACACTGCTCATTTACAAGATAAAGTAAATGAGATTAAAACTACTATTGATAAAAAACAATTGAGAACTTTAACGAAGTTTAAAAAGAATTTAGAAGCCGGAATTCAGTATTATAACGAATTATTTATAGCTAAAAAAGATACATTTATAGAAGAGAAAGAAACTCTTTTAGAAGCTCTTAAAATAGAACAACACAAACTTAATTTAATTGGTGTAGAAATTAATAATTTATAACCAATAATATTATAACAAGAAAGCATCTTTTACATATAAAAGGTGCTTTTTTTTATGCTTAAAAATTAAAATATTATATTTTATTTACCTTTTAAATATGTTGTTATTAATTGAATATATGTTTATTATCTCTTGATAATATAAAGGATAAAAAAGTCTTTAAATATGACAAAAGTCATGTTTTATAGAGAACTGCTTTTTTAAATTTGTTAGAAGCATTTTAAGCAACTAACAATGAAAAGTATCATAAATATAGTATTATTTGTTCTTCTGTTTGCTTCATGTAATACTACTACAAAAGAACCTAAAAACACACCAAAACCAAATCTTGAAGTAGAAGTACAAAAAGAAGGTCAAGCTAATGTTGTTGATCCAGTTTCTGATTCTAATGCATTAAAAGTTGCAGGACCTTTATCTGTTTTTGCTCCCGTAGATCAGGCTTTTGATAAATTACTATCAGGTACCTTAGAAACATTATTAAAGCCAGAAAATAAAGAGCAATTAGCCACTATTCTTAAAAATCATGTAGCTCCCACAAATTATACTATCAATACGTTAAAAAAAATGTAATAAAAGGTAGAAAATTATACATGGCTTTTAGTGTCTATTTAAATGTAGATAAAAAGGAGATGACTTATATGTTGAAGGAACAAAAATTTTAAAATCAGTAAAAGTAAGTAACGGATGGGTACACGTTATTTCTGATGTATTGGTACCTAAATAAAAATAACAATTAACCTATAAATAAATCAAAAATGAAATTAAGAAATTTAATAGCCTTGTTTGCAGTAGTATTATTAATTAGTTGTGGAGGAGAAGAAAAAAAGAAATCTACAAACGACTTACCGACTAAAAAAGCTGCTGTAAAAAAAACTCCAGAAAAAGTTGAAAAAACAAAAGTAGTAGAAAAAGAAGAGATTGCTGTAGATTTAAATAACAAAGGAATTGGCCCTGTAAAGTCTGTAACAATAAACGAGGCTATTGATAAAAACATGGTTGCAGATGGTAAACTGTTATTTAAAAACAAGTGTTCATCATGCCATAAAACAAATAGAAAATTTATAGGACCTAGTATGGAAGGAGTAGTGAATAGACGTTCTCCAGAATGGATAATGAATATGATTTTAAATCCTGAAGGAATGGTTAAAAATGATCCGATTGCAAAGGCTTTATTAGTTCAATTTAATGGATCTCCGATGGCGAACCAACATTTAACTGAAAAAGAAAGTAGAGCTGTTTTAGAATATTTTAGAACGTTATAATAATTGTAAATCAAACTCAAATTAAGCTTAAAATCAAAATCTAAAGATTTTTAAATAAAAAAGCATCTTTCAAATTAATGAAAGATGCTTTTTAAGTTTATGGAATAAAAATTTTCTCTTAAGAAATTTCTCTAGTAATTGTTTGTTTTCTATCTGGTCCTACAGAAACGATAGATACAGGAACTCCAGTTTCTTTTTCAATAAAAGCAACATAGTCCATTAAATTCTTTGGTAATTGGTCTGCAGAAGTCATTTTAGTTAAATCTTCATCCCAACCTTTAAACTCAGAATAGTTTACAGAAACATTTTCTGGCTCTATGTTGTATGGTAAATGACTAATTTCTTTACCTTTATAATTATATGAAGTACATACTTTTAAAGTATCAAATCCAGATAAAACATCACCTTTCATCATCATTAATTGTGTAACACCATTAACGTCTACCGCATATTTTAAAGCAACTAAGTCTAACCAACCACAACGTCTTGCTCTACCTGTTGTTGCTCCAAATTCATGACCAATTCTAGCCATATCTTCTCCATCTTTATCAAATAATTCAGTTGGAAAAGGACCTGATCCTACACGAGTAGTATATGCTTTAAAGATTCCAAAAACTTCACCAATTCTATTTGGTGCAACTCCTAAACCTGTACATGCACCTGCTGCAGTAGTATTAGAAGAAGTTACAAAAGGATAGGTACCAAAGTCAATATCTAATAAAGAACCTTGCGCTCCTTCTGCTAAAATTGTTTTTTTGTCTTTTATAGCTTGGTTTAAAAACTCTTCACTATCAATAAAAGCTAAAGTTCTTAATTTATCAATTCCTCTACAAAATTCTGCTTCTAATTCTTTTAAATCATATTCTACCTGAACATCAAAGAATTCTAGCATTTTAATGTGCTTTTCTGTTAAAGCATCATATTTTTCTTTCCAGTTGTCTAATTCTAAATCTCCAACTCTCATTCCGTTTCTACCGGTCTTGTCCATGTAAGTTGGACCAATTCCTTTTAATGTAGAACCAATTTTAGCTTTTCCTTTAGAAGTTTCTGAAGCTGCATCTAACAATCTATGTGTTGGTAAGATTAAGTGCGCCTTTCTAGAGATTAACAATTTAGAAGTATAATCTATATTGTGTTTATCTAGGTTTTCTAATTCTTTTTTAAAGATTACAGGATCAATAACAACACCATTTCCAACAACGTTTAAAGCTGTTTTATGGAAAATTCCAGAAGGAATCGTGTGTAATACATGTTTATGTCCATCAAAAATTAAAGTGTGACCTGCATTTGGTCCACCTTGAAAACGTGCAATGATATCATAGTTTCTTGTAAGTACGTCTACAATTTTACCTTTTCCTTCATCTCCCCATTGTAATCCTAGTAATAAATCTACAGCCATTATAGTTGTGTTAATTATTGTTTATTGTGTTATGTTGTTAATTAAGATTTGTTCTTTTTTGTTCCATAGAAATATAGAGAATGATTGTGTATATCAATATCAAAAACGTCTTCTATGGTCTTTTTTATAATTTGAATTCGTGGATCACAAAATTCTTTTACTTCTCCAGAATCTGTAAAAATAACGTGGTCATGATTTTTATCGAAGTAACTTTTTTCATAACGCGCCATAGATTGTCCATCAAATTGATGTTTTCTAACTAGGCCGCAATCTAAAAGCAAGTCTATTGTATTATAAAGTGTAGCTCTACTAACTCTATAATTTTTATTTTTCATTTTTATATATAGAGATTCTATATCAAAATGTTCTTCTGCCGCATATATTTCTTGGAGAATAGCATAGCGTTCTGGAGTTTTTCTATGCTTATTTTCGCCTAAGTATGTGGTGAAAACTTTTTTTACTACTTCTTGATTTTCAAGAGAACTACTCATTTAGATTGATTTTTTACAAAAAGCAAATTTACAGTTATTTCTTAATTAAATACGACTTTTAATCAATTGATATTTATAAAGTATTAACACGATCTACTTTTTTAACTCCTTCTATTTTAAGAAGTTTTTTTATCAATTTATCTAGTTGTGAAATATTCTTTACACTTATAGATATTTTACCTTCAAATACACCTTCATCTCCTTTAATATTTATGCTATTAATAAACACGCCCATATTACCAGAAATGGTACGGGTTACATCATTTGCCATACCTTGGTTGTCTACACCAGAAATGTGTAAAATTACTTTAAAATCTTGTTTTGTAGAATCGATCCATTTTGCAGGCATAATTCTATAAGCATAATTAGATTGTAAGGAAATAGCATTTGGGCAGTTCATTTTATGAACTTTTATACCATCATTAATTGTTAAAAAACCAAAAACTTTATCTCCAGGTATCGGATTACAACATTTAGACAGTTTATAATCTAGTTTTTGTTCATCTTTTCCAAAAACCAAAGCATCAAATTTACTAGATACTTCTTCTATTTCTACATATTCTTTTTCTGCTGTATTTCTTCTTAATTTTGATTTAAAGAAATTAAATATTTTACTATTTCTTTGAGATACAAAGGCTTTTAATTGCGAATTATCAATGGCACCATTACCAATTCTAAAAAACAAATCGAAACTTGTTTTTAGTTTAAAATAATTAACAAGTTCATTGGTTGTTTTATCGTTAAAAGTAATTTTTAAATGACGTAGTTTACGTATTAAAATAGCTTTTCCTTCGTCTGCAATTAATTTTTCTTCTTCATTTAAAGCGGCTCTAATTCTTGCTTTTGCCCTTGCTGTTATTACAAAATCTAACCATCTAGCATTTGGTTTGTTAGATGAACTAGTAATCACTTCTATTTGATCACCACTTTTTAATTGGTGACTTAAAGGCAATAATTTTCCGTTAACTTTTGCTCCTCTACATTTTAAACCAACATCTGTGTGTATCGAAAAAGCAAAATCTAAAGCAGTAGCGTTTTTTGGCAACGATTTTAATTCTCCTTTTGGTGTAAATACATATATTTCTTTAGAATATAGATTCAGTTTAAAGTTCTCTACAAAATCAACCGCATTTAAAGTCTGCGTTTCTAAAGTTTCTTTTAATTTATTTAACCAATCTTCTAATCCGTTGTCTTTAGTTTCTCCTTGTTTGTATTTAAAATGTGCAGCATATCCTTTTTCTGCAATTTCATTCATTCTACTAGAACGAATTTGTACTTCTACCCACTGAGAATCAGGACCTACAACTGTAATGTGTAAAGCTTCATATCCTGTAGATTTTGGTTGAGATATCCAATCTCTTAAACGCGTTGGGTTCGGTTTAAAGTAGTCTGTTACTATGGTATATATTTTCCAAGCATCAAACTTATCATCATTAGAATTTGGATTGTAAATAATTCTAATGGCATATTTATCATAAACTTCATCAAAAGTTACATTTTGATTGATCATTTTTCTACGAATAGAATAAATGGATTTAAAACGTCCTTTTATTTCATAATCGAAGTTTTCTTTGTCTAAACCAGATTTTAAAGTCTCTTCAAACTGTTGTAAATATTTTTTTTGATCTTCTTTACTTTCTTTAATTTTACCAAGAATACCAAAGTAAGCCTCAGGTTCTGTATATTTTAAACCGAGGTCTTCTAGTTCTGTTTTTATATTATACAAACCTAACCTATGTGCTAAAGGCGCGTAAATGTATAAGGTTTCCGATGCAATTTTAACTTGCTTATGAGCAGGCATTGCATCCATAGTTTGCATATTGTGCAGCCTATCTGCAATTTTTATTAAAATAACTCTTACATCATCATTTAATGTTAAAAGCATTTTTCTAAAATTCTCTGCTTGTATAGAGGCATCTTGCTCTTTGTTTAAGCGAGATATTTTTGTTAATCCATTTACAATTTTAGCAATGGTTTCACCAAAAAGGTTTTCCATGTCTTCTACAGTGTACTCTGTATCTTCAACCACATCGTGTAGTAGGGCAGAAGCAATAGAAACGGCATCTAAACCAATTTCATACGCAACAATTTTAGCAACTGCAATGGGATGATAAATATACGGTTCACCTGTTTTTCTGCGTTGCTCAGAATGTGCATCTACAGCAATATCAAAGGCTTTTCTTATGAGCTCTTTGTCTTCTTTAGACATCACCTCATAAGTACCTTTTAACAAATCTTTATATCGTTTTGCTATTTCTTTATTTTCTTCTTCTATGGTTGCTGTGTATTCCAAAAACGAGATTTTAAAACTAGGGGTTAACTTAAAGTGAAATTAGCAATAAGAATTTTAACATACAAATATTTCGTTTTCTAAATGTAATTATTTCTTATTTTCGCAAAATGAAAAAAATTAGCCTTGTTTTAGCTCTCTTATTTTTAAGTTTTCATTCTTACTCTCAAGATAAACCAAATAATGAGCGTCTTTTTGAGCTTCAAAAAAAGAAAGTAGAAATAGATATTAGTGCAGATGTTTTTACAAGTGTTTATCATAATATGTACGTATCAAAGAATCCTGATGCTTTAATTTTGGGAGTATTTCTGGCTATTTCTTATGATAATCAAAAAGTAAAATTGAGTAGTGCACCAAAAACAACAGGAATGGAGTTTAAGGGTGAGATAACACTAAATAATGAAAAAGTTTTATGGGTATCAGGTACAATTATTAAAAAAGGAATTGAATTTAATAAACATAAATACTATATAAAACAAGAGCATAATACCTGTATTGAGTTAACAACAATGTTAGCGGTTACTGCTGATGCTAAAGAGCAAAATATGGTTATGGATATCGTTAATTCTGTTATCGATAAAAATTAACTTTCTAAATTCTCTATTCTTTCCAACAAAGTTGGATGTGAGTAATGTGCAAAAACGTATGCAGGATGCGGAGTTAAATTACTCAAACTATTCTTAGATAGTTTTTTAAGTGATGTTATTAGTGCTCTTCCATCAAAGGTTTCTTTTGCAAAATTATCTGCTTGATATTCAAATTTTCTAGACATGTAATTCATGAATAATCCGGTTACTTCAGATATTGGCGAATATAAAATTCCGAATGCAATTAAACCAATATGAAAACTTGGGATAGCAACACCTAAAGCTTCTGATAAAACAGGTGTATTAATGAATAATGAAAGGATAAAAAGAGTAAAACCTGTTAATAAAATCGATGAAATTAGATTAAAAATGATGTGTTTTCTTTTATAATGACCAACTTCATGTGCTAAAACAGCTACTATTTCATCTGTGTTTAAATCATTTATTAAGGTGTCATACAAAGTGATTCTTTTTTGAGAACCAAAACCAGAGAAATACGCATTTGCTTTGGTAGATCGTTTAGAACCATCGATTACAAATATATTATTGATTGTAAAACCAACTTTTTTAGCATATTTTTCTATGGCAGATTTTAATTCTCCGTCTTCTAACGGACTTTGCTTATTGAATAAAGGAACAATTAATTTTGCATAAAACATATTCATAAACAAAGAGAATACAGCAACTAGTATCCAAGCGTAAATCCAGAAATTTTGACCTGTTAGCTGATAAAACCAAATGATTAAAGCTAAAATTCCGCCACCTAATAAAGCACTCATTAGTAACCCTTTTATTTTATCTAACCAGAATATTTTTGCGGTAGATTTGTTAAAGCCAAACTTTTCTTCGATAACAAATGTGCTGTAATAGGAGAGAGGTGTGGTCATGATTTCTGAACCTAGCATAATGATTCCGAAGAAAATTAAAGCTACCAAAATAGGATTCTCTGTATAAGTTCTTGCAAAAGTATCTACATATTTAAAACCATCAACAAAAAAGAAAATCAATGTTAAAAGTGTAGAAAATAATGAAGTTAGGTTAGAAAATTTAGCACTTGTCTTTTTATAAGCTTGCGATTTTTTATATTCCTCTTCATCATAAACATCCTTTAGTTTCTTTGGGATTTCATCATCAAAACGCTTTTCATTTAAGATATCTAAGACTTTATCAACGATAAAACTGATAATTAATATGGAGATGATGATGTAAAATAAAGTAGTTGGTGGCATAAAAAAGGTGCATTTAAGGACTAATTAACGTATTGTTTTGGAGACTAGAAAAAATGATATTTGTTAAAAATGTAATTTCATTCCTTCATGTGTTGCTTTAAATCCTAAATCTTCGTAAAATTTAATTGCTCTAGGTCTTTTTTTATCAGAAGTTAATTGCACTACATGAACGTTTTTTTCTTTGGCTCTTTGTATTGCCCATTCAAATACACTTTTTCCAATTCCGAGGCCTCTTTGATCATTTCTTATAAAGACATTTTCTATTTGTGCTCTAATTCCGCCACAGTAACTTAAGTATTGAATATAGGTAATTTGTAAAGTCCCGATAACTTCTAAATTATCGTTTTCTACAACAATTAATTCTTGGTTTTCATCAGCATCAATTTTTTGAAATGCTTTTAAATATGAAGTAGGCAATGGTGTCTGAAAGTTTTCTCTTTTTTTACCAAGTTCATCATCAGCCATCATTTCTACAATTATAGAAACGTCTTTTTGGATTGCTTTTCTAAAGTTCATTATCAATTATTTTGTATAAAGTTGTACTTAAATAAGTCTAAGAAATATGAATTTAATAGAAATTGAGACTATTTTTTATGTTGTTTACTTGCATAAATTGCTGCTCCAATAATACCAGCATTGTTTTTATATTCTGCAACTTTAACTTTTACGTCGGCTTGTAAAAATTCTTTAAAACCGTCATATCTTTTGCTAATTCCACCACCTAAAACAATTAAACTAGGTGTATAAACAATTCTAATATATTCTAATAAAGAATCGAATCTTATGGCCCAGTCTTTTAATTTTAAGTTCTCTTTTTTTCTTACGGAGTCTGCGGTGTAAAACTCAATTATTTCACCATTTGTATGCAACATTTTACCTATTTCTAGATTAGGAATTAAGTTTCCGTTAAAAAACAAACCAGAACCAATTCCGGTACCAATGGTAATCATAATTACAACACCTTTTTCTTTTTTAGCAGCTCCTAAACTTACTTCTGCTAAACCTGCTAAATCAGCATCGTTACTAACATAAAAAGGTAATTTACATTCTTTTCTAAATAATTTATCAACTTTTACGTTTAACCATTTTTCGCTTAAATTTCCTGGATGAATGCATTTCCCATTCACAATTGTGGTAGGAAAACTACAACCAATGGCTTTTTTCCATTTAAAATGAGCTACCATTTCATTTATAACCTTTGCAACAGCTTCTGGTGTTGCCGGTTTTGGAGTATCTATTCGATGTCTTTCAGAAAGTAATTCTCCGGTTTTGGTGTTTACAATTGCAGCTTTAATTCCAGATCCACCTATATCAATTCCTAATACTTTCATTTTTACTTTTTAAAATTTCTTTGTCTTTTTGCTTCAAATAAAATAATGGCAGCAGAGACAGAAACATTCATAGAGTCTATTTGTCCTTGCATTGGTATCTTTATGTTTTGTGTAGCAGCTTCCCTCCAAAGATCTGTTAAACCTGTTGCTTCTGTACCCACAACTATTGCTGTACTTTCTGTATATTTCTCTTGATGATATTCATTTGAGTTTTGCAAAGTTGCAGCGTATATATTAATGTTCTTTTCTTGTAAAAAAGCTATAACATCTTCTGAAGTTCCTGTTGCTATTTGATTGGTAAAAACACAACCAACACTAGATCTAATAATGTTTGCATTGTACAAATCACTTTTAGGGTTTGCTATAAAAACAGCATCTACATTTGCGGCATCTGCAGTTCTTAATAGAGCACCAATATTACCAGGTTTCTCAACACCTTCTGCAACTAATATTAATGGATTTGTAGTTTGAAATAAAATATTTTTTAAAGAAAAATCTTTGGCTTTTGTAATGGCAATAACCCCTTCTGTAGATCCTCTGTAAGCCAATTTTTGATAGACTTCTTTAGAGATTATGATTCTATTTACATTTTCGTTAAAAAGGTGTAAAATTTCATTTTCAGAAATTAAATCTGGATAAAACAAAATAGTATCAAATTCATAATTAGCAGAAATTGCTAGTGAAATTTCTCGCTTTCCTTCAATAATAAAGAGTTCTTGTTTTCTTCGTTCTCGTGCTTTTTCTTGCAATTTTAGCAAGTTTTTTACATACGGATTTTGAATACTAGTTATTTCTTTCATTAGTACAAAGATACTTATTAATAAGTATTGGAAAAAAGGTAAATAATAACAATATTTGTAATTACATAAACCAAACTATTAATTTTTAGTATTAAATGCACGTTAATTAAAATTTCTATGAAAAGAAAAGGATGAATTTGGTTTATTGTAAACTATTTTTAATTGAAAGGCTCGCTAAGGCGGGCCTTTTTTATGTTATAAATAAATTATTACTTGTTTTATTTATTTTTTGCATTAAAAAAAGGTTGTCTTTTTACAGACAACCTTTTACATAAAACCAAATCAAAAACTAACTAACTAACTAACTAACTAACTAACTAACTAACTATTTTAAACTCACTAATAATTTCTCTGCAACTAATTCTGATGATGCAGGGTTTTGACCTGTAATTAAATTACCATCTTGAACTGAATAAGGAGCCCAATCATCACCATTAGAATAAAATGCGCCATTTTCTATAAGCATATCTTCTAATAACAATGGTACAATTTCTGTTAAACCAACAGCAGCTTCTTCTTTATTAGAAAATCCTGTTACTTTTTTACCTTTCACTAATGCAGTTCCATCAGCATTTTTAACATCTCTTAATACAGCTGGTGCATGACAAACAAATGCAATTGGTTTCTCTTGACGATCGAATTTCTCGATTAAAGCAACAGATACTTTATCGTTTGTTAAATCCCATAAAGGACCGTGACCACCTGGATAGAATACAGCATCAAAATCATCTGCATTCATATCTGCTAATACCTTTGTATTTGCTATTAAAGACTTAGTAGCTTCGTCATTATTATAACGATCTGTAGAAGCTGTAGCTGCATCTGGAGCATCACTACTTGGGTCAATAGGAGCAGCGCCACCTTTTGGAGTTGCAATAGTAATTGTTGCTCCTTTGTCTAATAATGTATAATATGGAGTAGCAAATTCTTCTACCCAAAATCCTGTTTTTTTACCTGTATTTCCTAATTTATCATGAGATGTCAATACGAATAATATATTCATTTTTTTATTTTTTTTAATTGATGTTTTTACTTCTGATACTTTTTCATTAGTAGTTTCTTTTGTTGAATCCTTACAACTAGAAGCTGTAATAATTGTAAGCGTTAAAGCTATAATTTTTGTGAATTTCATACTTAAAATTAGTAAGCCATTTTTACAATTTCTTTTACTTTATCTGGGGATAAGTTTTGGTGTTCACCTAAACCTAACCATCCACGATCTGTAAATCGTTTCTCTATTTCTTCTGCAGTTCCTTCATAATCATCAGTATAATCAGATAATTTGGTGTCGATTCCTAATTTATGGAAAAAGGCAACTGTTTTTTCAATAGCTTCATACGCTCTATCTTCTTTACTGCCTCCTTTAATTTTCCAAACACGTTCACCATACTGAGCTAATTTTTCTTTTTTGGCTTCAAAATTATACTTGTAATGACTTGGTGTAATTATTGCTAAAGTACGTGCGTGATCTATACCAAATAAAGCTGTTAATTCGTGGCCCATTGCATGTACAGCCCAATCTCCAGGAACTCCTTTTTGTATCAATCCGTTTAAAGCCATTGTACAACTCCACATAAAGTTAGAAGCAGCATCATAATCCGTAGGGTCTTTTAAAACCTTTGGAGCTACTTCTATAATGGTTTGTAAAATACTTTCAGCAAAACGATCTTGCAATAATCCTTGAACAGGATACGTCATGTATTGTTCTAAAACGTGAGTAAACGAATCCATTAATCCGTTCTGTAATTGACGTTGTGGTATAGAAGCAATTACTTGAGGATCTAATATTGAGAATACAGGAAATAAACCTGGACCACCCATTGCTAGTTTTTCTTTTGTTTCTCTTCTAGTAATTACAGCACCAGAATTCATTTCAGAACCTGTAGCAGGTAATGTTAAAACAGTTCCAAAAGGCATTCCTTTTTCTGTTTTAATGTTATTTGTTAAAATATCCCAAGGAGTTTCTCCTTCAAATACCGCTGCAGCAGATAAAAATTTGGTTCCGTCTATTACAGATCCTCCACCAACAGCTAATAAAAAAGTAATACTTTCTTCTTTAATTACATGTAAAGCTTCCATTAAAGTTGCATATTCTGGGTTTGCAGGGATTCCTCCAAACTCCACAACTTCAACATTTGCTAACGCTTTTTTTACTTGGTCGTAAATTCCGTTTTTCTTTATACTACCACCACCATACAATAATAATACTTTAGCGTTTTTAGGAATCTCGGTTTCTAATTGTTTAATTGTATCCTTTCCAAAAATAATTTTGGTTGGATTTTTTAATTCAAAATTGTTCATTTTTTTTTCTTTTTTAAATTTTAACGATCATTTTTCCTTTGTTTTTACCTTCAAATAAGTCGATAAAAGCATTTGGGATGTTATCGAAACCTTCCACAATCGTTTCTGTGTAGTTTAATTTACCTTCTGCCAACCAACCTGATAATTGTTGCATCGATTCAGGAAATTTATCCGCATAATTAGATACAATAAATCCTTGCATTAAGGCGCTATTTTTAACTAAAAATGGTTGTACACTTAAACTTGTAGGTAATTCTGTTTCATTATAAACAGAAATGGCACCACAAATAATAATTCTAGCAAAACGGTTAATATTGAATAATACGGCATCAGATATTGGTCCGCCAACATTATCAAAATAAATATCTACACCATTTGGCGCTGCTTTTTTAATATCAGCATTAATATCTTTACTTGTGTTATAATTGATACCTGCATCAAAACCAAATTTGGTTTTAAGCATCTCTATTTTTTCGTCCGTTCCAGCAATTCCAATTACTGTAAGTCCCATAATTTTGGCAATTTGACCTACAATAGAACCAACAGCTCCGGCAGCTCCAGAAACAACAATTGTTTCTCCTGCAACTGGTTTACCTATTTGGTTTAAACCTAAATATGCAGTTAAACCTGTCATACCTAACACACCTAAATACGTGCTTAATGGTGCTTTAGAACCATCTACTTTTAAAAGTCCTTCACCATTAGAAACTTGTTGTGTTTGCCAATTTAACATTCCAGAAACAAAATCACCTTCTTTAAACTTCTCATTTTTAGAAGCAATCACTTTGGCAACAACTCCAGATTGTACTGGTTTATTCAATTCAAAAGAAGGAACATAAGATTTTGCATCGCTCATTCTTCCTCTTAAATAAGGATCAACAGAAACATAAGCAGCTTCTAAAAGGATTTCTCCTGTATTGATTGTAATTTCTTTGTCTTCTGTTAAAAATTCAAAGTTTGAAACAGTAGGTTTCCCTTGGGGTCTATTTTTTAATATGATAGTTTTCATAATTTCTTTTTTATTCTATTACGGTTACTAAATCTGTCATAGGTTTTCTAACTTTTACTAAGTTAACCAACCAATCTTTATCTTCTGCTCTATAACCAATTGGTAATAAAACTGCACTACGTAAACCTTTTTCACGTAAGCCTAAAATTTCATCTACTGCATTTGCGTCAAAACCTTCTAATGGAGTTGCATCTACACCTTCATAAGCAGCAGCTGTAATAGCGTTTGCAAAAGCAATATATGCTTGTTTTGCAGCATGATTAAAGTTTTCTTCAGCGTCTTTTTGAGGATACATACCTAATAACATTTGACGGTAATCTTCCCAACCTTCGTTTTTAAAACCACGAATTTCGTTTGTTAAATCGAACATATAATTAATACGATCTACAGTATAAGTGTCCCATGCAGCAAAAACAAGTAGGTGAGAACAGTCTGTAATTACAGATTGATTCCAAGCTACTGATTTAATTTTTTCTTTAATATCTTGATTTTTAATTACGTAAATCTCAAAAGGTTGTAACCCACTTGATGTTGGCGATAAACGTGCAGCTTCTAAGATACGTTCTATTTTATCTTCAGAAACTTTCTCTCCATTCATTGCTTTAACAGCATATCTCCAGTTTAATTTATCTAATAATTCCATCTGTTTAATTTTAATTGTTTATTGAAATTTGTTTTATATCGTTTGAGGTTATAATTACCTCGGTACTACTCTTCTTGTTTGCTAAAATGATCATTGCTTTTGCAATACTTTTAGCGTTTATTATTTTGTAATTTTTTAGTTTTCCTATAAATAAAGGCTGAATGATTTTAAAAACCACTAAACCTATTTTTTCTAAGAACCGTTGCTCTTTTCGTTCTCCATCAATTAAAGATGGTCTTAAAATAAAGGTGTTTTTTATATCTTGATGTAAAACACCTTGTTCCATTTCTCCTTTTGTTTTGTTATAAAAAACAGAACTGTTTTTATCAGCTCCCATGGCAGAAATCACTAAAAAAGTAGAAATGTTGTTTTCTTTAGCTAATTTTGCCGCAGCTACAGGAATTCCAAAATCTATTTTTTTATAAAGCGTTTTATCTGGTGTTTTCTTAGCCGTAGTACCAATACAACAATACACTTCATCTGCTGTAAAATCGTCTTTAAATTGTTCTAGTTTTAAAACATCACCTATAAATTGATGCACCTTTTTAGGTAACCCTTCTATTTTAGAACGAGAAAAAAGTTTTATACTTTCGTATCTTTCATCTTCAATTAATTTTTGAAGAATACTATTTCCTGTTAAACCAGTTGCACCTAATATTATAGCCGTTTTTTTCATTTTATTTACAAACTTTTATACTGTTCCAAGCAGATTGATACGCTTCTTCTAAATGAGTCTCGTCTAATTTAAAAGAACCTCTTTTTTCTGCCATCATTAAAAATGATAAAGGATTTATAGCGTATGCATACAATAAGTATTCTGACATCGGTTTTATAATTCCTTCTTTTTTTCCTTTTATCCAAAGATCGAGTAGGGGCTGTAAATGTTTAATGCTCTCTTGTCTACTTGGTTCATCAATCATTGGCGTATTATCACATTGTGCTAAAAACATGGCATTTTTACATTCTTTCAATTTAAAGTTTGCAATGCGATTCCAAATTAATTTAAAACCATCTTCAATAGACATATTTGCATCATAAGTTTCAAAGGCATAATCTGTATATCTTGCTTTTACTTCTATATAGGTTTTGTTTACTAAATCTTGCTTGTTTTCAAAATACAAGTAAATGGTAGCCGGAGAAACATTTGCCATTTTTGCAATTTTACTCATTGGCGTTGCATGAAAACCATTGTTGTTTACCAACTCAATAGTTGCTTTAATCAATGCGTTTCTTTTATCGATACTTTTTTGAAGTTTTGCCATTACTTGTTTTTTTTCTGAAATTTATATGCCAAAGCAATTAAAACAAATTGCAATGGTAATCTTATATATGCTGCTTTATGACTACCAATAGCGGGAGTGTCAGAAAATACATCCCAAATATGAATAGGTAAAAACAAAATCATTAAAATTAAGATACCCGTTGCAGCCAAATTTTTATATTTTGGTATGATTAAAAGAGCTCCTAATAATATTTCTACGATTCCCGATGCATAAATTATAAAACTCTTAAACGGCAAAAAAGCTGGTACAAAAACTGAAAAGAACTCTGGTTTCATAAAATGTTGTACTCCTGCATTTATCATAAACAATGCGAATAAGATGCGTAATAGGTTCCAAAAATGTTTCATTACTTTGTTTTAGACTACAAAGGTATGTAAAAAATGAATGTTCATTCTCTTTTAACACTTATTTATATTTATACTATTATAAGAATAAATGATACCATGTAATTTACAAGAGGGTATGTAATAAATGGATTGATAAAATCATAAATTGGTATCTTTGATATATAATTTATAGATTTCTATAGTGCAAACCTCTTTTATTAAAAATTATACGATCAACGATATTGTTGATCTTCTTGGAGACAAACCACAAAAAAATAGTGATTTGCATATCCATTTGTCTAAAAATAATTTTGATGAAACTCCGTTTATAGCCCCATTTAGAGCAGGTAATTATACTTTTTTATTGATTGTTAAAGGACGTTTTAAAGTACAGTTAAACTTAATTACACAAACATTACACGCTAGTGAGATGATTATTATTAAACCACAAACGGTTGTACAAATAATTGAAACTAGCACTGATTTAGAAATTATAGGAGTTAGTTTTACATTAGATTTTATTTTTAAAATACTTTTAAATAAAAATGAATTTGATGGTATAGATTTTTTAACAGCAAATAGTTATCCCAAATTAAAATTGGATGCAGAAGAACAAGAAACTTCTGTATTACTCTCTAAACTATTGGCCCAAAATAACGATGCAGAAACTTCTGATATGCCTTTTAGAGATGAAATTATTATGCATTCTTTTGGTTTGTTGCTATATCATTATGGAGCCATTTTTAAAAGAGAACATCCTAATTTAGATGCTCATTTATCTAGGCAACAAGAAATAACACTTCGTTTTTTTAAGAAATTAAATAACCATTTTAAAAATGAGCGTTCTGTAAAATTCTATGCAGATAGCATGTTTTTAACACCTGGACACTTATCTAAAGTATTAAAAGAAGTATCAGGAAAAACTGCAGGACAATTAATTGATGATGCTGTAATTATGGAAGCTAAATTATTATTAAGTAATCCATTACTGAGTATTTCTCAAATAGCCAATGATTTAAAGTTTAGCGATCCCTCTTTTTTTGGTAAATTTTTTAAGAAAAAAACAGGTCTTTCTCCTTCTAAATTCAAAAACAGATCAAAATAATTTATAGCAAAAGAATTGTTAAACTTCTATAAAAACGTGTTTTAGACCAATACATCCCCTTTTTTGACTACCTTTTACTACTGAATCTTTTTTACCTTTGAGAATAACAACCATATACATTAAAGTTATGAGTATTATAGTAGCAACCAATTTTTCTAAACTTTCTGAAAATGCTGTTTTATATGCAGCAGGATTAACAAAACAATTTCAAACTGAACTTGTACTTTTTCATGCATTTAAATTACCTGTTCATGCTGCAAATAGCAGATTATCTGCAATCTCTTTAGATAGTTTGTTTGAAAAAAATAAAGTAAAATTAAAAAAAACTGCTGCACATTTAAGTGAAAAATTCCAAATTAAAGTCACTTATAAAAGTACGTATTCTAATTTAGGAGAAGAAGTAGATCTTCTTATGAAAGAACATAAAGCACGTTTTTTAGTAATTGGTATGTCTCCTAAATCAATAGAACAAAACTTAATAGGAAATCCTACAACAAGTGTAATTAGTATGAAGGAATTTCCTGTATTAGCAATTCCTATAGAAGCTAAATTTAAGGAAGTGAAACAAATATTATTTGCTTGTGATTTATTACAAGATATTCCTTTAAAAACATTGGCCAAACTCCGTCAAGTAGCTTTAAACTTAAAAGCTACTGTTACTGTTTTTTATGTAGATCAAAAAATAGAAGAATTGCAGACAGATACAACAAACACTTTAGATAAAGAGTTAGAAGATGTAACACATTTTTATAAAAATGTAAAATCAAATTCTGTCATTGATGCAATAGAAGATGAAATTAAAAAATCAAATTCAGAACTTTTGGTTATGATGCCAAAAAAGTATGGTTTTTGGGAGTCTATTGTACATAAAAGTAAAACAAGGGTGATGGCTTCTGGTCAAAATATTCCGTTGCTATCAATTCCTATTGAATCATAAAGCCACTAATCATTTTTTTAATTGAGTTTATTATTCTAAATCTTGTATTGTTACACTAGTAATAATACAAGATTTTGTATGTATTAGTGATATGTTTTTTTTATCAAAAGAGAGAAAATACTTATATAAACATTTTATAAGGGATAAATTTGTCCTTTATAAAATATACTATATATTTGCGGTATTAAAATAAGAAATAATATGTTTTCTAAAACTTGTGAATATGGTCTAAGAGCAGTGTTGTTTATTGCGCAAGAAAGCGCCAATGGCAATAAAGTAAGAATGAGTCTAATATCAGAAGAAATAAACTCACCACAAGCATTTACAGCTAAAATTTTACAACAATTAAAAAGAAATAATATTATTACTTCTGTAAAAGGTCCTTATGGTGGTTTTACAATAGAAGAAGATAAAATGGACACTAATTTAAGTGAAATAGTTAGTATTTTAGATGGTGATTCTATATACAAGGGTTGTGGTTTAGGATTAAAACAATGTGACGCAAATTCTCCTTGTCCGCTTCATTTTAAGTTTGTAGATATTCGTGAAAACTTAAAAAATATGTTAGAAAATACTTCTATAAAATCTCTTATAAATGATATGAATTTAAAAAACTTGATATTAAAACGCTAAAAATTTAACTAATTAAAGGATATAAATATCTTTTAATACTTTTAATCAAACTCAAATAAAATGAAAAAAGCATCAATAACAGAAAATTTAATTTACGGAGAAGATAAACCCTCAGTAACCGTATTAATTAAAACAGCAACTACAAAAGAAATAAGAATCCTGATGAAAAAAGGGCAACAAATGAAAGAACACAAAGCGCCATTTCCTATTGTGATAGAACTATTTGAAGGAGCGATAGATTTTGGGGTAGAAGGAGAAAAACAAGAATTAAAAAAAGGAGATTTAATTGCGTTAGACGCAAATGTTCCTCACGATTTATACTGTACAGAAGATTGTATCATTAGACTTACAGTTTCTATAGCAGACAGTGTACAAAGAGTAAAAGACGTAGTATAATTTATTAAAAAGAACAACAACATGAAAAAAGTTTGGATCGCATTTTCCAGCGTAGTAATACTTTCCTTTATAGCACTTATTTGGGTAGGTACAGAAGTATATCAAACACAACCGCCCATACCAGAAACGGTTATAATTAAAGAAACCGGAGAAGTTTTTCTAACAAAAGCAGATATACAAATAGGTCAGAATGTTTGGGAATCAATTGGAGGAATGGAAGTAGGTTCTATTTGGGGACATGGTAGTTATGTTGCACCAGATTGGTCTGCAGATTGGATTCATAAAGAAGCCGTATTCATGTTGAATGCTTGGGCAAAAAAAGATTTTAATTCAACTTATGAGAATTTAGACGTAGAAAATAAAGCAGCTTTAAAAGCACGTTTAATTAAGCATATTAAAACGAATACGTATGATGCTAAAACAGGAAGTATTACTATTTCTAAAGATCGATATACAGCTATCTTAGAAAATTATAAGCATTATACAGACATTTTTTTTAATGGATATGAAAAGTATGCAATTCCTAAGGGAGCATTGGTAGATACCGAAAAATTAGCACAATTAAATGCCTTTCTATTCTGGACTTCTTGGGCAGCAAGTACCAACAGACCAGATCTTGATTATACGTATACGTCTAACTGGCCACATGAACCTTTAATAGACAATACTATTACACCAGATTCTCAAATTTGGTCAGGATTTTCTATTATACTTTTATTATTATTTATAGGAGGATTAAGTTATTATTATATATTAAACCATGAAAAAGGAGACGCAGTTATTCATCCAGATAAAGATCCATTAGATGCTTTGGTGCTAACAAAATCTCAAAAATCGGTCTTAAAGTATTTTATAGTTATTTCATTGCTAATAGCTTTACAAGTAGTTTTAGGTGCTTTAACGGTGCATTATACGGTAGAAGGACAAGCCTTTTTTGGTTTAGATTTATCAAGTGTTTTACCATATTCTATTACCAGAACTTGGCATACACAATTGGCTGTATTTTGGATTGCGGCTACATGGTTAGCAACAGGACTATTTTTAGCACCAATGATTAGTGGTAAAGAAATGAAGTATCAAGTATTTGGAACGAATTTTCTTTTTATCGCCTTAATAATTATTGTATTAGGTTCTATGATGGGTGAGTGGTTAGGTGTACATCAATTTTTAGATTTAACGACCAATTTCTTCTTTGGGCATCAAGGTTATGAATACATGGATTTAGGTAGGTTCTGGCAAATATTCTTAGGAATCGGTTTAGTATTATGGGTACTTATGGTAGGTAGACACGTGGTGTTTGCTATTAAGAAAAATGATGATTCTAAACACTTATTAATCATTCTTTTAATATCTGTAATTGCCATTGGTATGTTCTTCTTCTCGGGATTAATGTACGGAGAAAACAGTAGTTTACCTGTAATTAATTATTGGAGATGGTGGCTGGTACACCTTTGGGTAGAAGGTTTCTTTGAAGTTTTTGCAACAGTTATTATCGCTTTTATTTTCTTAAGAATGAAAATTTTATCAGCAAAAACAGCAGGAAAAGCCTCTATAGCTTCTGCAACCATCTTTTTGGCAGGAGGAATTATTGGAACCTTACATCATTTATATTATTCAGGTACTCCAGTCCAAGCAATCGCTTTGGGAGCAACATTTAGTGCTTTAGAAGTTGTACCGTTAACTTTAATGGGCTTTGAAATTCGTGAGAATTGGAACCTTTTAAAATCAAAAGAATGGATGCAAAAATACAAGTGGCCAATATTTTTCTTTATCGCAGTGGCATTTTGGAACATGGTTGGGGCAGGAGTATTCGGTTTCTTAATTAACCCACCAATTGCATTGTATTATATTCAAGGTTTAAATACTACCGCAGTGCATGCACATACGGCTTTATTTGGTGTGTATGGTTTGTTAGGTATGGGATTCATTATTATATGTTTGCGATTTTATTCAGACAGAGTTTGGAGTTCTGTAAAACTAAAAAGAGCTTTTTGGTTATTGAATATAGGTCTAGTTGCCATGGTGTTTTTAAGTATGTTGCCGGTAGGAATTATACAAGCATATACTTCAATTACAAAAGGATATTCTTTTGCTAGAGATGCAGAATTATTATACTCTCCAACGGTGCAAACCTTAAAATGGATGCGTGTTATTGGCGATGTAATTTTCTCTGTTGGTATCTTTTACTTTTGTTGGTTTACCATACAAGAAACTATTTATTGCATCAAAAAGAAAAATTAAGTTTAAATATACATATAATCAGCACAAGTCTATTTTAGGCTTGTGCTGATTTCATTTTTAATACCATGAAAGAAATAGAAAACAGAGCAGATATTCATTTATTGGTCATCACTTTTTATGATAAAATTAGAAAAGACGATCTTTTAGGACCAATTTTTAATGCACATTTATCTAAAGAACAATGGCCACCTCATTTAGAAAAATTAACCGATTTTTGGGTGACGGCTTTATTAGGAGATGTTTGTTTTAAAGGAAGTCCTACAAAAGCACATTTAAAAGTAGATAAATATTTAAATCACACCATGGATCAAGTCCATTTTGGACAATGGTTACAACTTTGGTTTCAAACAATTGATTCTTTATTTATAGGTAGTTTAGCACAAAGAGCCAAAGATGCGTCTAGAAGAATGGCGACAGGTCAGTATTTGAATGTTTGGAAAAGTAGAGAAGTGTAATCTCTTTTGCAGTTAAAAGCGGTTAATCACTAATACTTCTGTTGTATATTGATATAATCATGATGTAAGTTCAAAAACTGAAATTCATGGTTATTTTTATCTTTGATAATATTTAATTATGATGGACTTTAAATTTTAATAAAGTGAGACCTTTTTCAAAAAAGTAATTAAGTGACAAATGTCAGTAAGTCTATTTTAGAATTTATATAGTTTTGCTGCTTGTAAAGTGTTTGAATATTAATTGCATCAAACAATTATTAAAACCAATTATGAAAGTAATAAGACTTCTTTTTATTTTAACATTATTATCAAGTTTTAGCCATGCACAAAGCAATAAACTAAAGTTAAATTTAGATGATACTGGCAAAACGTATGTAAAAGCTTCTCTTAGAATGCAATTATGGGCTAGATATTTTGATACCAACCCAGGCACTACGATCAATAATGAAATAGCAAATAATGTATTTGACGTTTCTTTAAGAAGAGTAAGAATGGGTATTTCAGCACAATTAACGCCAAAATTGTATGCATATTCTCTATTTGGTGGAAATAACTTAAATAGTAAAACAGAAAAAGATTTTCAGTTTGGCATGTTAGATTTATATGCAGAGTATGAGTTTGCTAAAGAATTTTCTTTAGGTTTTGGAGAATCTGGTTGGGAAGGATTAAATAGATGGAATGTTAGAAGTAGCGCAACATTAATGTCTTTAGATGCCCCTTTATTTTCATTATTAACCGTTAATAAAAATGATGATGTAGCTCGTTCTTTAGGTATTTGGGCAAAAGGGCAAGTACATAAGTTCGATTATATTTTATCTTTAAAAAACCCATCACAATTTGGTGTTACAGCCACAGAAGGAAAAGTAGATTATGCTATAAATAAACCTCGAAAAAGAATATCTGGTTATGTAAAATATGAGTTTTTAGATAATGAGAGCAACAAATCTGCTTATAGTGGAGGCGCAGGGACTTATATGGGGACAAAGAATATTTTAAACTTAGGTGCAGGTTTTATGAATCAGCCTAAAATGACCTCACAGTTGGTTAATGGTGTAGAAAAATATTACAATTTTAAAAATTGGGCAGTAGATGTATTTTATGATGCTCCATTAAATAAAGAAAAAGGAACTGCAATTACCACGTATTTAGGCTATAACCATAATGATTTTGGTCCTAATTATGTTAGAAATGTGGGAGCCAATGATATTACTTCCGGAGGAACTTCTTTTAACGGAAGTGGTAATGATTTTCCAATGATGGGAACCGGAAACACTACCTTTTTTCAATTAGGATATGTTCTTGCTAGAGGGAAAAAAAGTTACCAATTACAACCTAATATTGCTATTCAATATTCAGATTTTGACGCATTAGACGATAAAATGATTGTATATGATTTAGGTGTAAATTGTTTTTTTAAAGGACACGATAATAAATTGACTTTAAGCTACCAAAACAGACCTGTGTTTCAAAATATAAATAATCAACTTAAAGTTGATGAACGCAAAGGAATGGCTGTATTACAATATCAAATTACAATTAATTAAAAAAAGAAATAATCGTTTACAAAGATCAAATCTGAAGTTTTTAAATCATTAAAAACTTACTTTTTTACCCATCAACCAAACTTTCTAAAGCATAAAACAATCTATTAGCTGCATTGTCTTGTGATCCAAAAATAGAACGAAACAATTCTCCTTTTTCTGATATCAATACCCATTGCGGAGTTCCTTCTGCTTTAAATTGATCGTAAACTTTGTGGTTTTTATCAATATAAATAGGAAATGGATTTTCGCCACTGGTAAAAATACTTTTAATATTGGCTTTTGTTCCTTCTCTATTTATAAAATCGGCATGAATACCAGCCACTTGAATTGAGGGATATTTCTGTTGAAAATCATAAGCCAACGGAATAGCACGTCCTGTACACCCCAAACAATCATTGTTGTAAAAAATCAATAGTAAAACTTTACTTTTATAAGCTGTCATTAAATCTACAGAAATGCCATCTAAATCTAAAACGGGAATGGATTGTATGGTAGTATTCATTATTAATATCTTTGTTTTTAATACTCTTTACAAATTTAGTGTTTCGTCGTTTATATTAACAAAACATTACCTTAAAAACGGACTAATTTCTGTAATTTTGTGGCAGTAAAAACGACTTTATATTTCTAATATAATTATTGATTATACATATTATGAAAACTGAAAATACCGCTTATTCCATTTTAGACCTTGCATTAGTTTCTAAAGACCATACATTAAAAGAAACCTTTAACAATGTGTTAGCATTGGCACAAAATGCCGAAACATTTGGGTACACACGGTATTGGTTAGCAGAACATCATAATTCTACAAATATAGGTAGTATTGCTACTTCTATTTTAATTGGGTATGCTGCACAAGGTACCAAAACGCTTCGTATTGGTTCTGGCGGAATTATGTTACCCAATCATTCGCCTTTAATTGTTGCAGAACAATTTGGAACCTTAGGTTCTTTATATCCGAATAGAATAGATTTAGGTTTGGGAAGAGCACCAGGAACGGACAGAGAAACTGCACAAGCCATCCGTTCAGATTTTATGGAAGCTGCGCAATCTTTTCCGAATGAAATAGAAAAGATTCAAACCTATTTTTCTGTAGAAAATGAACATGCTAAAGTAAGAGCTACCGTTGCAGAAGGAGTAGACGTGCCGCTTTATATTTTAGGTTCTAGTACGGATAGTGCACATTTAGCTGCCAAAAAAGGATTGCCTTATGCATTTGCAAGTCATTTTGCAACCACCCATTTATGGGATGCTTTGGCCATTTATCGTAAAGAATTTAAACCTTCGGATGTTTTACAAAAACCGTATACCATTGTAGGTGTAAATATTATTATTGCAGATACCGATGAAGAGGCTGCCAATTTATCAACCTCATTAATTAGAATGATTGTTGGTTTGTTTACGGGTAAACGAGATTTTGTGCAACCACCAACTGCCATGACAGAATACTATAAAGAGATATTACAAAACCCGCAAGTGCATCAAATGTTGAAGTATTCTTTTATAGGAAGTAAAGCAACCGTAAAAGCACAAGTAAAAGAGTTTTTAGAACAAACTGGGGCAGATGAATTAATTGCAGTAACTAATATTTATGGCATTAAAGATAGAATTCGCTCTTATGAGTTGTTTGCAGAAATAATGAAAGAATTAAATTCATAATTGCGTAATAATAAAGTAGCTTCAGAAGTATTTATGAAGTATATTTACTCATATTCTTGAAGTCTGCAAGTACTTCTGTTTTAGCTATTAAAAAATAATCGAGTGCTTAAAAATTACAGTGACCAACTTTCTAAATTAAATGTAAACATTCCTATAAACTTAGTGTTATCTGGAGGAGGCATAAAATGTGCTGCACATTTGGCTTTGATTGAAAAAATAGAAGAGTTGGGTTTACAAATAAATGCTATTTCTGGAAGTAGTGGAGGCGCTTTGGTGGCCTCTTTATATGCTTCTGGTATTTCTACGCAAGAAATTTTAGAGATCTTTAAAAGAACGAGTCTTTTTAAATTTTCATTTTTTAGCATTACAAAAGCAGGTCTTTTTGATACTTTCTTATTCAAAACGATTATAGAAAATAAAATAAAAGATAAATTTAGCGACTTAGAGATTCCTATTTATATTACTGCCTCTAACATGCAAAATGGCAAAGTACGTTATTTTAGTAAAGGTAAATTATTAAAACCATTGTTGGCTTCTTGTGCTATTCCTGGTATTTTTACTCCGATTATCATCAATAAAACGTTGTATTCCGATGGCGGAATTTTAGATAATTTTCCAATTAAACCCTTTCTAAAATCAGGATTACCCATTGTAGGCAGTTATGTTGCGGAGCCTGCCACTAAAACTCCTTTACAATTAAATTCTACTTTTAAGGTAATTGCACATGCAACCTATTTAAAAGCACATGCTGCAGAAAGTTTTAAGTTTGCAGCCACAAAAATGACGGTTAGTTTTCCGTTGTCTGAGTATTCTGGATTGGATAATAAAGATTCAGAGAAAATCTATACTATTTGTAAATTGTATTTGGATGGGGTTTAATTTATTCTCTTTTACTTAGTAGCAATCTCAACCTCGACATATTATAATTTTAGTAGCAATTCAAAAGATATGGAGCGGCAAGTGTCCAAAGAGCTTTTGCGGTCTGGACATGTTAGTGTAGTATCTTGTAGAATTCAATAAAATTATCAGAAGTCTAGATTTTTGGTTCTTTTCATCAATGGAAAAGAATAATGAAAATAGTTTTTAAAGGAGTTTTTTAAGTTTAGCTTTAAGATTATTGCATGCAAAGTAATCTTTAGTTTACTCAGTAGCAATCTGAACCCCGACATATTATAATTTTAGTAGCAATTCAAAAGATATGGAGCGGCAAGTGTCCAAAGTGCTTTTGCGGTCAGAACATGGTAGTGTAGTATCTTGTAGAATTCAATAAAATTATCAGAAGTCTAGATTTTTGGTTCTTTTCATCAATGGAAAAGAACAATGAATATAATTTTTAAAGGAGTTGTTAGCGTCTTACCTTTTAGTTCTTCTAACTGAATTCCCGCTACTTACCGTCAATTTAATTAATACTTAAAGAAGACCTTTTAGTATAAAAAGTTATTTTCATAGAACAAACCATAAAATTCCCATCCATAAAAAAACGGCTTTCGTATAGTCAATTCCACCAAACGTCTATTCCGTTCTTATAAGATGGTATATAGTTTCATCTTTGAAGTGTTAATTTAAAACACTGATAAAATGAAATTATATATACTCGTAGCAAGCTTACTATTTGTGCAGTTTTCTTTTGCACAAGAAGTATCTACAAATTCGGCAACAAAAGTATGGTCTTTACAAGATTGTATTGATTATGCTTTAGAAAACAACATTACAGTAAAAGACGCTGTACTAAATAAAAACATTGCAGAGATAGATTATAACCAAGCAAAATCTTCTCGATTACCAAATTTATTTGGAAATGCATCGCAAAGTTTTTCTAACGGAAATACTATTGACCCAATTACAAGTAGTTATGTAACAGATCAAATACATAGTACAAATGTAGGTATCAATACTTCTATGACGTTGTTTCAAGGAAATCAAATAACCAATCAAATAGCACAAAATAAGATTTTATTTAACCAAAGTGTATTTGAAGCAGAAGTAGCAGAAAACAATATTGTATTAAATATTTTAGAAACGTATTTACAAACATTGTATAGCAAAGAGAGTATTGTTACTGCAGAAAATAACTTGTTGGCTTCAGAAACAGAAGTGTTAAGAGCAAAGTCACGTTTAGATGCCGGAAACATTGCGTTAAGCGATTATACCGAAGCTCAAAGTCAGGCTGCTACAAATAAATACAATGTTATTGCTGCTAAAAACAACTATCAACAATACATTATTGCTTTAAAACAATTACTAGAATTATCACCAATTCAAGATATAGAAATTGAAACTATTGATGAAAACATGGATTTGGTAAATATAGAATTAAACAAAGCAGATGTGTATGAAAAAGCATTGGGGATTTTACCAGAAATACAATCTAGCAATCTAACTATTGAAGCGAATAAAAAACAATTAGACATTGCAAAAGGAGGGTTTTTACCAACACTGGCCTTATCAGGAAGTTTAGGTTCTGGATATACAAGTATCAACGATAATAATTTTTCAGATCAGTTTGATGTCAATTTCAATCAGAAATTAGGGTTGTCATTAACGATTCCGATTTTTAATAGAAATCAAACTAAAAGTGCGGTACAAACGGCAACCATCAACATAGAAAAAGCAGAAATACAAAAGTTATCTACAGAAAAAGAAGTGTACAGAAAAGTAGAAACAGCATATCAAAATGCATTGTCTGCGCAAGAGCAAGTAATTGCCGCAGAAGCTTCTAAAGTAGCAGCTGAACAATCTTATAAACTATCACAAAAAAAATACGAATTAGGTGCTTTAAGTACTTCAGATTTAGTGATTAGTCAAAACACCTTTACCAATGCACAACAAAACTATTTACAATCTAAATACTTAAATATTTTATACCATCAATTATTACAATTTTACCAAGGAAACGATATCAAACTTTAAAACAAGAACTCATGAAAAAAAATAAAAACATAATCATCATAAGCATTGCAGTTATTGTACTTGCTATTGTAGGATACTCTTTTATAAATAGCGATGATGCTATAGTAATAGAAGCAAAAACAGTGCTAGCAAAAAAAGAAAATGTAACTACTATGGTTACTGCAACCGGAACTATAGAACCAATTACGCAAGTAGAAGTAGGGACACAAGTCTCTGGAGTTGTAGAGAAAATATATGTAGATTATAACAGTGTTGTTAAAGAAGGTCAGTTAATTGCAGAGTTGGATAAAACCAATTTGAATGCATCTAAAACACAAGCTCAAGCAGCGTATGACAATGCCGTAAGTCAAAGAAATTACATGAAGACGATTTTTGATAGACAAGAAAGTCTATACAATAATCAGGTAATTAGTAAAGCAGATTTTGATGATGCACAATACAATTATCAAACGGCAAAAGGGACAGTAACACAACGTTATTCAGATTTGCAACAAGCCAGAACTAATTTAGGATATGCTAATATTTATTCGCCTATAGACGGAGTTGTGCTATCTAGAGCTATTGATGAAGGACAAACGGTTGCAGCAAGTTTAAGTACGCCAACACTATTTACCATTGCACAAGATTTAAAAGAAATGCAAGTAGAAGCAGATGTAGATGAAGCAGATATTGGACAGGTTAAAAATGGACAAAGAGTAGAATTTACTGTAGATGCTTACATTGGAGAAACTTTTAAAGGTGTTGTAACGCAAGTAAGATTAGATCCAACAGTTACTTCTAATGTGGTAACGTATACGGTTGTAATTAAAGCTGATAACCCAGACTTAAAACTAAAACCAGGCCTAACAGCAACCATTTCTATTTTTACTTTAGAATTAAATAATGTGTTAACTGCAGAAGCGAAAGCGATTAACTTTAAACCTGAAGCAGCCATTTTATCGACTTATAATGCACAACATCAATTAGCAGAAAACAATAGCAATATATCTACTGATGATACAACGCTTTGGGTATTAGAAAATAACGGAGCTATTACTTCTAAAACAGTAACACTTGGCGCAAGTGATGGAGTAAATGTACAATTATTAAGTGGAGTATCTGAAGGAGATAAATTAGTTTATAACTTAAAAGAGATCAGTAAATCTGAAGTTAAAAAAGGAGGAACTAGCGAAAGTCCATTTATGCCACAACGTCCCGGAGGGAAGAAAAAATAAAGAGCCATGAGTAAAGAAATCATTAAAATAGAAGATTTAAAACGACAGTTTACCATGGGTACCGAAACGGTGCATGCACTTAGAGGTATTTCATTTGATATAAAAGAAGGCGAGTTTGTTACTATTATGGGATCTAGTGGTTCTGGTAAAAGTACCATGTTAAATATCTTAGGATGTTTAGATCAACCCACTTCTGGTATTTATGAGATTGATGGGGTAAAAGTGAAAGACTTAAGTAGAAATGAATTGGCAACGATAAGAAATGAAAAAATAGGATTCATTTTTCAATCCTACAATTTATTGGCAAGAACATCTGCCATAGAAAACGTAGAGTTACCTTTATTATACAACAGTAACGTTTCTACAGAAGAACGAAGAGAGCGTGCTATAAAAGCCTTAAAAATGGTTGGTTTAGGAGAGCGAATGGATCATACACCATCTCAACTTTCTGGAGGACAACAACAGCGTGTGGCTATTGCAAGATCTTTGGTAAATAACCCTGTAATGATTCTTGCTGATGAAGCTACAGGGAACTTAGATACTAGAACGTCTTACGAAATTATGTCCTTATTTCAAGAGTTAAATAAACAAGGTATTACGATTACTTTTGTAACACATGAGCCAGATATAGCAACGTTTAGTAACAGAACCATTGTATTAAAAGATGGGCATGTTATTAAAGATTATCAAAATGATAATATTCAATCTGCAGCAAACGAATTAGCAAAATTACCTAAACAAGACGATTAGTTATGAGACTATTAAATTTATTTAAAATCGCAACAAAAGCCATCATTCTTAATAAAACAAGAACGTTATTAACCATGCTGGGGATTATTATAGGTGTAGCATCTGTTATTACTATGTTGGCCATTGGAGAAGGATCTAAAGAAAGTATTAGAACAACCATTTCTGCCATGGGATCTAATATGATTACTATAAAAGCCGGAGCAGATACACGTGGTGGTGTTAGACAAGCAGCAAGTGTTATGGAATCGCTTACTTTGAGTGATTATGAGGCGATTAAAAATCAATCGACCTTGCTAAGTTATAGTACTCCAATGGTGAATGGCGGCGGACAAGTCATTAACGGATCTAACAACTGGCCAAGTACCATTTATGGTGTAAATCCAGATTATTTAAAGATTAAAGTCGTCGATTTACAAAGCGGAAGTATGTTTACAGATACAGAAGTTAAAACGGCATCTAAAGTTGCTATAATAGGTCAAACTGTGGTAGAAAATGTTTTTCCTGATGGTAAAGAACCAGTGGGGCAAATGATTCGTTTTAATAACATTCCGTTTAAAGTGATTGGTGTTTTAGAAGAAAAAGGAGAAAACACCTTTGGGCAAGACCAAGATGATGTAGTAATTGCACCTTATACAACGGTTCAAAAACGTATTTTGGCTATAGATCACTTAAATCAAATTATGGCTTCTTCCATTAGCGAAGAAGACGCACCGAGTGCCGTGATAGAAGTTTCTGAAATTTTACGTACGCAACACAAACTAACCGCTACAGAAGATGATGATTTTAGTGTGCGTTCTATGGAAGAATTGATTTCTACATTTAGTTCTACAAGTGAAATGTTAACCTTACTTTTAGTAGCCGTGGCGAGTATTTCTTTGTTGATTGGAGGTATCGGAATTATGAATATTATGTATGTTTCTGTAAAAGAACGTACCAAAGAGATTGGTTTAAGAATGGCAGTAGGAGCAAAGGGAGCAGATATTTTAATGCAGTTTTTAATTGAAGCAATTCTAATAAGTATTACTGGTGGCGTTTTAGGAGTTTTACTAGGCTTAGCATCTACCGTGTTTATAGAAAAATTCTTAAACTGGCCTACAAGTGTTGCTTTATATTCTATTATAATTTCTTTTGCAGTATGTGCTGTAACAGGTATTTTCTTCGGATGGTATCCTGCAAGAAAAGCATCGGCATTAGACCCAATTACGGCCTTACGTTATGAATAATATCAATAGGTTTAACATCCTAAAATATTTAGAAATATAGAAATTGAAATTAAAGTAGGTATTTCAGTAAATTTTAAAAGACTAATTGTTTAGAATACGTATAGGTTATTCTAAACAATTGGTCTTTTTTTTTATGCTTGATGTTTAGGTTCAAATACAAATTGAGCTATTAAAATACTAACCGTTATTAAAAGGCCTAATATAGAAACGCCTTGCCAACCATGGTTTTCCCAGGCATAAGCTCCTAAAAAAGTACCAAAAGCACCACCTATAAAAAAACCGACCATATAAACCGTATTCACTCGATTTCTAGCTTCTGGATTTTTAGAAAAAATAGTTACCTGGTTTGTAATATGTAAAATTTGTAAACCCAAATCTACAATAATTACACCCACTGCTAACCCGATTAGAGAGTATCCAGAAAATAAGAAAATCAACCAAGAAACCATCAATAATATGGTAGAGAAGATAATCATACTTTTTCTATCATATTTATCATTCATTTTTCCTACAACAGTTGCTCCAAGGGCTCCAACAATACCAAAAACACCAAAAGCACCAGCAATATCACTATCATATCCAAAATGATCTTCCATCAAAAAAACAAAGGTGGTCCAAAAAACACTCAATCCTGCAAAACCAAGTGCACCACGCAATGCCGCTAATCGTAACGAAGGTTCTGTTTTAAAGTAATGTCCTATAGATTTTAATAAACTGCCATAACTCCCTTTGTAATTAGGTTTAATTTTTGGTAATTTATACTGAAGTAAAATAAACAACAATACCATAAGTACAGTTGCAGCAGAAAACATAAATCTCCATCCAAACCATTTACCTATAATTCCACTTAATACTCGGCTACCTAAAATACCAATCAATAAACCGCTCATTACAATACCAATAGCACGTCCACGACCTTTATCATCTGATAATTGAGCAACCATAGGCACAAATAATTGTGGTATAGCCGATGAAAAACCAATAAAAAAACTACTTATAATTAACAGATACAAGGTATTTGACAAGGATGCCGCAATTAATGATACTATCATTAAAGCAAAATCAAACTGTAATATTTTTTTGTTAGAAACCTTATCTCCTAGTGGAACGATAAACAACAAGCCAAAAGCATACCCCAATTGTGTTGCTAAAGGCACATTACTTATGGCAGATTCACTTACACCAAACTCAACAACCATTTGATGCAGAAGTGGTTGGTTGTAATAGAGGTTTGCTACAACAAGTCCAGCAGATATACTCATTAAATATAATACTGAATTTGATAAATTTTTACTCATATTTTAATATCTTAATTATGCTTTTAAATAAAGCTCCAAAGGTATTAAACTCTAAAAATTTACAAGTAATGAAAGGCTTAATTAATTTATCTAATTTTAATTTCCTTTATTTTTAAATTAAGGAATCTTCTTGAATTCGAATCATGTATTCGGTTATTTCTTCCGCACTTTTGGTTAATCCGTTGTCCCAAAACTTCTTTTGTTTACTGCAACCAATTATGGATAAAGAAAAAAATAATATCAGTAGTCTGTTCATTTGGTTTTAATTATACCCAACGGTTTTTGTGTATGATTATTGACGTGTTTAAGTAACTAATTTAGTAAATAAAAACAGAATAGAACATCTGCAAGGAATTTTGTAAGTGAGCTAAACCTATTAGTAATACAGATATTAATAACTGTATTTATTTCATAAGATCTAAAGCTTTAAGAGTGATTTCTTTTCTTAATTTTGGAAATAATTCTTTATTCGTATTTTCATTAGGTTCAATATTAATAGCAAAAAAATACGTGTTATTTTTCGATTTACGATACCCTACAAACCAACCATTATAATTTCCATTTCTAACTGATAAACCTGTTTTTCCATATAATCTATATCTTTCGTTTTCTTCAATAAAAGATATTCTTTTTAGGATTTCTTCAGTTCTTTTAGAAATTTTTAACTCTGAATTAACAAAACGTATTAAAAAATCTATCTGTTGAAATTGATTAATTCTTGACTCTCCTTCCAACCAAAAGATATCTAAATTTTTAGAGGTAACATTCATATCTCCAAATTGTAATTTTTTAAGATATTTATTCATTCTTTTTTCTCCAATTTTATTAGCAATTTCTTGATAACAAGGAACACAAGAATATTGAAAAGCATTTCTTAATATTAAATCTTGTTCCCACATTTTATAAGCTCTATTTTCTCCATTCCATTTGAACAATGTACTATCATTTTCTACAACTTTAGTTTCTAAAGCAATTATAGAATTCGGAATTTTAAATGTAGATGCGGGTAATCGTCCAGTTTTAGCCCAATCAAAGTTATTAGAGTAAAATAAATCTTTATGTAGATCATAAATTAAAATAGATCCATTTACATTACTTGAACTAATAATTGATTGAAACTCAGGTTTAAGTATTTCTTTTGTTTTAGCTTTTTCATTACAAGAAACTAAAATGATTACTACTAAAAAAATCTTTAATATTATGATTTTCATATGGTTTCCAAAGTATTTGTTTGTGTTTTATTGCGTGGTTTAGCACCTAACTTAGCAAGTAAAAACCGAATAGAAAATCCGTGAATATTTTAGTTAGTAGGCGATAACTAGCAATAAATTGTATAGGGTGTTGCCTTACGTTATTTTATATGTTAGTTAATTTGTAAATAGAAACTATTTGTTCTTAAATTATAATTATCCGTTTTATATAAATCAGTCAATGCAGTTTGATTATTATATCCAACTCCAATATTCCAAGTTTCTAAAATTTCGTAGTTAATTAAAACTCCGACAAAAGCTTCTAAAAAATAACCTTTACTTTGTTGTTTTAAATCATTCTCAATTTCGATGTTGCTTTTAAATCCAGCTTTTAAAATTGGTTCTAAATTCCCTAACTGAAAATTATAATCGATTGATATTGGAATTACTAAAAATCTTTGTTTCAACGTTTCAGGTGAATAACCCGGAAAAGTTCCAATAAAATCACAAGTTCCACAACTATAAGTTCCAGTAAAATCTTTATTTGAATATAAAAGTCCAGATGAAACGCTTATTTTTTCATTAAACAAGAATTGTGTAATTACTCCGATAGTATGGTTATTCTTGTCAAATTCAATTCCGTATCCATTTATGTTTCCTTCTGTAACGATAAAGTCATTATTCTGTCCGTTGTCAATAGATAATTTATCCATTGAATATTCAATTCCTATTTTCCATTTTGAACTCTCTTGCGCATAAAAGCTCAATTAAAATAGTAAAAATGTTATTAGCAAAGTTTTTTTCATAATGTTGAGTAGCTACTTATATAGGTTCTTAAACTAGCTATATAATACTAAAAAGGAGGGATTTTAAAACTTTTTAAAGGTATTATACTGCTATTGTATAGCGTGTTTTTAATAAGTAGACTAATGTAGTTCCTTTTTACTAACTGTCAAATATTCATGCTAATAAATATTACTTTTTACAGATTTATATAGCTCTTTACAAGTACAAAAGATTGGTTTTATTTTGGTAAGTTAATGTGTTTTTAAAAAGATACTTTTGGAAAGCAAACAAGTAGCCGCTTTAAATAAACAGAATACCACTATGCCATTGTTTGCTTATTTTAATAACAATTCTCATCTATAAAAAGCTAGTATTGGTATATAAAATACCGTAAAACATCAATTATGTGGCAGCAAAAGCCTAAATAGTTTTACCTTTGGTTTACAGAGGAACATTCCAATAGTTCCCTATGAATTTTTCAATTTTAGAATAGTAAACCAATGTACAAGAATATAAGAATAACCGTATTATCGCATCTGCTCGTTTGGTTAACACTAATCTGTTTGCCTTATTTATTGTCTTACGGACAAGAACAAGATTTTAGTAGGGTAATTGCACATTTTTGGATTCCGTTGTTCTTTTCTGCAATTATATTTTATCTCAATTATTTTGTGTTAATAGATCGTTTTTTGTTTCCTAAAAAAATGCTGTATTTTATTATCATCAATGCAGTAGCTATTGTCTGTTTTTTATATTTAAAAGAATATATAGAAGATAATTTCTTTAAAGACATTATTAAAAAAAGTGTTTTAGGTGCAGAACGAGTAAGACCTCCTTTTATAATAGCAGTCTACATACAAATACTATCATATCTAGCTCCTTTATTCTTTTCAATCGCTTTAAAATCTACAAAACGATGGATTAAAACAGAAGCAGAACGTAAAGAAGCTGCTAATTTTAAATTAAAATCGGAGTTGCAGCATTTGCGTTATCAACTGCAACCACATTTCTTTTTTAACTCCTTAAATAATATTTATGCTTTGGTTGATATTTCTCCAGATCAGGCTAAAAAATCAATCCACAGTTTAAGCAAGTTGATGCGTTATATGTTGTACGAAACAAACGAAGAATCCATTTCTTTATTAAAAGAAATAGACTTTATGAAAAAATATATCGACTTAATGAAACTACGAGTTTCTGATAAAACCGTTGTAAATTATAGTTTTCCATCTGAAGAAACAGGGATTAAAATTGCCCCTTTATTATTTATATCATTAATAGAAAATGCGTTTAAACATGGAGTATCTGCAAGCAAACCAAGTACCATTAATATAAAAATGACTTGCAATACTAAAACCGTTTTGTTTGTGATAGAAAATGATAACTTCCCAAAAAAGACAGAAGATAAAAGTGGTTCTGGCATTGGGCTACCTAATATAGAAAAACGTTTAGAGTTGTTGTATCCTAATAACAATCGTTTTAAAACGGCTGTAAATAACAATCGTTTTGTTGCGGAATTAGAAATTGAAACCAACTAAGCATACTAGCAAAACTAAAATTATTGATGTTTAAAAATTACAATTCGTTTAAACTTTAATCTATGAAAGTTGCCTCTAAGCAGACGCTTGTAGCGCTTTTAAAAAAACTCTGGGATTACGTAAAACCTTATAAAAAATTGGTAATTGCGTCTTTAATCCTAACCATCATTGGCGCATTATTGGCGCAGGTTAATGCCTTAGTATTGCGCTACACTGTAGATGAATTAACCACCTTAAGTGACGCTAATAAAACCGTAAAAGATGGTTTTTCGTTATTAGCCACCATTAGCATTATACTTCTTTTAAAGGAAGGTTTTTATGCATTGGTACAATTTGGTCAAAAGTTCTATGGAGAAAAAATGAAAATTTACATTTCAAAAGACTTTGCGCAAAACATTGTAGAACGTATATTGACTTACAAAATGGCTTTTTATAGTTCTCCAACTAATGAAAGTGGTAAATTACAAACCCGAATAGATTTAGGCGTTTCTAGCCTTACACAGTTAGTAAAAAACTTCTTTATAGACATATTACCGTTGTTTTTTAACGCCTTTGTCGCTTTAATTATCATGTTCAACGCTAACGTATATGTGGGGTTAGTGAGTCTTTCAATTATTCCACTTTTCTTCTACATAAGCAGTCTGCAAGCTAAAAAACTAAAAGGTTTTAGACGCACCATGAGAAAATATAGAGAAACAAAAAATAATGGCATTATTGGTTTAATAAATTCAATTACCGTTATCAAATCTTTTACAAGAGAAAGTTTTGAAAGTAAAAAACACGAAGCCATTCAGTTGGACATGACTGAAAATCAATTACAAACTAGAAAACTAAGTTTCTTATTTGACGGATTAAAAAAATTCACAGAACAATTTGGAGTCGTTATAATTATCATATTAACCGCTTATTTTGTTTTAAATGGCAGCATGACTATCGGCGCCATAATGTTTCATATTTTGCTATTTAACAATGTATCTGCACCTATACAACAATTACATCGTATTTATGATGAAGTACAAGATGCGATAATATATTCGGATGCGTTTTTTGAAATTATGGACGCAGATGACCAAACAGAATTAAGTGGCACTTACATTCCTGAAAAATTCACCGGTACTTTTGAAATCACAAATGTTGATTTTGCATATCCCAATGGAACAAAAGCCCTGTATGATGTTTCCATGGTTATTAAACCCAATACTATAAATGCACTAGTTGGGTTAAGTGGAGCTGGAAAAAGCACGGTGATTAATTTGTTAGATAAATTCTATGCACCAACCTCAGGTAAAATACTTTTAGATGGCGTTGATTTACAAAAATATGATACGCATTGGCTAAGAGATAACATTGGGTTGGTATTACAAAAGAACCATATATTTAATGGTAGCATTAAAGAAAACATTCTTTACGGAAAAGAAAATGCTACAGATAACGAGGTTGTAGCTGCCGCAAAACAAGCCTATATACATGAGCAAATTATACAATTACCAGAAGGCTATAATTCAAAAGCAACCTTAGTGTCTGGTGGGCAACAACAGCGGGTTTCTATTGCACGATTGTTTTTAAAAAATCCTCCTATTATTTTTCTTGATGAACCCACGGCGAGTTTAGATGCTATAGCAACAGAAAAAATAAAGAAAAGTCTAGACGCCATAAAAAAGGGGCGAACGGTAATTGTTATTTCGCATAGTATTTCTCAAATAATCGATGCTGAAAATGTCATTGTTTTAGAAAAAGGAAAAATTATTGAACAGGGGACTCATGAGGCATTGTATAACAATGAGAGTGCCTATTATAAAATTTTTAATGCGATGGCGAACAGTTTAAATATTGATAAAATTAAAAATACCTTAAAAGAATAACAAAGGACATTTATTCTAATTTTAAGTAGTTTTAAATCTTTAGATATAGATAAAAATAGATTAAAACCCATTGTTGTTTAGCATAAATTAAATTTAAGTAGTTATTTTTGTTAGGAATCAAATCACTTTATTAATGAGCAATATAAAAATTAGTTGTGTTATTGTTGACGATGAGCCAATGGCTTTAAATTTAGTAGAAAGTTATGTTGAAAAAACACCCTTTTTAGTACTAAAAAAGAAGTGTAGTAGTGCTATAGAAGCCTTGGAGTTTATTAAAAATGAGCCTGTAGATTTACTCTTTCTAGACATACAAATGCCAGATTTAACAGGTATTGAGTTTTCTAAAATGCTACCAAAAGAAACACGCGTTATTTTTACTACGGCTTTTGATCAATATGCTTTAGAAGGCTTTAAAGTAGAAGCTTTAGATTATCTTTTAAAACCTTTTGATTATGCAGAGTTTTTAGCAGCAGCTAATAAAGCAAATACCTGGTTTGAGTTGGTAAAAGGAAAACAACAAAAGATAGTTTCTGAAGAAAAAGAGTTTCTATTTGTAAAGTCAGAATACAAGCAATTGCGTATTAAATTGGCAGACGTTTTGTATTTTGAAGGCTTAAAAGACTATATAAAAATATGGGTAAAAGACAATCCGAAAGCTATTTTAACCCTTATGAGTTTAAAATCACTAGAGGAAGAATTACCTGAAACTCATTTTATGCGAGTACATCGTTCTTTTATTGTTTCACTAAAAAATGTTGAAGTTATAGAGCGTAGTCAGATTATTATTAATGATCAACGTATCACTGTTTCTGAACAATACAAACCTAAGTTTTTGGAGTTTGTGAATAATAATTCTTTGTAATGAATTACCATACAATTGTGAGTATTTATTTTTAACTCCGTGAATCTTTGTTTTTTCTATATGAAACTCTGTGTAATAACTTTCTTTTCATTTTTCCATTGATGAAAAACGAAACAAAAAATCTAGACTTATTTTAAATTTTTATAATGCTACGCTTTATTCCATTCACGTGTCCAGACCACTGCGTTCTTTGGACACTAGCCATTACATAAAACTTGAATTGTAACGAAATTTAAAAGTAGGTCGGTTTTTAGATTCTGAATTATTTATTTATATCCTTTCTAATATCAGCATCCGTTAAAACCCGTAATTGTCATTCCGAAGTATTGAGGAATCGCATCACAAGGCAACACTTTGTGCTCTTTTATGCGATTCCTCCGTTGTCGGAATGATAATTATGAAGTGTTTTAATATTCGTCTATTAAAAAGCCGATTTCATAGAGAGAATATAAAACAAGATCTATTTTATTTTATCTTTAAAGAGAATACAGATACTTTTAAACTTTAGAGTACCAAATAATCAGATATAAACATGTATAAAAATATTCTCATTCTAATTGCTGTGTTATTTCTAGGTTTTACAACTAAGAGTAATTCACAAATCAACACAAATACGACAAAGATTCCTGTTTTAAACTTTGACGCTTTAGAACCTTTATTATATACAGATTCTGAAGAGATTCATATTGTTAACTTTTGGGCAATGTGGTGTGCACATTGCGTTAAAGAGTTGCCAATATTGCAAGAATATCAAAAACAGCACCCGAATGTAAAAATTACATTGGTTAGTCTCGATTTTACGGAAGATATAGCAACAAAACTAAAACCGTTTTTAAAGAAAAAAGGAATTACAACCCAAGTGGTTCTTTTAGACGATCCAGATTCTAATACTTGGATAGATAAAATAAACCCTAATTGGTCTGGATCTATTCCGTTTACTATTATTTTCAATGCTAAAAAACGTTCTTTTCACGAGCGAATGTTTGAAAACATAGAGGATCTTGAAAATGAAATTAACAAAATAAATTAACACAAATAACAATGAAAAAAACCAATTTAATTTTCGCATCTATTATTTTACTATGTAGTTTATTTATAACAAATACTACAAGTGCGCAAGATAGAAAAGGCCCTCCGAGAAATGGAGAACGCAAAGGCCCACCAAAAGGCGGTTATAATCCGGAACAAACCAAAACATTAGAAGAAATAGGAGGTTATAAAATAGGGGATGTTGCTACAGATTTTCAATTAAAAAATGTAGATGAAACTACGTTTTCATTATCAGACATTAAAGATGCAAAAGGATATATTGTTGTTTTTACATGTAATGAATGTCCGTTTGCTAAAATGTACGAAGACCGTTTAATTTCTCTTCATAATACCTATGCTCCTCAAGGATATTCTGTAATTACCATTAACCCAAATGTAAGTGCAGATAATGAAAAAGAAAGCTTTGCTGCAATGCAAAAAAGAGCCAAAGAAAAAGAATTTCCGTTTGCGTATTTAGCAGATGAAAATAAAGAAGTATTTCCTAAATACGGTGCTGTAAGAACTCCGCATGTATTTTTATTAGATGCAGAAAGAAAAGTACAATACATTGGTACTATAGATAATAATGCTAAATCAGCTAAAGATGTTACTATTAAATATGTAGAAGATGCTATTATTGCTTTAGAAAACGGTAAAAAACCAAGTCCTAATTTTACAAAAGCGATTGGTTGCCCTGTAAAAGGCATTTAAAGAAATAATGCGTTATTATTAACGTACTAAAAATACTCTTAAAATAAATGCGTGTTTGTTTGCGTTAGGGTTTTCTTTTTCGAAAATTCTCGTAACCAAAAACGCATTTTTTATATCTAGCCATCTAGATAAAAAAAAGAATTCAAGTATCTGGTTTTCTGCCTCCTCCCAAAAAAACACAATGAAACTATTTCGTAAAATAAGAAGAAATTTAATTGATTTAGGTAAGTTTAAATCTTACGCTGTATATGCTTTGGGTGAAATTGTGTTAATAGTAATTGCGGTATCTATTGCTTGGAAAATAAATGATTTAAGTGATATTCAAAAAAACAATACGCTTGTAGATGAAATTTACATCAACTTAAATGAAGAGTTAACTACAAATTTACGTTTGCTAAAACAATCTATAGAAGAAAATACAGAAACGATTATTTATTTAGAAAGTACATTAAATTATGTGGGGACTAACACCAATGAATTTACGCAAGGTGCAAAAGACACTATTTTAAACGTAGCAGTTAAGGAAGTAAATTTACAAGACAGTTCTGTAAAATCTATTCTTTCTACAGCTAAAATGGAACTGATAGAAAGTAGTAAACTAAAAGATTTAATAGCCACTTATTTAGCCAAAATAGAGCAATTTAATAATCAGGATAAAAAGAATAAAAATATCGTTGAAAATAAGATAAAACCTACTTTAGAAAAACTTATATCACTGGTAGATATGCTTCCTGACAATGATTTAAAATATAAGCATATTAAAGAATTTGGAAATAAATCTGATTACAAAACGTTACTTGCTACAAAAGAATATCAGAACAGTATTATTGATCGGTTATTACAAACCAAAATACAATTAGGATATGCAAGAACGCTACATAGTAAAACAAAAATACTGATTACGAAGTTGCAAGAAGAATTAGATTAGAATATTCTTAAATGGCTTTTACAAGCTAAAATTGAGTTTCAAAAGACCTCTTTAAACGTCCATTTACCAACCAATTTATTCGAAATTCTGAGAGTTTTATACTACTACTTACTTATATAAATATGTCCGTTTTACTTCATCTATCAATCCACCTTATTAAGAGGTAAATACATTGCGTTTGTCTATTTCATTATACAGATGGTTGAGATAAAAGTACTTTTGTTTGAACAAAAAACAAATACATATTTATGAAAAAAGTAGCATTCACATTAGTATTAACGATTAGCATGTTTAGTTGTAACAGTATTCAAAACATTGGTTCTTCATCTAACCTTAAACAAGCAGCTACGCTATTAGGTTCTTTAAGTTCAAACTCTACTGTACAGCAAATTTCTACCCTTTTTACGTTATTAGATACTAACAAAGATGAAGCGATTAGCACAACAGAAGCAATTGGTTCTGTAGCAGAAAACTTTAACGTATTAGACACAGACAATAGTACTTCTTTAGACCTTACTGAATTAACAGGTTTATTAGCGTTATTAAAATAATATAGTTTTAATTTAGAAGAAAGAAAGGCATGCTTTAGAGTATGTCTTTTTTTGCTTTAATGTGTATCTCTTTTAAAATCTGGTTGTTATCATTCCATTTCTTTGACTAATATGGAGCTGAAAATCTCATTTACACTTAAAATTGATACTGAACGTAATTGATAAACAAATGAACGCTTAAAGCACTTTGTAAGAAAATGATTCCGTCTATAAAATGATCTATTTGATAGATAAAAATACCGCGTTTGTCTATTCTCACCATAATTGATTAAACTTAGGTTGTAAATAGAAGTCTTAGAAGTATATAAAAAGAAGTTTAATTTAAAAACATGAACATTATGAGAACATTTATAAAAACAGTTGTTTTACCATCATTATTTATAGTTGCTGTAGCAACAAATGTTTCTGCACAATCACGCAGAAGTACAACAACTAAAACGACTCCAGTAAAATCAACAAGAACAGTAACTACTACAACCACTAAGAAAAGTACGGCAAGTAGAAGAATTCCAAGTAAGAAAGTAACTTATAAAAAACCTACCAAGAAAGTTGTTTCTGTAAGAAATGTACCCAACAGAGCGGTTGTTACCTATAAAAATCAAAACTACTATTATGCAAATAATAAGTATTACACACAATCTAGAGGACGTTATATAGTAATCGCTCCAAAAATTGGATTTAGAGTACGTGTTTTACCAACAAATTATAAAAGAATTAGGTTTAACAATTACAACTATTACAATGTAAATGGTACTTTTTATCTACAAATAAATAATGAATATGAAGTGGTAGAACCAGAAGTAGGAACAGTGGTTTATGAGTTACCAGATGATTATGAAAAAGTAGTGATAGATGGACAAAGCTATTATGAATATGCAAATATTCTATATGAAAAAGTACAAGTAAATGGCACGAGAGCTTATGAAGTAGTGGGTGTTATTGATGTAGAATAAAAGTATTGGTTGATTGCAAAAAGATGGTTGCCTAAAAGGAAAGTTTTTGTCATACATATTCTAAAATATGACAAGATTTAATACTTTTAGACAGCCACTTTTTATGTTTAAAAATTATTTTCTTTTATTGTTAAAACTAGAACTACTAGGTAATTCGAAAATTTCTAAATTAAAGTAAGGTACTGCTGCAATTACATGGTCAAAAATATCTGACATAATGTATTCGTAGTTTTTCCAACGTTTATCACTACTAAATGCATAAATTTCAATCGGAATACCTTGCGTATCTGGTGGCATTTGGCGCACCATAATCATCATATCTTTGTTGGTACCAGAATGGTTTTCTATATAGGTTTCAATATATTTTCTAAAAACACCAATGTTCGTAAGGTTTCTACCGTTTAATAATAGTTCTTTATTGATGTTGTTTTTTTCATTATACGCATCAATATCTGCTTGTCTTGTTTCTAAATAAACGCTAATAGACTGAATTTTCTTAAAGTCTTCAACTTCTTGTGTAGATAGATAATGAATGCTCTCTAAATTGATATTCAAAGATCTTTTAATACGTCTACCACCAGAATTGGTCATTCCCCGCCAGTTTTTAAACGAGTCAGAAATTAACGCGTAGGTAGGGATTGTTGTAATCGTTTTGTCAAAATTTTGAACCTTTACAGTTGATAAATTAATTTCAATAACATCTCCATCAGCACCATATTTTTCAAAAGTAATCCAGTCTCCAATTCTTACCATATCATTGATCGATACTTGAATACTGGCAACAAAACCTAAAATAGTATCTTTAAAAATCAAGATAATAACAGCAGAAGCAGCACCAATGGTAGTAATAAATTTGATAAACTCTATACCTGTAATAATCGCAAAAGCTGATAAAACACCGAATACCCAAGCAAAAATCATAAACACCTGAATGTAACTATCTATCGGTTTATCCTTTAAATTTGGTAAGGTTTTAAAATAGTCTTTTAGAGAATTTAAGAAACTTCTAACTATCCAAAGGACTAAAACAATGGTAAATACCTCTAAACTTTTCTGAATTATATTTTCTATATATTGAAAATCAAAAAATACAAAAGGCACACATTCTAAAGCAAAAATTAACGGAACGATATGCGCTATATTTCGAGGCACTTTATTATTCACTAAAATATCATCAAAATTAGTCTTACTCCTAAGTGCAAACTGTGTAAAGAATTGAACAATGATTTTTCTGATAATATAATCGATTGAAAAGGTAAGAACCGATACCGTTAATAGTAAAGCAAACATATTTATATATGCTGCATATGTTTGAGGGATTCCTGTATTTACTAAATAATCGTATAATAGATGTGTAATTTTCATAAATGAAGATTTTAAATAAGCCTTAATGTTAGAAAAAGGGCTACTTATTATATTATATAAGTGTATTTAAAAACAAACCAAATTATTCAGTTCGTTTTATAAAGTAGTAGCATTTTAGCTTACAGCTAACATGTATAATTATTTTATAGAGCTAAGCTCTAAAGTAAATTATTGAGACTAAAAAGTGTGTCGTTGTTCTTGTGTAGACGACGCATTTAACAATTCGTTGAACTTTTTAATAGAATCAAAGTTTTGTGAAATTGCATCCGAAACCGCAATTCCTGATACTCCAGTTTCTAAAATGTCAGCAACATCATCTGTCGTGATTCCTCCAGCACCAATAATAGGAGTTTCAGTTTTTAAAGCTTCCACAATTAAAGAAAAACCATTTAAACCTAAATCCTTTGTAGAGTTCTCTTTCGTTTCTTTATCCTTAAACGGACTTAAAGTAATATAATCTACTTTTTTGCTAATTAAAGCGTTACAATCTTGCAAGGTGTTTGCTGTTGCGCCAACAATTTGCCAAGTGTACAAATGTTCTAAAGCCGTTGTAGCGCAGAAATCTATGTTCTCTAAATGAACACCATCTGCTTTTACTTCTTTCGCAATTTTATAGTGATTGCTTAAAATTAATCTAGTTTGAAAATGAGATGTAATTTCTCTCGCTTCCAGTGCTAATTTTAGATATTTCTTTTCAGAAATACCAGCAACTTTTAATTGTACCAATTCTGCTCCAGCCGAACACGCTTTCTGAATATTTTCTAGATGTTCTTTTGGAGAATTACCTTGAGATATATAATGTAGTTTAGGGATCATGTTGTGTTCGTTTTTGGTGATTATTATTGGCGTAAATTAATGTACTTTCATTAATACGTTGTTTTTAATTCCACATTCCATTAGACTTAGTCAAAATAATAGGATTTTTGTCTGTAATCAATATTGTTTGCTCATGTTGTGTAACGTATCCTCCTTTATTTCCAACTAAAGTCCAACCGTCATTTAATTCTACAGCAACAGTTGATTTTGTGGAGATGAAAGTTTCAATAGCGACTGTTGTGTTTTTTCTAAATCTTTCACGATTAGATTTTACTCTATAGTTTAAAATGTTTTTGGGGCTTTTCATGCAAACTTCTTCCCACTCCATGTCCCGCCAAGTTTTTAATAACTTTAAAGCCAGATTTTTTTGCTTCTATTTCTATTAAATGTCCAATATCAGCTATTTTTACACCACCTTTTATGTTGCTTATTGCTTTATTGCTTTATGTAAAATATCTTTAGAAGCATTTACAAGAGGTTGGTGATTATGAATATCTTTTCCAATTACAAAAGAACCTCCATTATCAGACCAAAATCCGTTTAATTCGGCAGAAACATCAATATTTATTAAATCTCCTTCTTTCAATATTTTTTTTGCAGAAGGAATTCCGTGAGCAGCTTCTTTATTTACACTGATACAAGCATACCCAGGAAAATTATAAGTTTCATAAGGAGCAGATTTAGCCCCATAACTTTTTAAAATTTCAGCTCCATAGTCATCTAATTCCTTCGTTGACATACCAACTTTAGCATGTTTTTTCATGAGCTTTAGCGTTGTTCCAACAACTTCACTAACTTTTTGCATGCCGATTAATTCTGCTTCTGTAGTTATAGACATTCTTTTTTGTTTTTTTATAAACCTTTATTTAATAGATACGGTTTTGGCGTATTGCATAAAGTAAGACTCAAATCGTTTTAAAATTGGGTCCATTTTTTCTGAATACAATACATATTGGCATTTATGTATGCTTTGTGTAATTGCCATTAATGCTGCATACGCAGTTTTCTCAACTAAAAACTCAGCATCGTCTATACTTAAAATCTTTAATTGTGTGGTATTTACACCTTCTAATAAAAGCAACTTATTCATGGTTTTAGGCGTAGCAATAAGTACGTCTACACCTTCAAATATTTCTGATTTTAACAACTCTATGTGTTCTCTATCATCACAAGCATAAATACGTAAAGCATCATATTTAGTGTGTTTTATAAATTCATCATGCAATGCGAGTCCTTTTACAGAGTTTTCTACCAAAACCAATGCCCTTGGTGCAGAACCAACTTCTTGACACTTTAACTTATGCAAAGTAGTAAGTACTAGTGTGGTTGTTTTTCCGCTATTTTCTGGAGCTGTACAAAAAACGTTTGCACCACTTTTAATAACAGGTATACTTTTACTTTGAAATGGAGTAGGAGTTGTTATTTCTAGAGATTCTAAGATCTCTTTTATATCAGCATGTAATTTTTTAAAAGGCATATCTAAAAAAAGGTAAATGTTTGTTGTAAAAATAAAGGCAAATATACAATTTAATTGACGTAGTCATTTCTTTTAAGAGCTCCATTTTATAGGAACCTTGAACAGAAATTTACACTAAACAATTCCCAATGTTTTCTTGGGGTGAATTAAAAGAATTGGGAGTACAGAATTTAAGGTTAAAATTGTCTTAGAAATATAGATGTCAGAATAATAGATAAAATAAATACACTTAAAAAAGGCTCAATTAAATAGGTTGCTTTAAGTGTATGTATTCTTCCTCTTTTTTTAAGTCAGATAAGACCTGTTTTTATGATTTTTTGGAGGTTTAAAAAGTAAATATATGTGTGTAAATATTTTAAGAAAAATATATCATAATTACTTAGGTTATAAAGAACTAATTCAATTGTTTTGCAGATTCAAAACTTTAGAATAAATGGATAATTTAATAACCTTTGCAATAACTGTTTTTACAGGCTTTTTTGCAATAACCAACCCGATCTCGAACATGACGGTTTTTGTGTCTTTAACGAGAGGTTTGGACAAAGAAACGAAAAGAGACATTAACAAACGAAGTAATATTATTGCTTTTGTAATTGTAACTGTTTTTGTGCTTTTAGGTAAATATATTTTTGAACTGTTTAATATAAGTGTCCCTGCATTTAAGATTACAGGTGGTATTTTAATATTTTACATAGGATTTGAAATGCTACAATCTAAAAAATCTGATGTAAAAAACATTAAAAATGTAGATGTTGATGAAGATATTGCAATATCTCCATTGGCAATTCCTATTTTGGCAGGTCCAGGAACCATTGTAACTGCAATGAATTTTGTGGCGAATGTACAAACCATACACATCTTTTTAGTGATTGCTATCTTCGGAACCATGAGTTTAATTACTTTCTACACGTTTAGATTGAGTGATTTAATAGTAAAAGTAGTGGGGAATAACGTGATTTCTGTAATTGGTAAAATAATGGGTTTAATCATTGCCATTATTGGTACAGGTATGGTAATAACAGGTATTAAAATTTCTTTTGATTTGATTACCACATAATTCCAAAGTATATTTTTTAGTTGAAACTTTTATTTCAAAGGTTTCAATACAATCTTAAATAAAAAAAGCCAGTTAGTAATTTTACTAACTGGCTTTTACTTTTTAAAAAGAATGCTTATTTCTTTACAATTTTCATGGTCGTATTCAATTCAGCAATATGCAAGACATAAACACCTGAATACAACCTAGCCATATTGTCTAAAGTTACTTTACCGGTTGATACATCCATTTTTTTACTAAAAACAACAGCACCTAACATATCTATAATTTTTACGGTAGCCATTGTTATATTCGTTGATGTATTTAGTTGTAAATGTAATGTATCATCAAAAGGAATAGGAAACGTTTTAACCGTATTTACTGTATTATCGTAAACACTTAAAACAGTTCCTCTATTTCCTGGTGAACCTACAGCAGCTTCATTGGCATTATTTACTGCAGTTGCAGTAGCAAAGTAAGGTGCTCCGCTTGTGCTGAATTCCCCTTTTTCTATATCATAAGATTGACCTGGATTAGAAGCTGTGTCTGGATACGTTTCAAAATCTACTATTGTTCCAACTGTTGTTGGCTCTCCAATCCATAATGTTACTGCATCACCACCACCAGATAAACCAGCTCCGGCATACGTTCCTATTTGAATATCTGTAATGTTATAAACTTCTCCCCAAAGAGCCGTAAAATTAGCGGTGTCTGCAGCATCAATGGCAATTACAGATTCTCCTGGTTGAATGGCAGTAATTCCATTAATTAATACCGCAGACGCAGGATCTTTAGAATCATCATCAAAATAAAGACCACCTAATTCTGGTGTCCAAGTTAAAGGCCCATTGTTTGTAATCTCAAACCAATCTGCAGTAAGATTACTTCCTTCACCATTCCCTGGCCAGATTTCAGTAATATTTAATATTGGCCCTACAAGTTTGTTATAAGCGTTAGGCGTATTAATTGCTTCTCCTTCTAAAGGCGTTCCTGTAAATCCATCAAAACCTTCACCATCATAATCATTACGTACCCAATCACTCGTGCTATCTGTATCTACACCATTTGGTACACGAGAAGCTCCACCAACTTGGTTCTCATTTCCATCAAAACCAGGGGCTAAATCTAGTGCATATACCAAATCACCTGTTTGTCCTTCAGAACTCGCAATGCCATCTACAATTGCAGACCAATAAGTAGTATCAATCGTGCCGTCATCATTGGTATCAATATCATCTCCAAGAGTACCGTTGTAATCTTTTACTAATAAAAATGTTGTTGCTCCGTTTTCTAGATTATTCTCTTGAAAACTTGTGGTCCAGAAACCGTTTTCATCCGTAGTACCAACCGTAAAAGTAGCATCATCAATTAAACCTGTATTTCCACTATCTCCTTCAATCTCTACAAGGGTATAATTAGAATAATCAGTAAAAGGATCTCCATAAATTTCTAGATATTCTTTTGTATCGGTTCCTGTATGGTCAATTACAAACTCGTTAATTACTGGTGTTTTAACAAATGCTTCACCAACAGTACCTAGAGTAACAACATCACTTCTAAATTTTTTCCATTGGTCACGTAAACCTTTATTTTCTTCGCCATCATTATAAATAACGGTAGCACCTAAATCTACTAATAATTTTACAGTATCTGTATCTCCATCAGCTCCTAAAAAAGTAGAATTTGGTAAAGCAACCAAGCCTTCAAAAGAACCATTTGCATTTAATGCCGATAAATCTGCATTTCTTAGTTCTGGTTGGTCTGTACTATTTCCAGTCCAAGTAAATAATTTAAAGTCTGTTTTTGTGCCAAAAGGACCTCCAATTAAGATACATCCATTTTCATTACACTCCATACTTCTTAAACTTCTACCCGCTAAATCAATTAAAATAGGAGTCCCAAAGGTTGCAGAACCAGCTTCCAATCCTGGTAAACTTGTAAAATTAGTAACAGGTATTACAATGGCTTTATTTTCTATAGTTGCGCTACGCAAACCTAAATAAGCAGTAGTTGTACTGTTGGGAGCAAGGGCTAAGGCTTCTACTTCTAAAACAGTGTTTAATTTAAAATAGTTAACACCTAATCCATGAAGGTTGTTTTCATCCCAATTTAATAAATCTGCTTGTAAACCGTTGTATTTAGCATTGTAGGTTAGGGTAGAAGTAGCTCCGGATCCTGATAAAATAGTTGTAAAAATAACCGATCTATCTGCTTCTGCCGTAGAACCCATCCAATAAATAGTGTCTTCTAATCTAAAAGAACCTTCTAAATCTGCTTCTTTTGTGGAACCTAAATAACTATTAAAATCGATTTCTTTTACAGGTAAACCTGATTGATTTGCGTTGTATAAACGAATGGTTTGATCTTCATCATCACCAACCCAAATATAGTTTTCATCAATAGCAATTCCTGTTGATCCGTCTGATGAACCTGTATAAAAACGACTTGTATTTGGCGTAACAGAAGCTGCTGAGGCTGCATAATTAATGGTATACGTTGCTGCGTTAGCTTCTGCATCTTCTACAGTGATTGTGATGGTTGAGAAACCAAAAGTATTCGGTATAATTTTTAACAATCTTTCGCCAGTAGTACCTGTAAGCACTAAGTTATCGTTAGACACCACCGCTTCATTACTGCTGTTTACAGAAACCGTTAAATCTGCCAAATCTGTATTAGAATCTGAAACTACAAAAGGAATACCAATAGTACTTGCAGGATCGGTTGTGTCATTTACAACACCACTTACAAAGCCCGAATTTGTTTCTGACACCTCTAAATAAGGAGTTAAATTAGCCGTATCTACCACGATATTTATAGTAGAAGGTGCTATTTTTTCTAAGTTACCAGGAGATCCTATGGCAGCTTCTCCTTTGTCATTTACAGCGGTAGCAACTGGTAAAAAAGGTGCTTCTCCAAGTACACTAAAACTTCCCTTGGTTACATCGTAAGATTGCCCTGGGTTTGCTGCTGTATCTGGGTACGCTTCAGAATCTACTCTTGTGCTATTATCGGTTGGAGTAGTAGCACTTACAAATAAATTCACCGTATCTCCACCGCCACCTAATCCTTTTCCGTCATGCGTAGCAATTTGAACATTTGTTAGGTTGTAAACACCGCTCCAAACTGTAATAAACGTTGTAGCGTTTTCATCTTTTACTGCTATAATAGATTCTCCTGGGGCAATTGTGGTAACACCATTTAATACTACAGCATCCTCTACATAATCAGCTTCATCTCTATCATCCACAAAATAAAGGTTTCCCATAGTAGATGTCCATGCTGCAGATCCTGTATTTGTTATTTCAAACCAATCTCCTGTAAGATCATTTCCTTCACCGTTTCCTGCCCATATTTCTGTAATTTGTAAATCTGGTTTTGTAGATCCTGTATTTCCTGGAGATGCAATGGCAGCTTCTCCTTCATCATTTACAGCGGTAGCAACCGGAACATACGGTGCCTCACCAATAACACTAAAAGCACCTTTTGTAACATCGTAGGATTGCCCCGGATTTGCTTCTGTATCTGGATACGCTGCAGAAGCTACTCTTGTACTATTATCTGTAGGAACCGTTGTGCTTATAAATAAATTAACAACATCACCACCTTTACCTAATCCTTTTCCATCGTGTGTTCCTATTTGAAGATTTGTAATATCATAAACGTCACCCCAAACGGATCTAAATTCTGTAGCATCTTCATCTTTTATGGCGATGATAGATTCTCCTGGTTTAATAACAGCAATACCGTTTATTAGCACAGCATCGTCTATATAATCAATTTCATCTCTATCATCAATAAAATAAAGGTCTCCCATGGCAGGTGTCCATGCTTCTGATCCCGTATTTGTTACCTCAAACCAATCTGCTGTAACATTATTCCCTTTACTATTTCCAGACCAAATTTCTGTGATTTTTAGTGTTGCTTGAGAAAACCCCATAAAATAACTGAATAACCCTGCAGTTAATAGTGTAATTTTTTTGTACATATTTTCTTTTTTAAAATTGCTACAATAATAATCTCGTATTGTTAATATAATTGAAACTCACTATTACATATTGGTTAATTAAACCAAGCCTATGTAAAGAAATTATGTATTCTCATCCCTTATTTTGAATATTAAAATGATATGAATTGCATTGGTTTATTCAATCTTATCTAACCTAAAAAGTTCTCTTTTAATTAAATCTATTTTTATACATTCGTTTTCTTAAAATAATAAGTAATTAAGTTAATAATGGTGATATCTTTGAATTTAATTAAACCAATTGCGACTTTTAGATTGGAAATTATAAAAAAAGGTCTCAAAATAAATAAGCATAAATTATGACAGGAAGTCTACTTTTTGTAGCAATTATATTGTTGGCAGGAGCAATTATTTGTGTGTCTATAGCCAAACGACTAGGACTCAGTTCTGTATTGGGCTATTTAATAGCTGGTGTAGTAATTGGCCCTTATATGTTAGGGATTATTGGAGAAGAAGGACAAGATATCATGCATATTGCAGAATTTGGCGTTGTAATTATGTTGTTTTTAATTGGTTTAGAAATTGAACCTAAGAATTTTTGGAACATGCGTAAAACCATTTTAGGAATGGGAGGTGTGCAAGTTTCTGTAACCATGTTGTTGTCTTATTTTCTATTCACTTCGTTTGATTATGAACCTAAAGTAGCCTTGGTATTGTCTATGGCTGTAGCACTTTCATCTACCGCTATTGTTTTACAAACGATTAAAGAAAAAGGCTTAATGAACACCACATCTGGTGCTGCTGCTTTTTCAATCTTGTTATTTCAAGATATCGTTGTTATTTTTATGATTGGTTCTATACCGTTGTTAGCGAGTTCTAATGCAGCAGCAATACCTACTAACAACCATAATGGGCACGTAAATTTATTAGATGGTTTGCCAATGGAACTACAAACGTTAGCCATTATTCTATCTGTAGTTTTTATTATTGTAGCAGGGCGTTACTTAATAGTGCCTATGTTGCGTAAAGTGGTAAACTCTGGGGTTAGAGAACTGTTAATTGCTGCTGCCTTTTTAATTGTATTCGGTATTTCATTTGTAATGGAATATGTTGGGTTAAGTCCGGCTTTAGGTGCCTTTTTAGGTGGTGTTGTCTTATCTAACAGTGAGTTTAAACATGAGTTAGAAAGTACCTTAGAACCTTTTAAAAACCTAATGTTAGGCTTGTTTTTTATTGCCGTTGGTGCTTCTGTTAATTTTATTGTTATTGCAAACAGTCCTTTAACCATTGCAGGTATTTTAATTGCTGTAATCTTTATAAAAGCCCTTGTTTTATTTATGGTAGGACTTTTATTTAAATTAAAAATAGATCAGAATTTATTATTGACTTTTAATTTATCGCAGGTAGGAGAATTTGCTTTTGTATTGCTTTCCTTTGCTTTTCAGTCTAGTATTTTGGGGCAAGAGCAATTAGATATTATGCTTGTGGTAACTGCATTAACTATGGGAATTACACCTATTATTGGTATGGTTAATGAGCATTTAATTCTGCCTAGAATCGGTACCAAAGAATCGGTTAAAAGACCGATGGATGAACATACAAAATCAGAAAAAATTATCTTGGTTGGGTTTGGTCAATTTGGTAGTACCATTGGGCGTTTTTTAAAATCTCATGATATAGAAACTACTATTTTAGATCATGACTCTAACCGTGTAGATTATCTTAGAAAATTAGGGTTCGAAGTGTATTATGGAGATGCTACACGAATGGGACTCTTAGAATCTGCAGGTATTGCAGAAGCTAAATTTTTAATTTGTGCTATAGACAATCCTGCTGCAGCGCTTCAAATTAGTAAACAAGTAAAAGAGAAGTATCCGCATGTAGAATTAATGGTAAGAGCCAGAAACAGGTATGATGCTTATGATTTTATAAACTTAGGAATTAAAAATATTTATAGAGAAAATTTAGAAACTTCATTAACATTAGCGAGTGATGTTTTAACCAAAGTAGGCTTCGAAAAAGAAACTTTAAAAAAGCAGGTAGAAAACTTTATAAAGTACGATGAAGAAAGTATCAGACGTTTGGCTGGAGAGCCTAAAGGCGATGAAAATTATATTGTTAAAAAGCGAGAAGAGTACAAACAACAAGTAGCATCTCTTAAAGAAGATTTTAAAAGAGGTAAAATGGAGTAATAAAGTTGTTATTTAGGTTGATGTATTTAAGGAGTTGTAATACAGATAGATATAAATAATAATCACAGCTTTCAACAACTATAAAACAGCTTTCTCAACAATAAGGTTAGCTGTTATAATTAAAAAAATGAGTCCTGCTTTGGTAGGACTTTTTTTATTCGGATTAGTGCCAAACAGGAGGAAAGCTACTTTTTATAATTAGTAGTACTACGACAGAATTACTATTTATTAGAGCAAATTTTAGGCAAAAAAATACCCAAAAATTAAAACATAAAGTTCTAATTTTTGGGTATTAAAGAGATTTCTTTTTTAATTATTTTTTAGAACCACTAAATTTATAAGTAACTCCAAAGTTTAATCCGAAAGAAGAATAAGGTACTTTTTGAGATAATTTTTTTGTGTGATCTGAATCTGGTGCTTGCGCTTGAGCTGCTGCTTCTGCATGAGATAATTCATCTACATAAGTTGTTGTTCTATAAACATCTGTTGCACTTCCAGTAGGTGTTGGTAAATTATCTAAAGAATAAAATCCAGCAACCGCAACAGTACCATCAGGTAAAACAATATCTGTATTAAACTCTGTTATCTCAGAATCTTTTCTTTTCAAACTAATTCCGTAATATTCTGCTTCTACAAAAAGAGCAAAATTTTCATCTAAATCAAATGAATATCCCAATGCACCTACAAAGCCTAAAGGAAAGTGTCCATGATAATCTTCCACATAATTGGTTTCAGAATAAGAACCACTAGGTAAATTTTGAGCTGATGCTTGTGCATCTGTAAAGTAAGACTTGTTAGAAATAACAGCTTCTGTTTTTCCTCCAATTTTTAATAAAGCACCAATACGTCCGTAAAAGTTCTCTGTAAAATTATAAACCATAGAAGCAGAGGCTCCAAATGCACGAGCTCTTGCAACTGCGTTTACTTCTGCTACTGTTGGTATAGATGTTTTGTTAATTGTTTGGTCTGCACCGTGTAAATATCCTACAGATAAATCTAATCCAAATTTTTCATTTAAAAAGTATGTACCTCTTATCTGAACATTTGAACCTTCTCCGTAACTACCACAATTATTTTCTGTACTTGTTGTAGTTGTTGTGGTTCCTAATTGCATTCCTGCACTACTCATTGCGTACCCTGTGCTAGCAGATACTTGAAATTGTGCAAAAGATGCTGTACTAACTAAAATTGCTGCTACTGCTGTAATTAATTGTTTCATAATATATAATTTTTGAATTATTTATAAAAAGATAGAAATTTTAGGGATTCTAATATCTCACATAAATGCAACTAATTTACAAAAACTTAGAGATCATTATTGTACACCTTAAATTAAAATCGAAGGCAAATATACTTTTTTTTTAATAAGATTTAGTTTCCATACTAAAGGTAAAGATTTTCAATTTAATGACCCTGTTTTTTTAGTAAAAATATTGCAGCATATTACTGCTTAATTACTAGGTAGATAGCCATGAAATAGGTTGATAAACAGTGTGTTTTTAATCTGTAGTTTCTTACATAAAAATAGCCACCGAATTTATTGTTTTAAAAACCGATAATTAATTATTACGAGACTATTTTAAAACCAGTTTTCCTAATTTATTGTTTCCAGATAACCAAGCCGTATTTTTATCTACAAACTGAATGGCATAATACGCTTCTTTACTTACTGCTACCCAAGTAAGACCTCCGTTATTAGAAAATGAAACTCCTGTTTTGCCTACTGCAAAAATTTCTTTTCCATTGGTTTTTGGTACATATTGCACACAGCTTTTGTAGTTTGGGTTTTGTCCGTTGGCAACTAGAGTCCAAGTTAGGCCACCATCTTTAGTAATGGCTTTATTTGCGTTGTTTTCTAAAGGAATAGAATAATCTCCGCCAATTGCAATTCCGTTATTTTTATCAGCAAAATCTATAGAATAAATTCCTTGTGGTCCGTTTCCTTGTACAATAGGCGTATTGTAAATTTGCCAAGTATGGCCAAAATCATCCGACTTTAAAATGCGTGCTTTTTTTCCTCCGGATGCTATCCAAACCGTACTTCCCATCGTTTTAATATTGGTGTTGCTTGCTGCAAAAAAAGCTTCTCCATCTTCAAAGACTGGTAAATTAGCACATTTAATTTTAGACCAAGTATCTCCACCATCCGAAGTTAAAAGGATAGAAGCACAATTTTCTGTTGGATCTCCTACTGCAATTCCATGTAAATTATCATCAAAAAACTGTAAGGCATCATAAAAAACCTTCTCGTGGTTTTCGGTATATTTTAAGGTTGCTTTTCCATCTGAAAGATGATACAACAACGCCGGATTACCAATACTTAAAGCAAAAACAGCTTTATTGTTAGCAGCAATACTTCTAAAATTTGGTCTTATAGAATCTTGATATTTAATTTCTAATACCATCGGTTTGTCAATATCAGAAAAGAAACCAATATCTCCGTTAGAGCCCGCATAAATTACTTCATTCTTGTTTATCACCTCAATAGCACGGATGCTAACGCTGTCTATTTGGAACTCTTTTATGATAATAGCATTGATTTCTCTAGGTTGATAATGGTCTGCACAAGACACAAAAGCTAGGAAAGTAAAAATAAATATGATTATTCTGTTCATTTTTGATACTTTTATAGCACTAAAATAGCTGTTTTTTTTGAACTATCTATACATTCATTTCATCCCTTTTAGGATAAAATTCGGAATAGGTGTAACTGTTAATAACAAAAAAAACTATTTTAGATTTCTACTAACGATTATCTTAGGTGAAGTAAAAAGGTAGAGAAGTCAATTTTAAAGATATCTGGGACACATATAACAGGACTCTTTTTTAATAAATAAATTATTTTTAGATAATGAAAAAAGCATTGGTGATTTCTGGAGGTGGAAGTAAAGGAGCATTTGCAGGTGGAGTTGCGCAATATTTAATGAAGAAAGAAAAAAAAGATTACGATTTATTTATTGGTACTTCTACAGGTAGTTTAATGGTTTCTCACCTAGCTTTAGGTAAATTAGATGAATTAAAAGAGCTATACACCAATGTAAACCAGAAAACTATTTTTAGTAATAGTCCTTTTAATATTAAAAAAGTAGCCGGTGAAAAAGTGATTAGTATTCGACATTTAAATACTTTCTGGAACTTTTTAAACGGAAGAAAAACGTTTGGAGAAAGCAAAAACTTACGCATCTTAATCAAGAAAAAAATTACCAAAGAAATATATGACGAAATTAAAGAAAACAACAAAGAGGTTGTTGTAACAGTTTCTAACTTAACAGCCAATCAAATTGAATACAAGTCTATAAACGATTGTACTTATGATGATTTTTGTGACTGGATTTGGGGTTCTTGCAATTATGTACCTTTTATGAGTTTGCTAGAAAAAAATAATTGCCAGTATGCAGACGGTGGTTTCGGTTCTTTAGTGCCAATTAGAGAAGCTATTTTAAGAGGAGCCACAGAAATTGATGCCATTATTTTAGAAACAGAGGTTACTCAGTTTAATAAATTACCTGCCACAAATCCATTTTCTTTACTATTTGATGTGTTCGATTTTATGTTGGCACACGTAGAAAGACACAATATTACCATTGGTAAATTAGCAGCCACTAATAAAGACATAAAACTAAATCTATATTATACTCCAACTGTTTTAACCACTAATTCTTTAGTTTTTGATGAAACTTTAATGCGTAAATGGTGGAAATCTGGTTATAAATACGCTAAGTCTAAGCAAGAAGAATTAATGAGCGAGTTTAGACCTGATGTTTTAACAGATCAAGAAATAGAAGAAGGAATAGATGATGTAGAAGATTTAAATATATAAGTTTTGGAATTATGAGATCAATGATTTAGTAGTTGTAGGTGTGTAATTGTGTAATTGTGTAATTGTGTAATTGTGTTATTGTGTTATTGTGTAAGCACGAGCGAGACGCTCGCGCTAGCTTGAGTTAACTGAATGTTTGTTATTTGTCAGCGTGAGCGTCTCGCTCGTGACAGCTGATTACTGTATTCGTTCTTGTAGATTAAAACTATTTGTAGAATCTATTTATTAATTACTATTGGTATTCTCAAAGTCAATTGTATTCATTTTAAACTAAAAATAAACATCATCATCATGCGCTAACGCGAGCGTCCCGCTCGTGAAACATCTAAAAAGTACAAACCAAAACACCAATGAGTAGAAAATATAAATTGAGATAAAAATTTTGAGTTTATCTTATTAATTAACGCCTATTTGCTTAATAATAAGTGTTTTATATTATTTAAGTATATTGAAGCTTCAAATTACGATAACAACGATTCAATCATCTTATAGATGTTTTTAACTAAATTGTTGTGTATAAGCACGAGCGGGACGCTCGCGCTAGCTTGATATTCTAAAAGTCAATTATATTTATTTTAAACTAAAAATAAACATTATCATTATATGCTAACGCGAGCGTCCCGCTCGTGAAACATTAAAAAAGCACAAACCAAAATACCAATGTATAGAAAAATACAAATTGGGATAAAAATTTTGAGTTTATCTTATTAGTTAACGTCTATTTGATTAATAATAAATGTTTTATATTATTTAAGTATATTTAGACTACAAATTACGATAACAACGATTCAATCATTTTATAGATATATTTAAACTAAATTGTTGTGTATGCACGAGCGAGACGCTCGCGCTAGCTTGATAAAAAATCAACATCGTTATACGCTAACGCAAGCGTCCCGCTCTTGAAACATCTAAAAAGTACAAACCAAAACACCAATGAGTAGAAAATATAAATTTAGAGAAAAATCAGGAGCTTATTTTATCAGTTTTGCTACGATTAATTGGATAGATGTCTTTACAAGAGATGCTTATTTTTGGTGTATTATAGATTCTTTAGATTATTGTAGAAAGCATAAAGGAATGGAAATTTATGGATATTGTATCATGCCAAGTCATATCCATTTAATTTTTCGCTCTGCATTAAATAATCCTTCCGGATTAATTAGAGATTTTAAAGGTTTTACTTCTAAAAAAATGTTGAAAGCAATTGAAGAGAATCCGCAAGAAAGTAGAAAAAAATGGATGCTTTGGATGTTTGAACGTGCAGGAAAAAAGAATAGTAATGTTACCAATAAACAATTTTGGCAGCAACACAATCATCCTATTCAAATTTGGTCATTAAAAGTATTTGAACAAAAACTAAAATATGTTCATAATAATCCTGTAGAAACCGGATTTGTAACTGATCCTATAGATTGGAAATATAGCAGCGCTAGAAATTATGGCAATGACGATTCTACTATTATAGAAATAGATTTGAATTAGATTATTGTGTTGGCAAGAGGCACGAGCGGGATGCTCTCTCGAAAACTTGTTATTATTGATTGAAATTGTTTATAGAATCTATCTGTTAAAACAATTGGTCTACATTTTCCGGTATTTTAATTGAGTGTTTCTAGGTAGTTTTCGGCATTTTCTATATGCTGAATTCTTTTTTCTTGTGGCATTTTGTCAAACATTTTTACCAACATACCTAATCTTGGATTTTGTTTAAAAAAATCACGATGTGTATCCATAAATCGCCAAAATAGACCATCCCAAGTTGCTTGCCAATCTCCTTTTTTATAATTACTCATTTTCATTAAATAATTACTACCACTAATATAGGGTTTGGTAGCCATCAACCCTCCATCAGCAAACTGACTCATGCCATATACATTGGGTACCATTACCCAATCATAACTATCTATAAAAAGTTCCATAAACCATTTATAGACTTCATCTGGATCAAATTCGCACAACATCATAAAATTCCCCAACACCATTAAGCGCTCTATATGATGACAATACCCCGTTTGCAATATTTTTTTTATGGTTTGATCTATTGGATAAATCCCTGTGGTACCGTTGTAAAAAGAAGCGGGAATTTTCCTTTTAAAATTCCAAAAATTACAAGTTCTTTCATCACTTCCTCGGCTTTCATACATACCACGAATAAACTCGCGCCAACCAATAATTTGTCGCACAAAACCTTCTAAAGAATTGATAGGGATATTGTGTTCTTTTGCAAATGAAATACTCTGTACTATAATGGTTTTAGGCGTAATTAAACCCACATTAAGCATGGGTGTTAACACACTGTGATTTAAAATAGAGTTTTCTGCAACAATAGCATCTTCATACGTACCAAACTCAAGAAATCGTTGTTCTAAAAACTGTTGAAACCATTGTTTACTCGCTTTAAAATTGGTTGGATATAAAGAGTTTTCAGTAAGTTGACCAATATTTTCTGAATAGTTTTTTTGTACATAGTCTAGTGCTTCTTTATAAAAATCATCTACATCCGGAAACTGAATAGCAGGTGGAATTTTCTTTGCAGGATATTTCTTTCTGTTTTCAGCGTCAAAGGTCCATTTACCACCTGTTGGTTTACCATCAGCATCAATCAAAATATTTCTTTTTTTTCTTTGATCTGTATAAAATGAAGTTTGATGGTATTTCTTTTTATCTTTCCTAAAAAAGGATTGTAAATCTTCTTTGGTATTTAAAAATAAAGGCGAATTATAAACGCTTCTTTCAATAGTATTTGTAGTACAGCCTTGTGCTAAGCGCCTTTCTAGGTAATTATCTACAGGATCTATATAATGTAGCATCGTAATTCCTTCTGATTTTAAAAAAGGAATTAGTTTTCTAGTATCAGAGATACTTTCTATGGATGCTATATAATGAACTTCTATATTTTTAGCCTCTAAAAAAGTTTCATACTGTTTCATCGTAGCTCTGTGAAATGCTATTTTTTGTTGATGAAAATTGTACTGTTTAAAGAACAAATATTCTTCTACAAGATACACAGGCAAACCATTTTCTAATAGAGGAGAGGTTTCAAATAATTGATGTGGAAAAATGATATTTACTGCTTTCATTTATGTTTTATTTCTTCTACAACGTTCGCTGCAGTATTTAACTTCGTTCCAATTTTTCTCCCACTTTTTACGCCAAGTAAAGGGTCTTTTACAAACCACACATCTTTTTTCAGGTAAATGCTCTTTCTTCATCGGCTGTTATTTACATGAGTTGCTAAAAGTCGATGTTTTTCTGCTAGTACAGCAGGATGCTTTTTATGTCCCCAAATTTTATCTCTTGCTTTTTTTGCACTTATTTTTAAATCTACAATAGGTAGTGGATAATCTTCACCCATAGTAACGCTACAAAAAGTTTGTTCCATGATACTCATGGTCCAAGGTTCATGAATATACGTTTCTGGAACATTTGCCAATTCAGGAACCCATTTTTTAATAAAGGTTCCTTTTGCATCATGTTCTTCAGAGTTTTTTACGGGATTATAAAGTCTTACCGTATTAATTCCGGTAGTTCCTGCTTGCATTTGAAATTGCGGATAATGAATACCAGGTTCATAATCTAAAAATAAGCGTGCCAAATGATACACACCATCTCGCCAATCTTGATCTAAATTTAAGGTTAAAAAGGAAACCACCATGGCACGCATCCTAAAATTGATCCAACCTGTTTGTGCTACAGCACGCATACACGCATCGATTAAAGGATATCCTGTTTGTCCGGTTTTCCAAGCTTTTAAAAAAGCTTCATTTTTTGTATGAGTTAATAATTCATACCCTTTATTAATACAATGTGTTTCATAAGCGCATTCTACTTCAAATTTTTGAATAAAATGACAATGCCAATGCAAACGCGTTAACATACCAGAAAACGCACGATCATTTGCAGCACCATTGGGATGTGTACCCACAAACTGAAAAACTTGTTTGATACTTAAATTCCCCCAAGCGAAATAAGGAGACAATCTGCTGCAAGCCATTCTACTTTCTGTAGGTTTAGAAATATGTCTGTGATAATTAAAACCTCTTTTTTGAGTAAAAGAATTCAGGTATTTCCAAGCATTTTTTTCTCCTGCTGGTTGATATTGTTTTGGGTAATTCTCTAGTTTTACAACCAATTCATCTGGTAATTCAAAAGAATGTTCAATAGCATTAAGGGGGTTTATAGAATAGTTGTTTTTAAGAATAGGAGCGTGCATCGTAGCATGCCAACGCTGGTTCCAATTATCTCTATTTTTAATCCCTCTTATAATTCCATCTCTTTGATTTTCAGTCCAATGAATATTGTTGTTAAAACAAAAATTTTTAATCCATTTATCACGATTCCAAGTAGTTTTTGTACCACTTTCTTGGTAACTAAACAGTTGCTTTAATTGATAGTTTGTGTTTAGGAAGTTAAAAACCTCTAAAGCTTCTCCATAGAAAACTGTAACTTTTCTACGATAAACTTTTAAATCTGTATTGAGCGATTTTATAGCGTGATATACAAATTGTAAATGACGTAAACTTGTATCTGGATATTGCATCATACTAGGCTCAAAAAGATAAATAATGATATACGGAATACCTGCTTTTTCTGCTAAATACAACGATTTATGATCTTGCAAACGAAGATCTCTTTTTAACCAAACAATATTTACGGCTTCATTTATCAAAATAGCAATTCTTTTTTACATTTTTTCCAAAAGTGAAGAAAGAAAGGTAGTAGTCTTTTACGGTAAATAAACAAGCTATTTCTTCTTCAATTTATTGATAATGATGGATTAACGTTTACTTATTTTGTTACCAGAAATAGCACGTTGCCTAGTACATTTAAAACGAGTGATATCTTGACTTCTTTTTTTTAAGTGCTTTGTGCTAACACAACTATTTACACGTTTTCGCCAGCGTTTAAAACTAGATTCCTTAAGCGTTTTACGCATTAGTTTTATAACCTCTTTTTCTGCAAAACCAAACTGGAATTTTATCGCTTCAAAAGGGGTACGATCTTCCCAAGCCATTTCTATAATTCTATCTAGCTGTCTTTCTGTTAATTCTTTATTTACGTCCACAGTAGTAGCTACGTTATTTTTTAAAGATTGTGTTGTGGTTATTTTAGATGGTAAAATCATAAGCTATTATTGAATTTTCTCTAACTTTTTCATTATTTCTTCAGCCTCAAATACTTTTTGATCACTTAATTTTCTATTGCTAGTAGATAATGCATGCGCTTCTTTAGTCAATTTTTGATATTGTTTATATAAAGTTTCTTTGGCTGTTTTCTTTTTAAATATTCCGAACATATCGATAATTTTTTATTGGATTCAATTTTATAGTGATATTGTAAAGATATAATATTTGTTTAACATTTTACCAATGAAGTTAAACACTTTTTAATGAAGAGATAATAAGTTTTTTTTTATCGTTTTTTATTTCAACTTTTATTTATTGAATAAGAAGAGATAGTGGATAATATTATATGCTTGTAAATAACTTTTTTTTCATGTTTAAAATTAATGGTGGTTATTATAGAAGAGAGTGTTGTTAAAAAACCTATTTAACATAATATAAATTATAATACACATTATAGCGATTAGCAAAACAGCGATTTTGGGCGATATTTAACATAATTGTGGCTTCGTTAAAATAATTTTAATTTGTAGATATAATGATACTATGTAAAATAGAGCTTCTCGTTAAATTAAATATTCTGTACAATTATCAAGAAACTATTTTTTTAAACAATTCTCAGCGATTAGCATTTTTGAAATAAAATGTATCTATAATTAACCGTTATGCAAAATAGCCGCACCAAGCACTCGTTTGTTTTATAAAATAAAAATGCTCTGTAAATTTATTTTACACACAAATTACATGTTTTGTGTGTAAAAATTATAATCTTTTAAAACCACATCTATAAATTCGGTATCACTTTTATGAACAGATTTAATTCCGGTAACTTCTAAAATTTTAGAACGCAGTTTAATCAATGTTTTAAAATCATTAAATTTCTTTGCAGAACGAAACGTATTTTTAATAATACGTGCATCATTATCCGACAATTTAATCACATTCGGATACGTTGGCACATACGTATTAGAAATATTTTCTAAAATAGTTTCAGAAAATTTTACTTCATCTTTTAAGTAAATAACAACCGTATTGGCAATAATATCTCCAAAACGCTGGTTATTATCCGTAAATAACACTAAAAAGAAACCAATCATTTTACCAAAGAAAAACAACAACATTAATAAAACAATCTCACCATCAAGTCCTAACGAAGCAACATAGACAAATAATAAAGTAAACAGATTAAAATCTACCATTCGTAAAAACCAACGGATGATAAAATCGGTTGTAGATGGTTTAAAACCATCAATATTAATGACTTTTAAATGGAATAATTTTTTTCCTACGGTTTGTCCGTCTAACAATAATTCGGAGTACAAAGAATAAAATGTAATTGGTAAAAAAATAAGTACATCTATAGCTTTAATAGACCAAGAATCTCCTTCCAAAGCAGTTTTAAACATGCTAAAATCTAAAATTTCTATAGCAAAATAGAGATACGCAAACTTTACAACATTATCTACACCAAAAGCAAATAGCCTTTGCCCAACGTCTGCAAGGGTAAAATTGATGTTTACATTTTGTGCTGTTTTTATTTGGAGTCTTTTCATGCAATGGTTAAATTCGCTCTATATGAGAGAGGTCGCTTTTATAAAGCAAAATAAAGAAAAATGGCTCGAATTTGAACAAGGTTTTTCAAATAAAGAGAAAAAAAGTCCAGATGACATTGCAAACCTGCATATAAAAATCATGAATGATTTGGTGTATGCCCAAACCTACTACCCAAAAAGTAAAGTTACTCAGTATTTAAATAAATTAGCAAAGTCTAGTTTTGATAAAGTATATCACTCAAAAAGACGCAACCAAAATGTTTTATTATATTTCTTTTTTGACAAAGTACCACTACTCGCCTACCAATACAGAAAATATATTTATTTATCATTCATTGTCTTTTTTGCTTGTTTTTTTATTGGATTGTTATCAACTTTAAATGACACTTCATTTGCAAGACAGATTTTAGGAAACAATTATATAGATCAAACTTTAGAAAATATAGAAAGTGGCGATGCCATGGCGATCTATAAAGGAGGTAGCAATTGGGGGACTTTTATAGGAATTTATGATAACAACCAACGTGTTGGTTTAAATATGTTTTTATCTGGGTTGTTTATAGGTATCGGAACTGGGTTTTACGTAGTGTATAATGCTATAATGGTTGCCGTTTTTCAAGCTTTTTTTTATCAGAATAATAGTTTGTTCGATAGTTTAAAAGGAATTTGGATTCATGGAACTTACGAAATTTTTAGTATGATTATAGAAGCTGCTGCAGGTTATATAATTGGTGCTAGTATTTTGTTTCCAGGAGCTTACAAACGTTTTGAGTCTTTTAAACGTGGTATGAAAGCAGGTTTTTATATTTTTATAAGTACCATTCCGTTTACCTTAGTCGCAGCGTTTTTAGAAGGTTATATTACACGATATTCTAATATTATGCCCACAATTTTATGCTTTGCTATTATTGGTTTTAGCTTAGTTTCTATTAGTTATTATTACTTAATATTACCTTTTAAGGTAGCTAATAAACACCAACTACGTTAATGCAGAAAAGGATATTTCTTTTAGTCGTGCTTTTTACTTCTATTGCTTTTGGACAAGTTGATAATGATAGTCTTAGTTTATTTGAAAAAGACACGATTCATTATCAGAAAACAATCGATAATGCCCAAAAAAGAACCTTTACAGAAAATGTAAAGGAAAAATACAATGACAAAGAGTTTCAATATACAGAAGAAGACATAGAAGAGCCAAAGGTAAAAGAGCATTCTACTGGCGATAATCCTTTTGTTGGGGCGTTTTTATTTTTTATCAGCACTATTTTCCCTTTTTTATTAGGCGCAATAATCATATTTATCGTTTTAAAAACCTTTTTAGGTACAGATGCTAGTTTTTGGAATTTTAAAAAGTCTAAAAAGAAAGTAGCAAAAAAGTTGATTTATGAAGATGAAGATATTCATGAAACAGATATTGATGGTTTGTTACAGAATGCCATTCACAATAAAGAGTATCGATTGGCAATTCGATATTATTACTTGTCGGTTTTAAAAGTATTATCAGACAAGAAACTGATTGATTATCATAAAGATAAAACCAATTCAGAATACCTTTTCGAAATTGAAAATACCACTACAAGAACTGATTTTTCATATTTATCGTATGTCTATTCTTATGTTTGGTATGGAGATTTCCCCATAGATGAAACCAACTTTAAGTTGGCAGAAAGCAAGTATCAATCTTTTAAAAAATCTTTAAAATAATGGTACTACAACGTTTACAAAAATACGCTTCACTCCTATTGTTATTTACACTAATAGGTTGTAATAAAACAGATTGGAATGAGAATTTTAAAGAGAAAGAGAAAAGTCCGTTTGGCAATTACATTATTTACAATGAAGCAGAAAACCTTTTTAAAGACCAAGAAGTTTCTTTGTTAAAAGAAAATATATATGATTATTTAGCTTTCAATTCAGATTTTGATAGCACTAAAACACACAATTATGTTGCTATAAAACATAGTGGTTATAAATTGACAAATACAGGTGTTACAGAGCTTTTAAGCTTTGTATCTAAGGGAAATAACGTTTTTTTAGCATTTAATAGTTTTAAAGACAGTTTAAAAACATCTCTAAAATTCACTACTAATAATTTAGATAAAAACGTATATGCTGTAAATGATTTAAAAAAGTTAAAAGGAACTTTTGAGTTAAATAATAAGTCGTTTTCTAAGACTTCTTTTTCTTTTGATAGAAACATTAGAAGAAACTACTTTTTACAATACGATGAGAACACCACCAGTGTCTTAGGAACCTTTGCGGTTGATGGAGAGAAAGTACCTAATTTTATTAAAATTCATCACGGTAAAGGAGCTTTTTATCTGCACATACACCCCATTTCCTTTACCAATTATTATTTGTTAAATGATAAAGAAGCATATGCAGCCAATGTATTTTCATATTTACCAAATGCAGCCGTTATTTGGGATCCACAGATAAAGTCAAGTAAATATGAAGATAAAAAAGAGGATGATTCTAATGTGTTTAAATTCTTTTTAGAGCACCCAACATTAAAGTGGTTCTTGTTTGTTTCTATAATTGGAGTATTGTTATTTATGCTTTTCAACGCAAGAAGAAAACAGCGTCCAATTCCGGTTATAGAACCTTTAAAAAATTCGACGGTAGCCTTTACACAAACCATTGCCAATTTGTATTTAAAAGAACAAGATCATAAGAATTTAGTAGATAAAAAAATAGCTTACTTTTTAGAGAAAGTACGTTCTAAATACCTTTTAGATACCACCAATTTAAACAGCGATTTTATAGAGAAATTAGCATCTAAATCTGGAAATGAATTGCAAAAAACAAAATATTTAGTAAATACAATCATTACTTTAAATAAGAAGCCAGAATGTATTGAAGAAGAATTGATTGTGTTACATAAAATGATTGAAAATTTCTTAAAATAATAAGATATGGAAACAGCAAATAATGGAGAAATACAAGAAAGTATTTCTTTTGAAAATAGAATAGATTTATCGGAATTACAGGAGAGTGTTTTTAAGATAAAAAAAGAATTACAAAAAGTAATTGTCGGTCAAAAAGACATGATGGATTTATTGATCGTTGCACTGCTTGCAGATGGACATGTGTTGATTGAAGGCGTACCTGGAGTTGCCAAAACCATAACTGCAAAATTACTAGCAAGAACTATTGATGTTGGTTTTAGTCGAATTCAGTTTACACCAGATTTAATGCCTTCGGATATTTTAGGGACTTCTGTTTTTAACGTAAAAACGTCTGAATTTGAGTTTAAAAAAGGGCCTATTTTTTCAAGCATGATTTTAATCGATGAAATAAATAGAGCGCCAGCAAAAACGCAAGCCGCTTTGTTTGAAGTAATGGAAGAAAAGCAAATTACTATAGACGGACAAACTTTTAAATTGCAAGAACCTTTTGTGGTTCTAGCAACGCAAAACCCTATTGAGCAAGAAGGTACTTATAGATTGCCAGAAGCACAGTTAGACCGTTTTTTATTCAAAATAAATGTCGATTACCCAAATGCTGAAGAAGAATTAGAAATTCTTTTAAAAGAACAAGCTTTAGAAAACACAACGAAAGCAAGTAAAATTGAAACTGTAATTACGGGTGCTAAAATAAATGAATTTAGAAATTTAGTAAATCAAATTAAAATTGAAGAGAATTTACTAAAATACATCGCGAATATTGTAGTCAATACACGTTCTAATTCGTTCTTGTATCTAGGAGCATCACCAAGAGCAAGTATTGCTATTTTAGGTGCATCAAAAGCATTTGCTGCCATTGAAGGGAGAGATTTTGTAACACCAGAAGACATTAAAAGAGCCACCATACCTGTATTACAACATCGGGTAATTGTAACGCCAGAAAGAGAAATGGAAGGTTTAACGAGTAATCAAATTATAGAGCAAATTATTGAAGCGGTAGAGATTCCGAGGTAGTTTTTGTTGACCAGTAATCAATTATCAGTAAAACAAGTAGAAAGTCTTCGATAAATCTTAGACTGACATGGATAAAAATACACGTCATTACGAGGAACGAAGTAATCTGTTTGTTATTTAGTTCTTTGTTAAGTAGAGATTGCTTCGTTCCTCTCAATGACAAAAAGAAACGAATACAAATAAACAATTACACATTTTTTGAAAAATTTATACAACACTTTATTCTTAAACAACCGATTTTTCTACATTCTAGGAGGAATTGCCCTCTTTTTTGTTGTTGGTTTTTTTATACCTATCTTTTTTGAAATCTCTAAAGTGTTACTATTTATAATAGTTGTATTGGTTTTGGTTGATATTTTTATTTTATACAACACCAAGAACGCAATTACGGTAAATCGGTATTTACCGGAAAGATTATCGAATGGAGATGTAAATAAAATTTCGATGCAATTGCAAAATCAATATAATTTTAAAGCACATCTTTCTATTATTGAGGAAATTCCGTATCAATTTCAAAAAAGAGATTTTATTTTCAATTTAATTTTAACAAACAAAGAAGAAAAAACAATTCATTACGATTTAACTCCTACGGAAAGAGGTGTTTATTTATTTGGGAATATCAATGTATTTGTGAGTTCACCTTTGCAATTGGCAACTAAAAAATATGTTTTAGGAGAAGAAAAAGAACTTAAATGTTATCCTTCTTTTTTAAAGTTAAGAGAATTCGATTTTAGAGCCTTTAATAACGACGCTATTTCATACGGAACCAAAAAAGTGCGTAGAATTGGTCATTCTTTAGAGTTCGAGCAAATTAAAGAATATGTATCTGGTGATGATATTCGTTCTTTAAACTGGAAAGCAACTGCAAAGAGAAATCAGTTAATGATCAATCAATATGTAGAAGAAAAATCGCAACCCGTATATTCTATTATTGATAAAGGGCGGGCTATGCAAATGCATTTCAATAATTTAAGTTTGTTAGATTATGCCATCAATTCCACTTTGGCAATTAGCAATGTTATTTTAAGAAAACAAGACAAGGCTGGTATGCTATCATTCTCAACAAAGTTGGAAGATTGGGTGGTTGCAGAAAAAAGGAACTCTCAAATGAGTTTAATTTCAGAGGCATTGCACAATATAAAAACAGATTTCTCAGAATCGGACTTTAGTACATTATATGCGGTAGTAAAGCGAAAAATTACTCATAGAAGTTTATTAATTTTATATACCAATTTTGAAACTATGGATGGTTTAAAGCGACAACTCCCCTATTTAAGAGCGTTGGCTAAAAACCATTTGGTATTAGTAGTGTTTTTTGAAAATACCGATTTAGAAACCTTAACAACACAACCAAGTGAAGACGTTTTAGGGGTTTATGACAGTATTATTGCTGAGAAATTTATGTACGAAAAAAGAAGTATTGTAAAAGAATTAAAAAAATACGGAATTCAATCTGTTTTAACAAAACCAGAAAACCTAACAGGAGATACGATTAACAAATATTTAGAACTTAAATCTAGAGGACTATTTTAAGATAAGATATTGAAGAGAAGGACGATGAATTGTCTGTAAATTTGATTGTTTTAATTTGGTGTATTTTGATTGATGGATCAATAAATGGAAGATCGTTGTGATACATCAATAAATAAGATGATTGCTTAAAAAATGGTGCAAAAATGATGAGATTAATGCTGTTGGTAAAGAATAAATAATATATTTGTCAGCTTAATAAAAGAAAAAAAACATTACAAAATGAATTGGTATATAAAAGTATTAAAACAGTATTCTGACTTTAAAGGAAGAGCAAGACGTCAAGAATACTGGATGTTTGTTTTGTTTAATACGATTATTTCTATCGGTTTTATGTTTCTAGACAAAGTTTTGGGTACCAATTATGGCGATTTAGGTGAAGATGGATATCTTGAAACACTTTATAGTTTAGCTGTATTGATACCTTATTTAGCTGTTACCGCAAGAAGAATGCATGACGTTGGTAAAAGTGGCTGGTATATGTTAATACCATTTTATAACTTTTATCTAGCTTGCACAAATAGTGTGGCTGGTGAAAATAAATGGGGAGAAAACCCGAAGGGTGAAGGAAATAGTACGGAAATTAATCAAATAGGTCAAGAATAGTCTAATTATTAAAAATAAAATAAATGAATTGGTATTTAAAAGTAGTAAAAGAACATTATGCAGATTTTAACGGAAGAGCTAGAAGAGAAGAATATTGGATGTTTACACTGTTTAATGCCATCTTTTCAATTGCAATAACTGTTGTTTTTACAGGTATTGGTTTGGCTATTGATGTTCCTTCTTTAGCAGCATTAAGTTATATTTATACTTTAGCGTTAATAGTACCAAGTTTAGCTGTTATGGTAAGAAGATTACATGATACAGGAAAAAGTGGTTGGTTCTTTTTAGTTTCACTTATTCCATTAGCAGGACCAATCTGGTTATTAGTAATATTGTGTACAGATTCTCAAAACGGTGAAAATAAATGGGGAGAAAACCCAAAAGGAGTTGGAAATAATGCTGCCATCAATGAAATAGGTAGAGAATAAATATTTCATATAAGAATATATATAAAGGCTGCTAATTTAGCAGCCTTTATTTTTGTGTTTTTTTTAGGTGTTTTCTCTCTTTTTAGAGTATAAATAAAACTACTTTTGCCTTGTGAAAATTAGACAAAAATCAGAATCGGAATTTATTATTGTAATGGCATCTTTAATGTCTTTAGTTGCCTTTGCAATAGATGCATTATTGCCTGCAGTTGCAGAAATCAGTAAAACCATACATATTGTAGATCCTAAAAACAATCAGTTATTTATAACTATGATTTTTTTAGGTATTGGTTTCGGACAGCTTATTTCCGGGCCATTATCCGATAGTTTTGGTAGAAAACCTATTATTTATGTAGGGTTCACCGTTTTTGTACTCGCCAGTTTTATTTGCCTTTTTTCAACCAATCTAGAAATGATGATTGTTGGGCGACTACTGCAAGGTGTTGGATTGTCTGCTCCAAGAACCATAAGTATCGCCATGGTTAGAGATCGTTTTAGCGGCAATTATATGGCGAGAGTGATGTCTTTTATTACTGTTATTTTTCTTTTAATACCTGTTATAGCGCCTGCTTTAGGAAAGCTATTATTAGATGCTTATGGCTGGAAATCTATATTTTATAGTCAGTTAATTGTTGGGGTTTTTATCATGCTTTGGGTTTGGAAAAGACAGCCAGAAACGTTGGTTTTAGAAAAAAGAAAGAAATTTAAATTAGCGCTTTTTGTAGAAGGTCTTAAGGAGTTTGTAAAATATAAGTATGCTGTAATTTTCACCATATTTTCTGGTTTTATTACCGGATCTTTTATGGTGTATTTAAGTGCTAGTCAACATATTTTTGTAGAGCAGTACCATTTAGAAGAAGAATTTCCTTTTATTTTTGCATGTTTGGCAATTAGTATTGGGTTGGCTACTTTTTTAAACGGAAAGTTAGTAGTAAGAATGGGGATGTTTAAATTAGTTTCCTTTTTTACAGTAATGTTTACGGTTGTTTCTCTTATTTATATTTTATTTTTCTATGGAGAATCAAATCCTAATATTTATATTTTATTGATCTTTTTTGGATTGCAATTTTTTTCCATCGGATTTTTGTTTGGAAATACAAGAGCTTTAGCCATGGAGCCAATTGGGCACATTGCAGGTGTGGGTGCAGCAATTAATGGTTTTGTTTCTACAATTATGGCGGTGCCAATTGCTACTTTTATTGGTAGTTATATAACTGATACAGCTTTACCTCTATTTCTTGGTTTTTTTGTTTGTGGGATGATCTCTTTATTATTAATTCTAATTCTTAAATTAAGGAGAAATTAATTCTAAATGTACTGTAATAGCCTTTTTTGCTTAATTTCATTAGGGATAAAAGGTAAAAAAAACAATAATACTGTAGAAATAATAGTATTTTGCTCTGTTCTTTATTTTAGATGAATGTTAAATATATTTTATGCCTAAATTGCTAATCTTTTGTGTTTTTCTATTATTAACTTCTTGTAATTTAATCGATAAGAAAGAAGAAGTTTATAAAGGGTATAGCATTAATGGTGCTTTACCTCATACAACCAATGCTGCTCTTGTTTATTTAATCAATGGTGAAAACAAAAAAATAGATTCCTCGAAAGTAATCAATAACGCTTTTCATTTTAAAGGCTTTTTAAATCAACCAGAGATTCATCAGTTACAAGTAAGAAATCAAAGAGAAAAACATATCATCATTTTAGAAAACAGCAGTTATACTGTTGTTTTAAATGATGACAATACAATAGTTTCTGGTGGTGATCTAAACACAAAACAACTTACTTTCAATAACTTAAAAAACCATTTAAATACAGAAAAATTAGCATTATTAGACAAGTTTATGCTTGGTGAAATCACATCAGATTTCCTACAGAAATCAGTTCAGGAACTTGAGATTGAGGAGAAAAAGATAACGACAGACTATGTTATGTCAAATGCAAATAACCTGCTATCTAATACTCTTTTTTTAACAACACAAAACTTTAGTTTAGAAGAACTTAAAAACTTAGTAAACAATACGGAAATTTCAAAAACGACTATTCTAAAAAGTGTTTTAGTTGAAGAGATTAAAAGATTGGAAAAAATTGTTGAGGATGAATTGGCTAAAACCATAAAAATTGCTCAAGCTAATAAAATATACAGAAAACCTGCTATTATGTTTTCTGGTGATGGCTTAAATAGAGAGTTAATTTCTTTGGAATCAATTATAAAAGGTAAAAAATTAGTGCTCATAGATTTTTGGGCGAGTTGGTGTGGACCTTGTAGAATGACAATGCCTAAAGTTCGGGAACTCTACCATACTTATAAAAACAAAGGTTTTACAATTCTTACTGTTTCTGAGGATAAAAACAGAGAAGATTGGAAAAAAGGTATTGAGCAAGATCAAATGTTGAGTTGGCATCATATCTTTGATGATTTCGGTAGAATATCTACTATGTACGGAGTTAAAACAATTCCTTATATGGTGTTGATTGACGGAAACGGAGGTATTATTAAAGAAAAAATTTCAATAACAGAATTAGAGTATCAACTTCAAAAATTATTATAATTATTTATGGAAATCCCTATAATTTATCAAGATGAGTATATTATTTGCGTTAATAAGCCTAATAATGTACTTGTACACCATGCACATCATTCTAGAAATGTTGCTGATGAAAAATCGCTTCTACAACTATTAGATGAGCAAATAGGTGGTAAATTTTATCCTATTCATAGATTGGATAGAAAAACTTCTGGAATTATTCTGCTTGCAAAAGAAACACAGTTTGTTTCTAAGTTTCAAGATCTTTTTACAGCTAATGAAATTCAGAAAACGTATTACGGAGTGGTTCGTGGGTTTTCTCCAGAAACAAAAGTTATAGATTCTCCAGTAAAAGGAAGAGATGCAAATGTGCATAAAGAGGCACTAACACACTTAAAAACGCTAGAGCAAGTTACTTTAGACATTCCTGTAAAACCGTATGATTCTTCTCGCTATAGTTTGGTAGAGCTATCTCCAAAAACAGGAAGAATGCATCAATTACGAGTGCATTCCAATAAAATAAGTCACCCTTTAATTGGTGATACAAAGTATGGAGACAAGAATCATGATGTAATGTTTGAAGAAAACTTTGGTTGGAAAAATATGTTTTTACATGCGGGTCAATTAGTTTTTAAACATCCTTTCTCGAATGAAGAGTTAACCTTAAAAGCTTCTTTTTCTGAAGATTGGATTGCTTTATTTAAAGCTTTTTCTTGGAAAAACCCTGTTGAGTAAATAAGTTGTTTCGCAGAGATTCACAGAGAAAAAGTACAGAGTTTTACGGAGTTTTTTTTTCAAAAACATCTTTGTAAATCTCTGTGTAATAATTATTGTTCTATAGACTGTGCATTGAAACTAGCCAATGCTCCTTCTTCAAAAATTGGTGTAATTTCTATAGGATTACAACAAACTTCGCAATCTTCTATATAGGTTTGCTGATACACGCTTTGGTCTAAAATCATTGAGATTTCTTCCCAACAATATGGACACTGAAAAAAATGTTCTAACTCCACTACTCTATTACTTTTAATACTAGTTTACCTTTCTTTTCTCCAGAAAATAACCTGTTATAGGTTTCTTGAAAATTCTCGATTCCTTCATAAACATCTTCTCGAGACTTTAGTTTGCCTTCTTTTAACCAAATAGCCATTTGTCTCGCTGCTTTGCCAAAATCTTTTGTATAATCTGTAACCACCATTCCTTTCATGGTAGAGCGTGTAACCAATAAAGACAAGTAATTACTTGGGCCAGTTACTTTAGATTTGTTGTTGTATTGAGAAATTGCACCACAAATTACCACCGTTGCTCTCATGCGTAATTTACTTAAAGCTGCATCTAAAATTTTTCCTCCTACATTGTCAAAATAAACATCAATTCCTTTTGGGCATTTTTGTTTTAATGCGGTATAAATATTTTCTGATTTATAATCGATAGCTGCATCAAAACCTAACTCATTTACAATATAATCGCATTTTTCTTTTCCGCCAGCAATACCAATTACTCTACAACCTTTAATTTTTGCAATCTGACCAACAATACTCCCCACAGCACCAGCCGCACCAGAAACCAATACAATATCTCCTTCTTTTATATTTGCTACCTCTAAAATGCCAAAATAAGCTGTCATACCAGGCATGCCTAAAACACCAAGATAAGCTGGCATTGGAGCTATTTTTTCATCCACCTTAAAACATCCTTTTCCGTCTGAAACAATAAATTGCTGAACGCCTCCCCAACCAGAAACACAATCGCCAATTTGAAAATTAGGATTGTTGTTGTTTTTAATGACTTTACCAATAGAACCTGCCCTCATAACACTATCTAATGCTACAGGCGGAATGTATGATTTGGTGTCATTCATCCAACCACGCATTGCCGGATCTAGAGAAATATAATGTTGTTGAATTAAAATTTCTCCTTCTTTTAAAGCGGGAATTGGGTTTTCTTCAAATTGCCAAGTATTATTGTCTGGTGTACCTTGCGGACGATTTTTTAGGGTGATTTGTTTGTTGTTCATTAGTAGTTGTTTAAGTTCTAAAAATAACAATTTTTAATATTCCATCAAATTTAAAATAGCCATTTCTATTCTATTTTTTCCTAAATATTGATTTTCTAAATTTTTATCAAACGGAATAGGTGTTTCTAAACTCGCGAGCCTTTTTACAGGAGCATCTAGGTGTTCAAAACAATTTTCGTTGATTAAAGCAGCAATATCACTCGCAATTCCGCCAAACAAAGAATCTTCTTGTACTATAATGGCTTTCCCTGTTTTCTTTACGGATGCATAAATTGTTGCTACGTCTAATGGTTGTAAAGTTCTAAGGTCAATAAGATCAGCAGAAATGTGTTTATGTTTTTCTAAAACCTCTAAACACCAATGTATTGCAGCACCATAACTAATAATTGTAAGTTGTGTTCCTTCTTTTACATGTGCAGCTTTTCCTATTTCTGTCGTAAAATAATTCTTTGATACTTCTTGATAAACAGATCGATATAATGCTTTGTGTTCAAAGAAAAGTACAGGGTTAGGATTGTTTATAGCTTCAATTAACAAGCCTTTTGCATCTTGAGGAAATGCAGGATATACTACTATTAATCCCGGAGTTTTGGTAAACCAAGCTTCATTGGTTTGACTATGAAAAGGGCCTGCTCCAATATCTGCTCCACAAGGCATTCTAATGACTACATCAGCTTTTTGCTGCCATCTATAATGAGATTTAGCTAATAAATTTACAATTGGGTTAAAGCCAGAGGAAGCAAAATCTGCAAATTGCATTTCTACTACGACTTTCATTCCGTTTACAGACAAACCATACGCGGCAGAAACAATTGCAGATTCACAAATAGGTGTATTTCTAACACGTTCTTTTCCGAATTTAGCAACAAAACCATCTGTAATTTTAAAAACACCACCATATTCCGCAACATCTTGTCCCATGATTATCAAATCAGTATGTTTTTCCATGGATTGTTCTAGGCCTTCAGAAATGGCGTCTACAAATCTGATTTTTTTCTTTTCTATGGAAGGTTCAATATGGTTAAATTTATAATTCTGATACACATCATTCAATTCAGTTTCTAAATGTGGAATTATTTTTTCCTCATCAAAAGCAATTTGTAGGTGTTTATTTATTTCATGGACTATTTCTTTTTTAAGAGTAACTTCTAGCTCTTCGGATAAAATACCTTCGTTTTTAAGAAATTCTTGATAGTTTTCTACAGGATCTTTAGCTGCCCAAAAGTCTAAATCCGCTTGCGGTACATATTTAGTACCACTTGCTTCTTCATGACCACGCATTCTAAAAGTTTTAAACTCTAACAAAATAGGTCTTGGAGTTTCTCGAACACTTTTTGCCAATTCGCTCACTTTAGCATAGACTTCTAAAATATTATTACCATCAACAATGTGGCTTTCCATTCCGTAACCAATTCCTTTGTCTGCAATATTTTTGCATTTAAATTGCTCTAAAGTTGGTGTAGATAGTCCGTAGCCATTATTTTCAATACAGAATAAAACAGGTAAGTTCCAAACTGCAGCTACGTTTAATGCTTCATGAAAATCACCTTCACTAGTAGCGCCTTCGCCAGAAAACACAGCACAGACCTTATTATTGTTTTGTAATAAATTGGCCAATGCAATTCCGTCTGCAACACCTAATTGCGGACCTAAATGAGAAATCATGCCTACAATATTGTATTCTTGGGTACCAAAATGAAAACTTCTATCTCTGCCTTTTGTAAAACCGTTCATTTTACCCTGCCATTGAGAAAATAATCTATGCAAAGGAATTTCTCTAGTCGTAAAAACACCTAGATTTCTATGCATTGGCAAAATATATTCATCTTTTTCTAATGCAGCTGTAACGCCCACAGAAATTGCTTCTTGACCAATACCAGAAAACCATTTAGATATTTTTCCTTGCCGTAAAAGAATCAGCATTTTTTCCTCTATTAAACGAGGTTTTAACATGCTTTTGTAGAGGCTTAATAACATTGCGTTATGTATGGAAGCGGGTTTAATAAAATCAATTTTTGAAGACATAAATTGTAGATTTTACACTTATGCTAACAAACATACAGATTAAGAGATAGAATTCATAAAAAAACCTTATCATTTTACTGATAAGGTTTTTTTATAACATTTAAAAAAGAAGCTTACAATTGTTGAAAAATCTCGTGCATCATTCTCTTTTTATCGTTGATACTTTCTTCTAAAGCGATCATTGTTTCTGTTCTATTTACTCCAGGAATATCATCTATTCTATAAATAATATCTTTTGCATCGTTGGTTCCTTTGGCTCTAACTTTACAGAAAATATTGTATTTACCAGCAGTTACATAAGCTACAGTAACATTAGGAATGTTTCTTAAATCTGCAATAACATTCTGAGTCATAGATGTTTTCTCTAAGTAGACACCTACATGTGCTATAAAAGAATACCCCATTTTCTCATAATTTAAAGTAAGTGTAGATCCTTGAATAATACCCTCGTCTTCCATCTTTTTTACACGTACGTGAATTGTACCCGCAGATACTAATAATTGTTTTGCAATATCGGTAAATGGAGTTCTTGCATTTTCAATTAACACATCTAAAATTTGATGATCTATTTCGTCTAATATAAATTTTTTCATTTTTTTACGTATTATTCAAATTACTACGCAAATTTATGAATTTAATTTAATTAAACGAACACAAAACTAACAAATACTTAAACTTTTTTACCTCCGAAAACGATTTCGGAGTGCCCTATTTTAGAATTTAAACTTTTTTCATCTACTTTGTTTAATTTTGAAACAAACTTTCCGTCAATTATTTTGTCTTCATATTGATAAGCAACATCATTATAAGAGTCTTCATATCTGTGTATTAGATCGTAGAAAATTTTATCATTATTAGGTATATTGAAGTAATTCTCGTAATTGATAAACGTAGTTTCATTTGCAATATGATGCAACCCTTGAAGTATCGAAAAGAAAGTGTATTTCCTTGCTTCTTCTCTATTATAGTCATCAGGATAATGACCAGATTCAATTAAAATAGTATTGTATCCTAATTTTTGAAAATTATCCCCTGTTGCTGTTGGGTAAAACTCATCTGTATATCTACCTACAAAATTAGGAATCACGTTTTGTAACATATTATTCATACTCACAATAACATCCATTGTCGCAATTCTCCCTTTGGTAAGTGCTCTAGTAATTTCTTCCGAAGGTGCTAAAAAGGAAATCGTTGCGGGGTTTTTGGTGCCTTCTACACTAAAAATAGTTCTTTGATCGTGCAGATTAAAACAAAACTGCGGATTGAATTCTTCTAATATACTGCGTAAAAGTTTACTTTCTTTCGCTTCTCTGTTTACTGCATCTCTATTTAAATCAACATTATTTGCATTAACTCTTGTATATGCCAACGCTCCATCAGGGTTTAACATCGGTATAAAAAGCAACGTACATTCTTCTAGTATTTTATGAAAAGTACCTTCAGATGAATTTAGAATACAGTTAAAAAGGTCGAATAATGCTCTTGTACCTGTACTTTCATTTCCATGCATTTGAGACCATAATAATATTTTTTTAGAACCTGTACCTATTTTTAATTGTTGAATAGGTCTGTTTTCTTCGGATGTACCAATTTGAGAAACTTCAAATTTTGAAGTGTATTTAGAAAATAAATTTTCGATGTCTTTATAGGTAATCCATTTTCCATGTAAAGTGTTTTCTTTTTCTGTGGAATAAATATTTTCTAAAAAATCAATTGGTAAAGTATTCATGTTGTGCTGATGTATTTTTTTTTCAAAAATAAAGAATTTTTAAAAGTTAGCTATCATATAAATTTAATCATATAGATATTATTATGATAAAAATAAGCTTCAAAAATTCATTTAAATATTCTATTCTAATCCGTTTTTACAAGAACATTTCGTTACCATTTTTACTGTTACAATTGTTAATAGTTTACAAGTTACAATTGTAAATTCACTAATTGTTACAAATGTAAATCTTGTTTCGAGATACAGATGTTACCGTTGTAAATTGCAAACTGTAACCACTGCTATCTTGGTCAATGTCATGTGAAATTGAATAGTAAATTTTTATAATTAAAAAATAAAATACTATAATTAAGCTGCTTATAGACTTTATTTAAAGTTTAAGTTTACCTTTAAAAACCAACTATTTACTGTTTACAATTATATCTTTTGTTAGTAAGATTAGATTGTATACATTTGTATAAAGAAACAATATTACAATGGTAAACATATCTGAATTTACTGCGCGTTTAAAGCAGGTCATGGAATTTCATCAATTATCCGCCTCTATGTTTGCAGATAAAGTGGGTGTTCAGCGATCTAGTATTTCTCATATTTTGTCTGGAAGAAATAAACCAAGTTTAGATTTTATTCTAAAAGTTACATCAGAATTTAGTGATGTAGATATGTATTGGTTGTTAAATGGAAAAGGTAGTTTTCCTAAAAATTCAGAAACTAAGGCAGCCACTGCTCCAACTTTTTTTAATGAAACTCCGACTGAAACTGTTGGAAAAAAAATACAACGTATTGTTGTTTTTTATTCTGATGGTACTTTTGATGAATATCAGAAATAAGAAAAACACATCTGAATTAGATTTTTTTAAAAACAATTTTTTCTTTTTTATCTACAATTTATAGAATTAGTATAATTTAGTCTTTATGAATACAATTGATATTAGAACCGTAAATGTTGTACAATACTTACAACCTTTACGAGAAGGTGGTTCTTTGCCTGCAATCGTAAAAGCAGATGATGGTTTTTTATATGTACTAAAGTTTAGAGGTGCGGGACAAGGTAAAAAAGCGTTGATCTCAGAATTTATCGGTGGGGAACTTGCAAGAGCAATAGGATTAAAAGTACCTGAATTGGTTTTTATGAACTTAGATGATTCTTTTAGTAAAACGGAACCTGATGAAGAAATTCAGGATTTACTAAAATTTAGTGTTGGTTTAAATTTAGGACTGCATTTTTTATCGAGTGCAATTACTTATGATCCTTTGGTTTCTAAAGTAGATTCACTAACAGCTTCTAAAGTTGTTATTTTAGATAGCTTAATCAGCAATATAGATAGGACTGCAAAAAATACCAATCTTTTAAACTGGAATAATGAGCTTTGGATTATTGATAACGGAGCTAGCTTTTATTTTCATCATAATTGGGCAACTTGGGAAAATCATTTAACAAGAACCTTTCCTTTAATTAAAGACCATGTGCTTTTGCCTAAAGCAACACAATTACAAGAAGCTTCATCAGCAATTAAAAAAGTGATAAATGCAGCGGTTATAGATGAGATAATTGCTAACATTCCAGAAGATTGGTTATTAAATGAAGGAGAAATTTTATCGCCAAAAGAAATAAGAGCAGCGTACATTCAGTTTTTAAATGCGAAACTTTCTATGATTGATCAATTAGTTAAAGAAGCGGAAGATGCAAGATAAAGTTACCTTTGAATACGCTATTATTAGATTGGTGCCAAAAGTGGAACGCGAAGAGTTTTTTAATGTAGGTGTAATTCTGTTTTCTAAACGTAAAAAATTCTTAGGGATAAAATATTACATCAATCCAGATAAATTAAAAGCGTTAGCTCCGGAATTAGAATTAGATTTTTTAAATGATTATTTAAACGCTTGGAAATTAATTTGCGAAGGAAAAGCTTCTGGTGGTAAAATTGGTGCTTTTGATGTTTCCGATCGTTTTAGATGGTTGGCGGCTTGTAGAAGTACTATTATACAGAGTTCTAAAACACATCCTGGTTTATGTGATGAACCAGAAAAAGAATTGAATGATATTTTTGAAAAATATGTTTTGTAAAAATACAGACTAAATATGCATGGAGCTTTTGGAGCATTAACATCATTAATAAAAAAACAAGAAGCTGCTAAGTACAGAAAAAGCACTTTAAAATATGAGCTTCAAAAAAGAAGAGAAAGTTTACTAAAAGACAAACCTGCCCAAGAATTAGAATTTCCTGAGATTTCTAATATCGAAATGAAAATTTTAAAAGAAAAAATCAGAAAACAGTATAAAGCAGATAAGATTAAAAATATCATTATAAACATCTTAATACTTACTTTTGTAGTTGCTGTATTTTATTACATAATAAGTAGTGTCTAGATTATTTTTATCAAATAGAAGAATATGGATTTATTAAAAACTATTTTAGAATTCGAACTTTTTAGTGTCGGAACATATAGCTTAAAGGTTAGCACCTTGTTTATGGTGCTCCTTATTTTTATCATAACAAAAGTTGTGTTATGGTTGCTTAAAAAATCTTTATTTAGAATTAAAGGAGCAGATGAATTTAGCGAAGGAAACATCTATTCCTTATTCCAAATTATAAAATATGTAGTTTGGATTATTGCTTTTGGTTTTATTTTAGAAGCTTTCGGAATTAAAGTAACCATATTAATTGCGGGTTCTGCAGCCTTATTGGTTGGTGTTGGTCTTGGTTTACAGCAAACATTTAATGACGTAATTTCTGGTATTATTTTGCTTTCTGAAAGATCTATTAGGGTTTCTGATGTTTTAGAAATAGACGGCGATATTGTAAAAATACAAGAGATTGGTTTGCGTACTTCTAAAGGATTAAATACAGATGATATTTCTATCATCATCCCTAATTCTTTAATAACCACTAATAAAGTAATTAATTGGAGTCATCAAACACATTTAAATCGTTTTAGAGTTAATATTGGTGTTTCGTACGAAAGTGATGTAGAATTTGTAATTAAAATTTTAGAAGAAAGCGCCAAAGAACATCCAGATGTAGATAGTCAAAAAAACATAGAAGCGAGATTGGTAAGCTTTGGAGATTCTTCTTTAAATTTTCAAGTATTATTTTATAGCAGTACTATTTTTGGTTCTGATAGAATGAAGAGTGATATCCGCAGGGTAATAAGGCGTAAGTTTATAGAAAATGATATTTCCATCCCTTTTCCACAAATGGATATTCACATGAAACCAAGCAAATAACATTACTTAAAAAAACACACAATTAACATTAAACTTTTAACGAAGATTAAAGTCTATATAATGGATTTTAAAACACAACAATCATGGCAAAAAGAAAAACACCAGTATCACTTCAAGTTAGAATTATTCACAGATATTTAGGATATTTTTTATCTGGAATTATGTTTGTGTAAGCTTTAAGCGGAATTATAATGGTGTACAGAAATACCGACTTCTTAAAAACAGAAGTTATTACTGAAGAAAAATTGGCTCCAAATTTAAAGGAACGTCAATTAAAGCCCATCTTTAAAAAAGGTGCAGAAGTAGTTAAAAGAGAAGGTGATGTTATTTATCTTAAAAATGGAACTTATAATAAAGAAACAGGTGTCGCTATTATAAAAAGAAAACAACTTCCTTTTATTCTTGATAAAATGGAACACTTACACAAAGCAAATACCAACAGTCCGCTGTATTTTTTAAACATCTTTTTTGGAGCATCCTTATTGTTTTTTGTGTTTTCTGCTTTTTGGATGTATACACCAAAAATGCCTGTTTTTAAAAAAGGAATGTATTTTACAGCTGGCGGAATTGTGCTAACACTTATTCTGTTGTTTATATAGCACTCAATAAACGTTAAGCAACTTAACTTTTTAATTCGGTTTTACTATTGTTTTTAAGCAGTAGTAAAATCGAATTTTTAATTTATAAAAGCATTTGGTTCTCGACTGCGCTCGAACTGATAATTGGGGTTTGTTTCGAGTGTCATTACGAATAAGGAACGAATGAAGTAATCTTTTTTTAGATAAAGAGATTGCTTCGTTCCTCGCAATGACAAACCTACCGTCATTACGAGGACGATAGGACGAAGTAATCTGTTTATTCTGAGTTACAAATTAACAGATTGCTTCGTAACCTCGCAATGACAATCTGGTTATTTTTCGTTATAATTAAAACACACAGTTTTGTCATTTAGACCTTTGGGAGAAATCACATAAAGTGATGCTATTGTTGTGTTTGTTGTTATGCGGTTTCTCCTATCGTCGAAATGACAATTGGAGTTTTTTTTGTTTGGAGTTTTAAAATAAATAAAACAAAATCCTTATAATTATTCTGCTATATCTTTTAATCCCCAAGCATCTAAGCTTCTAAGAATTGCTTCTAAAGATTGTCCTCTTTTTGTTAGCGTATACTCTACTTTTGGAGGAACAACAGGATATACTTTCCTAGAAATAAGTCCGTCTTTTTCTAACTCTCTTACCGTTTGTGTAAACATTTTGTTAGAAATACCCATTATGTGTTTTTGCAACACTCCAGAACGCAAACCACCTTCTAATAAATGGAATAAAATTAAAGGTTTCCACTTGGTACCTATTAAATTCATCGTGTAATTTAACGGACATGTAATTTTTTCTATCAAATTTTTATTTTTATAATATTGATAATCATTAATTTACTCGTTTAGGTAACTATACTACTTTTTGGTAAGTTATTGATATAAAGGCAAATATAAGTTAAATTTGTAGTCTAAATTATAGATTATGAAAACAAATAAAGAATATCCTAAATCATTCTCACATATTGGTCTTACCGTTCCTAATATTAATGAGGCTGTAAAATTTTATTCGGAAGTAATGGGGTGGTATATTATAATGGAACCTTCTACTGTTAAAAAAGAAACAGAAACTGCCATTGGTAAAATGTGTATTGATGTTTTTGGTGAAGATTGGACCGAATTTGAAATTGCACATTTATCTACTTCAGATGGTATTGGTGTTGAGTTATTTTGTTTTCCGAACGGAATTAAAGAAACGCAAGAATTTAGTCCTTTTAATACAGGTCTTTTTCATTTTTGTATTCAAGATCCAAATATTGAAGCATTGGTCGATAAAATTGTTGCTTACGGAGGAAAACAAAGAATGCCAATTAGAGAATATTCCCCAGAAGATAAGCCTTTTAAAATGTGTTATGTAGAAGATCCTTTCGGAATTGTCTTTGAAGTGTACACGCATAGTTACGAGTTAACCTATTCTTCTGGTGCTTATGCGAAGTAACATAAACTGGTTTGTCATTACGAATGAGGTACAAATGAAGTAATCTGTTTGTTTTGAATTACATGTTAAGAGATTGCTTCGTTCCTCGCAATGACAAACGACTGTCATTACGAGGAAGTATGACGAAGTAATCTGTTTATTATGAGTTACAATCAAGAGATTGCTTCGTAACCTCGAAATGACAAATGGACTGTCATTACGAGGACGACAGGACGAAGTAATCTGTTTATTTTAGGTTACAAATTATGAAATTACTCTCTTCTTCGCAATGATAATTAAAACTGAAATAACCAACCATCAGACAAATCATTCCAATTAGGATTTTCTAAATTTACGATATCATTTTTACGTTTTCTATTTCCTGCTTTTAATTGTTTCTCTCTTGCTATAGCAGAATTTATATCATCATATTCTTCAAAATACACTAATTTATCACAATTGTATTTTGCTGTAAAGCCTTTATACTCTTTCGTTTTATGCTGATAAATTCTTTTTAATAAATTACTAGTAACTCCAATATATAGAACAGTATTATTTTTATTGGTTAAAAAGTAAATGTGGTACTTTTTCATAGTTTTTTCTTCTAAGATAAATGATTTTGTCATTACGAGGAAGTAACCTGTTTATTTTGAGAGCACATTAAGAGATTGCTTCGTAACCTCGCAATGACAAACATGCTGTGTCATTACGAGGACGAAAGGACGAAGTAATCTGTTTGTTTTGAGTACACATTAAGAGATTTCTTCGTTCCTCGCAATGACAAATGGACTGTCATTACGAGGACAATAGGACGAAGTAATCTGTTTGTTTTGAGTTACAAATTAAGAGGTTGCTTCGTTCCTCTCAATGACAATCAGGGTATTTTGCGTTAGAATTAAAACACACAGTTTTGTCATTTCGACCTTCGGGAGAAATCACATAAAGTTATGGTGTTTTTTGTTATGCGTTTTCTCCTATCGTCGAAATGACAATTGGAGATTGTTTTGGATAACAATTGGCTCTCGACTACGCTTGAAATGTCAATAGAAATAAATACAGCTTACCAACAAGTCTAGCCCTGATTGAATGACATGTTTGAGCTCTTTTTTATTCTTTTTCTGAATAAAAAAAGCGAGTAATGAAAGCAGGAAATAGCTTCTAAAAAAAGAACTCCTTTTATTTTTCTAAAAAATTAGCTATTAAATTACTTTCTAAAGTGATTCTAGGAACCTTAAAATCGAAATATTTGTGCAACGGAATTTCAAAGCCTTTGTGATTTAAGTAATTGTTTAAAGCGGTATTTAATCCTTGGCTAAATAAGTGATGGGCTGCTCCTGTTGGATCTTCGTGATATAAATCGTTCTCGGCAAATCCTTTAAATTCTGGCCCAATAATGTTAATCTCAAACTCGTTTGGGTTTTTACCAACCGGACTGTGACTTGTACAGGCAAATTGATGCCAAAAAGCAGACTGAATACAATTGTTGTAAAATAACTGACGTACCACTTCTAGAGAATCGATGGTTTCTTGTGCCGTTTCTGTAGGAAAACCAAACATTAAATAGGCATGCACCATAATGTTTTCGTCAGCAAAAGCTTTGGTAACGCGAGCAACCTGACCAATATCTACTCCTTTTTTCATCTTTGCCAATAACCTGTCCGAAGCTACCTCTAATCCGCCGGTTACGGCAATACAACCCGATTTTGATAATAATGCACAAAGTTCTGGTGTAAAAGTTTTTTCGAAACGAATGTTGGTCCACCACGTAATGTACACTTTGCGCTCCATTAACTTATTTGCCAAGGCTCTTAACATTTTTGGTGGCGCTGCTTCGTCTACAAAGTGAAAACCTGTAATTCCGGTTTCTGATATTATTTTTTCAATCTTATTTACCAAATCATCGGCAGTGGTGTTTTCGTAATTGCTAATATAATCTAGCGTAACATCACAAAAAGAGCATTGTTTCCAATAACAACCGTGAGAAATGGTGAGTTTATTCCACTTTCCGTCAGACCACATTCTGTGCATCGGATTCATTACATCTAAAAAAGACAAATATTTTTCCGTTGGCAAACCAATATAACTTGGCGCTGGTAAGTTTTTATGATGAAAAATAGTGTTGGGCAATTTATTTGCATACACTACTTTGTTGTCTCTACAGATATAGGTTCTTTCTAGTTGGTCCTCGCCTACTTTACCTGCAATAAATTCGGTAATTCTTAACAACGGACCTTCGCCATCATCTAAGGTGATGAAATCTACAAAATCGAAAATTCTAGGATCCGACAAACGTCTTAATTCGGTATTGCAATAACCGCCACCCATTCCGATTTTAACGGTTGAATAGTTTTGTTTGATAAACTGAGCGCATCGCAACGCAGAAAATAAATTACCAGGAAAAGGAACTGTAAAACAAACTAAATCATAATTGTCTTCTTGTAATTTTTCGTCTAACAAATACAGCATTTCATCTTCTATCAGCGTAGTTTCAAACTGTAAACATTCGTCTAACTCATCGAAACTAGAGGCTGCTCTACCGATTTGTTCTGCATAGCGTGTAAATGAGAAAAACTCGTCTACATTTTGGTTGATAAAATCGCCCAATTCTTCTACAAACAACGTGGCAATATGTTTGGCTTTGTCTAAGATTCCTAATTTACCAAACTCGGTACTTAAATCTTTTTCTAATTTTATGCGTCGGTGTCCGTGTGGCAAATAATCTTTATGCACAATTTGATACGCTGCCGTAACTTCTTGCACACGTAAATAATTCATTACAGAGTCTACTTTATTGATGTACTCTTCCTTTTGTTGCCAAACCAAAGGCAATTCTTTACCACCCAGCATTTCTGCTTGTTTAAAAATGGCGTCTATAAATTCTTTGGTAAACACTGCGGTAAATAACTCAATACTTAAATCCATTTGAGTTGTTTGTACCTCTTTAGAATCTAAAAATCCTTTAATGTAAGCGGTTGCAGGATACGCAGTATTTAACTGTGTAAATGGTGGTGTTATTAAAAGTGTGTTTATAGACATAAATAAAATAAAGTGCAAAGATACTACCTCATTTAGGAAAAGGACAGAAAACTTTTGTTGGTTTTTGTTGATGGGGATTTGGAAGGGGTTTTTGGTTTATTTAATTACTTAAAAAAGGAATAAAACGGAAACCCGTAACAATTATAGTTTAATTTTTTAGAATTTTGATTTAAGTAAATTTAACCTTAAAGAAAATAAAAAAAACTTTCAAAAAAGATACTATTATTAGTCAAAAAACTAAACTAACTAGTTCTATTTATAAAATATTAAAATGCAATATAGGAGTATTTTAATTAGCTTAATTTTACATAAAAAAATGAAAGAAAAGTTATGGAACATTATAGAAGATAATACATCTAAAAAGGGTAAAATATTTGATTATTTCATTCAAATCCTAATCCTTTTATCACTTATAGCTTTTACAATTGAAACCCTTCCCAATAACTCAAAAAACACGATTAATATTCTAAAATATTTTGAATTATTCTGTATTATATTTTTTTCTATTGAATATTTCTTAAGGATTTACGTTTCAAAAAAACCTTTAAAATATATTTTTAGCTTTTATGGAATAATTGATTTTGTTGCTATTTTCCCTTTCTTTCTTAGTGGTGCATATGATTTTAGATCATTAAGAGCTTTTAGGATTTTTAGAATATTTAGAGCTTTAAAATTAATTAGATACAACAAAGCTATAGCAAGATTTCATATCGCAGCTAAAATTGTAAAAGAAGAAATAATACTATTTTTAATAGTAACTTCTATTTTCATTTTCCTAGCATCAGCAGGGATATACTTTTTCGAAAATAAAGCTCAACCGGAAATTTTTACTTCTGTCATACATAGTGGTTGGTGGGCAATTGTAACGTTAACAACTGTTGGTTATGGAGATGTATATCCGATAACAGTTGGAGGGAAAATATTTACTTTTTTCATTTTATTAATTGGTGTTGGAATTGTAACAATCCCAGCAGGTTTAGTTGCAAGTGCATTATCGAAAGCTAGAGAAGTAGAAGAAGAAAACATTAAAAATAAATAAATATGAACATATTAAACGACATCGTTAGTGGAGCATCTAGACAATTTGGAAGAGAGTTCGGACGTGCAGGAGCTAATGCAATATTAAAAGGAGCGAATTCATATACTATAAAAGGGAAAAGTGACTATTCTGGAAGAATTAAACCATCTGACAGTCATATAGTAAAAACTATAAAAGAGATTCAAAAAGTAAAATTTGTATCAACCAACAAAGCAAATACGTCAAGACTAATAGAAATAACTGATTTAATACTATCAAGCATCTCTTTTAAAGGGAATGAAACTTTAAATGAATTAACAGAACTAAATGAACTTGTTAATCAATACAATAATAAATTTAATCATGGAAGCAGTTTAATTGATGAGGATTTTAAAGATAAGAGTATTGACTATCTAAAAGAGAAACGAAAAGAATTTGCTGATTTAATGGATGCTTTTAATGAAAATACTAAAACATTTATAAACAAAAAACTTAGATTAGCTAAACAAAAAAGGAAATCAAAAAGAACAGCAACTATTCTTGCGTTCCCTATTTTAGGAGGCCTAGGTATTCATAAATTTTATTTAGGGAATATTGGTCAAGGAGTTTTATATTTTTTATTTTCATTTCTATTAATTCCTGCAATAATTTCTCTATTTGAATTTATTTCATATTTATCAATGTCAGTAGAAAGTTTTGATATTAAATTTAATCCAGAATATAGTTATTATAGTCAATTTAAAACAAGAAATTAGACGTAAACCTAGCCAATATAAATATCAAAAAATACGCTTTCTTATAACATTTAATAAAATACTTAAATAAAGACTACCAAATTTAGTTTTCAATGAGTTACTTGCAAATCAAACCAATTAAAATTGGTGAAAAAATATTAATAACATTAATTATAAAATAATCAAAGAATAAAAAAAGATAAAGTCTATTAAGAGCATCATCACTTAATACAAAAGCTCCTTTATTTGAAATCAATATTAATTAAAATGACTATTTATACTTGTCCTTTTTTTCATTCAAAAAATATAACTTTGTCGTCTACGGTTATGGTAGATTAACTCGCTGAATAAACGAATTAATCTACCCAATTAGAAAATAAAAAATCCCCACACCTTGCCATTAACCATAAAACAACCAAGAATAAAATGTTACAAATGCATGCGCTCTTCAAGCACGTGTATTTGCAAATACATTAGTTCTTTGCAGACGAAGACGCGTTTTATTATTTTGATGCATCCAAAGGAGTACAAAAAAGAAAAAAAAGGAACGGGTTACATGACGAATCTTCAACTTGAAAATTCAGAAATAATTGTTGGTGTCGATTTTACCAATAATGAACGTATCAATGAACTATTAATTCAAGAAAATAGTACGTCTTTCTTATTGTATCCTGGCAAGGACAGTTTTAACTTATCGACAAGAAAAAGTGCAGAAATACAAACGGTTATTGGGAACAATGCGAACATTTTTATTCTAGATGGTACTTGGCCTTGCGCCCGAAAAATGCTGAAACTGAGCACCAACTTGCAAGCTTTAAAAAGAGTGAGTTTTGATAACAAGATCATATCAAAATTTATTATTAAGCAGCAACCAGATCCTCTTTGTTTAAGTACTATTGAGTCGGTTTATACAGTCTTAAATTTATTAAATAAAGCCGACTTGGAACAATGCGATACCAAAGACTTTTTAATTCCGTTTGAAAAAATGATTGCGTATCAACTAGAATATACGCTAGACCCAACAAATAAAAATTATTGTGCTACAGAAAACAGCACAGAAATTTCTAAAAATCTGTATAAAAAATCGACAGAAAGACGTGTTATTTTTGAATAAGAATAAATGTAATTTATTAATTCGTAGTGTTTTAAATTGCGCCATCTATACGCTTTGTTAAAACTTCCTTAAGAGTCTTAATACTTACTACTTTCTGTATAAAAAATCTTAAATTCGTTACTGCTTACTCCTAATTTTGAGGAGTATTTTTAGAACATTACACTGAGTTTACCACATATAAAGACAAAAAAATGAAAACTTTAAGAGAACAAACAGATGCTAAAATAGCTGCAGGACGAAATGCAAAACCAGAATTTATGAAAGGTGTTGATGCCGTTATTGAGAAAGCAAAAGCTTTTGAAGAAGGAAAAAATGCACTAAAAGTTGGCGAAAAAAAACCAATTTTTCACTACCAAACCCTGATGGAAAATTAATTTCTTTAGATGTTTTATTAGAAAAAGGTCCGTTGGTAATTACATTTTATCCTGGAGATTGGTGCCCGTATTGTAACTTACAATTAAGAGCATTACAAGCTAGATTACCTGAAATGGATGCACTTGGCGCAAGCTTGGTTGCTATTAGTCCGCAAGTACCAGACGATTCCTTAACCAAAAGTGAAATTAGCGAAATGGATTTTACGGTATTATCAGATCAAGACGCAAAAACAGCTACAAAATATGGAGTTGCCTGGAAAGTGCCTGATTTTTTAGTGGAACATATGCGTGTAGATAGAGGTCTAGATTTAGACAAAGTAAATAACGGAGATGGAAGTATATTGCCAATACCTGCTACCTTTATTTTAGGGCAAGACGGCGTTGTTGCTTGGAACTATGTAAATGTAGATTACAGAACACATTCTGAACCAGAAGAAATTATTGAAGCTTTAAAAAAGATTTCTTAAATTATTTATATTTGAATATCACTTTAAAAAAAATCCATGAAAATTAAAATGATCACCCTTTTTATCACCGCTTTATTAACTGTTAATTTACAAACATCTGCACAAGAAAGTACAGATACTTTATTAAAAAACGCACAAGCAATCGCTAAAAAAGAAGGAAAAGCTATCTTTATTAAGTTTGAAGCTTCTTGGTGTGGTTGGTGTCATAAAATGACCAAAGACATGAAAGCAGAAACCACAAAAAAGTTCTTTGCAGATAATTATGTAATGTTGCCTGTTGTGGTTAAAGAATCTAAAGATAAAAAACATTTAGAAAACCCAGGTTCAGATCTATTATTAAAGAAGTACAATGGCGATACAGCAGGTTTGCCTTTTTGGGTTGTTTTAGATGCAGACTTAAAGGTAATTACCAATTCTTATGATGCAAATGGTAATAGTTTAGGTGCTCCAGGAAGTGCAGAAGAAGTAACGGTATTTATCGAAAAAATAAAGAAATCTGCCAAAAAAGTTACGGCAAGCGATATTGAAAATATTACAAATCAATTTGTAATGAAAAAATAAAAAGCAGATACAACTCAGTTATAGTACAAAATAAGCATCCAACATTTTAGATAATGTTGGATGTTTTCTGTTAAATCCTTTTTCTGTTTTCAGCAAAACAAACTCTACAAAATACTTTACAGTATAAAAGTTTTACTATAAATTTAAAAAATTAAAAAATATCTGGTTTTTAAAACAACAACTCCCCTATTTTTTAAAATTTAAATCCGAAATTTAAAAAGACTAAAACAGTTTTTGTTTCCTTAAAATAGTAAGAATGAAATTTATACAAATTAAAAAGCTACTCCTATTTTTTATCCCATTAACTGTAATAACATATTTAGTTATCGATAATTATTATACGATTATTACTAAAAATCAGTTGGAAATTATTAAGAATGGAGCTGCTAATGATTTGAATTCTAAAGGGATTTTAATTAATGATATGTATAAATATCTTGCAAAAGACATTGATATTATTGATTGGGAATACAAAAAAGATTTTGCGCTAGATTTAGAACCAAATAAAGACAAACTAGAAGCCTTTTTTCTTCACTTGGCAAATTTACAAACTACTTATGATCAAGTTCGTTTTATAGATACATTGGGTAATGAAATTGTTCGTGTAGATTTTGATAGTATCAATGCCGCAAAAGTTACAGATTTTAAGAAGCTTCAGAATAAAAGTGATCGTTACTATTTTAAAAATGCTCAGAAATTAGAAAAAGACGATATCTATTTTTCGAATATCGATTTGAATATGGAATATGGTAAAATTGAAATTCCATACAATCCTGTACTTAGAGTCGCTAAAAAAGTATATACCACTGATGGAAATTGGAATGGTGTATTGATTATCAATTATTTTATGGACAATCTGTTTCATAAATTATCTACCCAAAGCAATCTAGAATATGCTAGTTTTGAACTAAGAACAGCAGAGGGTTTCAACTTAGTTTCAGAAGACACACACAAGAACTTTAAGCACATTACGTCTAGTTCTGATAGTTTGGCATTATACAACACAAACCAAGAATTTTGGAATGAAATTCAGAAAAATCCGGTTGGAAATTATGCGTCTAAAGATGTAATCTATCTGTATAAAAAATTAAAAATAGATAGCAACAGCACAAAAAGCAGTCATTATAAAGACAACACATCATTCTTACTTATTCATAAAATAGATCTAAAAAAAATACATGCCTCTCAGTTTATTTATGCTATTTACAAATGGGGTTCTTTTATTATTATCCTTGTTTTAATTCTATTTGTGTTATTGGGAATTCAATATTACAATCATAAATTACATGTTCAAAATAAAACCTTACGTGGCAATAATGAGGAATTAGAAGGTTTAAAAAATAAGCTTCAAAAAACGTTAAGAATAAAACTAGATGAATTAAAACTGACAGAGAAAAAGTTTTATTCTATCTTTAATAATGCAGGTATTGGTATTACACTAATCGATTTAGCAGGAAAACCTGTATTTACAAACAAAAAATTAATAGATGTTTTAGGGTACTCTGAAGAGGAACTGAAACAAATGACGTTTTCAGATTTTACGCATCCCGATGATTTAGAAACCGATTTGATTCTCTTTAACAAACTAATCAATAGAGATATTAGTTCTTATAATATTGAAAAACGATATATCTGTAAAGATACCTCTGTTATTTGGGGAGATTTAAGCGTATCGTTATTATTGAATAAAGAAAATGAGATTATAAACATTATTGGTGCTGTTAGTGATATTACAGAGCGTAAAGAAGCGCAAAGAGAAACTAAAAACCTTAAAAAAATAATTCACAGTTTAAATTATATTGCATCAGTTTTAAAAATTGATTCTACAGAGAATATTTCTGAAGTAAATGAATCTGTCAATTTAGTAAAATACATAGAAAAGCAATCGGAAGATATTTTGAATGCCAACAAAGCCAGAGAAGAGCTTTTAACAAATTTAGAACACAAAAACACCGAGTTAAACAACTATGCACATATTGTTTCTCATGATTTAAAATCGCCATTACGAAGCATTTATACGTTACTAAATTGGATTCAAGAAGAACCAGAAAATACATTAACAGAAGAAAGCAATATGTATGCTCAGTTAATTCTTGAGAACCTAGAAAAAATGGAATCTTTAATTACAGGAATCTTAAGTTACTCAAGTATAGATGATGATAAAATGTCTGAATACGAGATTAACACGCATGATTTGGTAAACGAGATTGTAAAATTAATTCTTGTACCAAAATCTATTGAAATTAAGATAGATCAAAACCTTCCTGTTGTTAATGGGAACAAGCATCGAATTCTTCAGGTTTTTCAGAATTTAATTCAGAATGCCATTAAAAGTTTTACAAATGAAACAGGTAAAATTGAAGTTGGTGTAAAAGAAATGCCTGATTTTTGGGAGTTCTACGTAAAAGATAACGGAAAAGGAATTGAAGAAAAATACTTCAAAAAAATATTTGAGCTATTTCAAAGTATTGATGAGAGTGAAACTAAATCTGGAATTGGGCTTTCTATTGTTAAGAAAGTAATCCATTTTTACAAAGGAAAGATTTGGGTTAAAAGCGAGGTTGCTAAAGGAACTACTTTTTACTTTACGCTTCCTAAGATTTCAAATAAATAAAAAACACTTTTAATATCTCCTTTTAAAGGTGATAAAACAAAAAAAATCTAAACTTGTTGAGCTTAGATTTTTTGTTTTAAGAGAATATGTCAGTAACAATGGTTATAATAACTTTGCCATACCTTCTTTTATGATCTCTGTATTTCTAACTTTATTAGCAGTGTCTTTTGCTTTTTGATCATTTACCATGGTTCTCATTAAATTAATAACCACTTTATCAAAATTAAATGATTTGTATTGCGTTCCTTTTACCACCATATCATCTACTAAATTCTGAATTGCCTCAGAATTATTGCTTTCTGATATTTGTTTAAAGGCTTTTTGATACAAGCTTTTTGTAGTATCCTCACCTGTTAAAAACATACCAGATAAGACACTTTTTGCTATAAAAGGTAATTCGTTTTCATCTTTTTCTTCAATGTAAATACGTGTTAAAGGCGTTGCTAATATTTTTCTAATTTCATCTGGTAATTCTCTAGACTTGGCAACTGCTGTTGGTTTGTCTATATAATACATGGCAACCAAAGATTTTCCTATTACAGAATACGATTTACTTTGTAAGCCTTTCTCGAAAATGCTTTTTAACTCTGGATCTGTTAATTTACCTAAGGTTTCAATAGCGGTTGCTTGCACCAATGTTTTTGGATCATTATTTGCGATTTGCATTATTTTATGAATGGCATCCTTTTTAGAAAACTTATTAATTAAATCTATTTTCTGTAAAGCTAGAATTCTAATTTTGTATGATGGATCGCTCATTGCAGCTTCCACAGCACTAAAAGCGTCTTTTTCTTCTTGTTTTTTTGCTACTTCTAACAATGCTTCTCTTCTATGTGCATAGTTTTCTGCATTTTTTAACTGAAAGATGTAATCACTTAAAACCTTATTTTCTGTAATTTCAGATAGTAAAACTCCGTCTGCATTTATCTGAATCAACGTTGGTTGTTTTGTGTACGGAAAGGTAAAAGAGGCATCATTTCCATTTACAAAAACGTTGTGTCTTGTTTTTTGTCCGTTTTCGAAAATATCAATGGCTAAAGGAAATTTAAATTCATTTACATTCAATTGTAAAAGGTTTATCGTTACCTTTTTCTGAATGGTATTGTAGTCATAAGAAACCTCAATTCTTGGGTGTCCTGCTCCAAAATACCATTGGTTAAAAAACCAGTTTAAATCTTTACCTGTTATTTTTTCAAAAACCAATCTTAATTGATGTACTTCTGCTGCTTGGTATTTATTTTCAGTTAAGAAAGTTTTTAATCCTAAGAAAAAAGCATCATCACCTAAGTAATTACGTAACATGTGTAAGATAGCGCCACCTTTATTATAGCTTACTAAATCGAACATATCTTCTTTATCAACATAGTTAAAACGAACCAAATGTTTATCTGTATTTTGTCCGTCTAAATAAGCCTGACAATCTTCAAACAAATGCATGTCTGCATCTAATTTACCGTATTTATGCTCTCTCCATAAATACTCACTATAATTAGCAAAAGACTCATTTAATGTTAAGTTAGACCAACTTTCTGTAGTTACTAAATTACCAAACCAATGGTGAAAAATCTCGTGTGCAATAGTGTTTTCTTGTACATTTTCATCAATTAATTGACCTGGTGTTTGGTAGGCTTGTTCTCCATGAATTACAGCTGTTGTGTTTTCCATAGCTCCAGAAACATAATCTCTACCTACAATTTGGCTATATTTATTCCAAGGATATTCTACTCCTAAAATTTTAGAAAAGAAACCAATCATTTCTGGTGTCAACCCAAAAATATCTTTTGCATACGGTGCATATTCTTTTTCTACATAGTAATCTACAGGAATGTCTTTGTAAGAATCTTTAATCACTTCATACTCGCCTACTCCCATAAAAAATAAATAAGGCGCATGCTTTTGATCCATTTTCCAATAATCAGTTCTGTCAGTTCCGTTTTCTATTTGACTCATTAACTTTCCGTTAGAAAGTGTGACAAACTTTTTAGGAACCGTAATATAAATTTCTTGGGTAGTTTTCTGATTCGGACTATCAATTGTAGGAAACCAACAGCTACTTGCTTCTGTTTCACCTTGTGTCCATATTTGGGTAGGTTTGTTTTTGTCTAAACCATCTGCATTTATAAAATACAAACCTTTTGCATCGGTAATTGCTGCACTTCCTTTTTGTTGTACTTTTTCTGGACGTGCTGTATATTTAATGTAAAGCGTAAATTCTTCGTCTTTTTTATATTCTTTTGGCAAATCGATAACAATGCTTGCATCATCATAATTGTAATTGTAATCTAACTTCTTATTATCTAAAGAAATTTGATGAATAATCATTGCCTTTGCATCTAACGTAATTTTGTTTGTTGCATAAAAATGAGGTTTGGCAGTTACCCAAGCTTCTCCGTTTAACTGTTTTTCTTTAAAATTAAAATCTACCTTTAATTTTGTGTGAACTAGATCGTTAATTTTATCTCTTTCTGGTTTATAAGTAGTATGTGTTTGAGAAAAACTGATTGTATTCACTAATACCAAAACAAAAAACAGCACTTTTTTAATCATCATAAATTATATTTTCGTAAAGTTTCAAAAGTAATAAATATAACTAGTGAAATTCGTTAATTAGCCGTTAAATAGTTGATAGTTACAGTTGCTGTCTTTTATGTTTTATATCTATGATGTAAAAAAAGGAGCAAAAGAAAAGAAAACTTGCAATTTTGTTATTTTAAATGCAGAAAACAGCCACATAAAGCTACTTATACATTGGCTTTCTTTATGTTGAAATTTTAATTTTCACAGAAAAGACAATTATAGATCTCATTCATTTTTTAGAAATATCATTATCGTTTAAAATAGAAGTAATTGATTCCAAGGCAAAAAAAAGCTGTAACTTCTTTAGAAATTACAGCTTTATACTTTTAAAAAAAAGATCTTATTTTCCACTAAAAATGGCACTAAATTGCTCTAGATTCACGTTGTCTCCATCAAGCTTAACGCTATTCATCATTTCTATAATTTTAGCTGGATTCATGTGATCTCCCAATAAACGGGCAACACCTATTCCTACTTCTTCTCCGTAACCAAAAGCAATTACTTCGTCTATAGATTCTGTATCTCCAGTATAATAAAGGCTTACATGCATTCCTTTTGCTTTTAAAGACATCAAAGATTTGTAATCTTCATTATCCTTAAAAATACTTTTTAATTTTGTTTTTTCAACTTCATAAGCTGCTTCATTTCCTTTAATAGGCAATGCAACTACGTTTACTTTTCGAATACTTTTTAAAGTTTCTTTAGCTTCTTCAGAAACAGCATCCGATTTTAATTGTAAAAAACTAGTAGGAATGTCTACTGTGATAAAACCTGTTTTTTCTTGACTTTCTACTAGATATCCTTGTAATGATTTTTCATTTTTACAAGACGTAATCATGAATATAAGTAATAAAAGAGAAAATATTTTGGTGATATTTTTCATACTATGTTTAGTTTTAGTTATTTAAAATTATCTATTAGATCAAAGTCAAATAAGCCTTTAACTAAGTTCTCGACTGCACTCTAATAGATTTTTATGCATTATTAATTACTTCTTTTTAGAAAAAGTATCTGCTAATTCAGACATTTTATTAATGTCTATGTTTCCTGTTAAAGAAACCACCATAGCTTCTGCATTTCCATTGGTTTGTTTATCCATACCTTTAATAAACATTAATACTTCACTAACAAAATCTTTGTTTTTTGTAGACTGTACATAAATTTTTACACGAGAATTGTCATCTTTAATACGCATTAACTGTGTTAAATTTTGTTTTTTAATGGCGGTGTTTGCCATAGCTTCCATTTTGTTTGCAATGTCTGCATCTTTGGTAGAAAACATTTTAAACTCTTTTAAATCTTGAATCATTTGAAAGACTTTCATCCCTTCATTATCATCTACATTTACATTTTTAAATTTAGAGATTAACTCAAAAGCATCTTTGGTAACAACTACCATATCTACTCCATTCATATCTTCTAAAGTATCAAAAAAGGACTGTGCGCTGGTTACCATTGGGGCAATCACTAACGCTATTAATATTGCTATTTTTTTCATAATTTCTGTGTTTACTTGGTTTTACTATTGTTACTTGGTTTTTATTTTAATATTTTTTTTACGGTATCTTCATAAGTATGTAAGGTTGCTAACGCTTGTTCTCCTTTTTGAAGGTTAGATGATAATAACATTAACCCTTTACTTATTTGTTCGAATTGTTTTTTAGCTTGGTATCTTTTGTATTCTTGCTGACCAATAAATACACTAAATAATAAGACTACAGACGCGGCAACAGATAACCATTTTAAGTTTCTCTTTTTAGATTTCTTAGGTTCTAACTCAATGGTTTTGGTGTACGTTTCATCCTTGCTAGCAGCAAAATAATTAAACATGTATTCGTATTCTTGCAAATGTGGTGCAACATTCCCTCCTGTAAAATAGTTTCTTAGGGTTGTTTCTTCTTGCAAAGACGTTTCTGCGTTTTCGTATTTCTCTACTAATTTCTCTATGTTAGCTAACTCCATAGTTATGTTTTTTAATTAATTGTTCTCTTATTGTTTTTCTTGCTCTAGATAATGCCACTCGTACTGCAGTTGGTTTCATGTCTACCATTTTACAGATTTCATCAAAATCATATTGTTCAATATCTCTTAACTGAATAATAATTTTTTGTTGCTCAGGCAACGCTGCTATCAATTGGTGCACTTGGTTTACACTGTCTCGATGTTCTACTTGCTTATCTAAAGACGTATCTTTTTCTTTATAATTACTATGTATTAATGTTAAATTACTTGCCTGCTTACTTTTTAAACGATCATAACAATAATTTTTTGTCATGGTCATGGCAAACGCTTCAACATTCTTATAATCGGCAATCTTTGTTTTACTTTTCCACAATTTAAAGTACAGTTCTTGTGTAGCATCTTCAGCTTCTTCTGTAGAAACTAAAAGTCTTTTTGCTAAACGGAAGACTTTGTCTTTAAACGGTAAAACAACTTTTAAAAAGTCTGACTGGTTCATTTGGTTTGGTTGATTTTTCTTGTAACCTCTTTATGTTTGTTTCCAAATAATATCGAGTCTACATAATTAAGACGATACACAATATATTTTGTTACAACATATTTAAAAATAATACTATTTCTATTTATATTGCGTTGTATTCTATAAATATTAAATTCATGAAGATTCAATTATTCCCTAAAATAATATTCGTTTTTATCTTTTCTGTATTTCTTGTTAGTTGTGATAAGAGTGAGGATGGTATTCCTACTGATCTAGAAGTAGAAAATTTTGTTTGGAGAGGCTTAAATGCATTCTATTTATGGCAAAATGATATTCCAGATTTGTCAGACTTACGTTTTAGCAATCAAAATCAATTAAATGCTTATTTAGAAGGTTATTCATCACCAGAAAGCTTATTTGAAAATTTATTAAACAGACCAACAGATCGTTTTTCTTGGATTGTTGATGATTATGTGGCTTTAGAAAATTCTTTTGAAGGCATAAATTTAAGTACCGGAATGGAGTTTGGATTAAAACTTTATAGAGACAATTCTACAAATGTCTATGGATATGTAAGATACGTAATTCCTACTTCTGATGCAGATATTAAAGGAGTTACAAGAGGTGTGATTTTTAATACCGTTAACGGAACACAATTAACAGAGTCTAATTACTCTAGTTTACTTTTTAGCAGTACAACCCTTTTAGAAATTGGATTGGCAGACTATAATAATGGAATTCCAACCGCCAACGGAACTACCATTTCTTTAACAAAAGAACTCGTTACAGAATATCCTGTGGCTATTTCTAAAGTATTAAATGAAGGTGGTAAAAAAATTGGTTACTTGATGTATAATCAATTTTCTAGTTCTTTTGATGGTGAATTAAATGCTGCTTTTGGTACTTTTAAATCACAACTAGTAGATGAGTTAATAATAGATTTACGATATAATGGTGGTGGTTCTGTGAGAACAGCAACCTATTTAGGCGGAATGATTACCGGCTTATTTAATGGAGAAATATATTCTAAAGAAGTTTGGAATAGTAAAGTGCAAGCTGCATCAACAGACCCAACTCGTTTCTTAAACTATTTTACAGATGAAATAAACAATACAGATGTTAATGGAAACATTATTTTACAAGAACCTATAAATAACCTAGATCTTCCTACCGTTTATTTTATTGTTTCTGGTAGTACTGCTTCTGCTTCAGAATTGGTTATAAATGCTTTAAGACCTTATATAGATGTAAAACTTGTAGGTACAAAAACAGTAGGAAAACAAGTTGGCTCAGTGACTTTGTATGATTCTGAAAGTTTTACCAAAGAAGGAGCGGATTTTAACACATCGCACACGTATGCAATGCAACCAATTGTTTTAAAAATCTCTAATAAAGACGATCAAGATGAAATTGATGGCTTTACACCAGGAATAACATTACCAGGAATTGAATTAGCAGAAGATTATGGTGATTTAGGTGAATTAGGAGAATTATCAGATCCTCTATTAAGTGCAACAGTCAACTACATTACAACGGGAGCTAAAGGTATTTTTAAAACCAATAGTCAAGAGTATTCTGAAATTTTCAACTCTAAATTAGCTACACCAACAAGTAATAATATGTATGTAGATTTTAAGAAATAAATTTAGAATGAACAGAGGTTTATAGTATTTACAAATACAATTATTTTTGTTTTCTAGACTATAAGTTTCCTGCTATTATCATAATATTATTTGGATGTTTTTTAATTCCAATTAAAATAATAAAACCCAGTATATTTTTCCAAATTGGTTAAAATACTGGGTTTGTATTTTTTGTGTATTTGTGTTTTGTTTATGTTATTTTTAAATATAGCACGAGCGGGACGCTCTCGCTACAGGTTGATAATACTTAGTTTTTAGTTTAAAATAAGTACCATGGTTTTGCTGAAAACCAATTGTTTCCAACAGATAGATTCTATAAACAATTTCAATCAATAATAACTAGTCTTCAAGCTAGTACGAGTGTCTCGCTCGTGCCAACACAACAATCTAACTCTATTCTATTTCTAAAACAATTTCAAATACGCGATTCTACAGATAGTAAAATTCTAACTTAAACACTTCAAATAGATTATCAATTCTTAGTTGATTTACTTGGTTTTAACGAAGGCTTGTTACCAAGCGTATTTTTATTGTCTCTTCTTCTTTTATCAAGCGTACCATCTTGTTTTTTAGGCTTTAGTCCTGGTTTAATTGCTTTAAAGATTTTCTCACTATTTTTATTTAACTATTAGATATTAAAAATAATCAGTTGACATGATAATTTTTTACGGAAATCCACAAGTAACTTAAAAAATGTTATAATCCAATTCCACACACATTCCACTTCACTCCTATCCTAATTTGATAAAAATAATTGCTAAACATCAGAAATTATACTATTTAAATTTCATAAAATTTTAACGCTTTTAAAGACGTAACTATCCATTTATACACTATTTTTGCGCTCTTAAATTAATTATCAAGAATCTCAAAAAAAGGAGATAGCAACCTGCAATAACGAGCAAGGTGCTAAATAGATAAGCCAATTAATTGGAACCAATGTTAACTCATAATTCTACTTATAAGCAGCTATGTCCTTTTTAGAATGAAAAAAGTAACATGGAAAATTCAAACACAATTACCCCAAAATTTAGCGCATTAATTCCCTTATTCGTATTTGTATGTACGTTTTTAGGTGTTGGCATCTATCAAAATGATTTTTATGCATTACCTGCTCCTATTGCAGTAATAGCAGGTATTATTGTGGCTTTTTTAATGTTTAGACAATCTATCAACTCTAAAATTAAAACACTGTTACAAGGTTGTGGAGATGATAAAATATTAACCATGTGTTTAATCTATTTGCTAGCAGGTGCCTTTGCTACCATTACAAAATCTACAGGTAGTGTAGATGCTATTGTAAGTCTTGGGTTAGATTATATTAACATACAATATATTTACTTTGGTATTTTTATAATTGCTGGTTTTTTATCGGTTTCAACAGGTACTTCAGTTGGTGCCATTGTTGCATTAGCGCCAATTGTTATCGGTATTGCAGAAAAAAGTAGCGTAGATTTATCCATACTTTGTGGCGCATTATTAGGCGGTAGTATGTTTGGTGATAATCTATCTGTAATTTCTGATACTACCATTGCTGCCACACAATCTTTGGGCTGTAAAATGAGTGATAAATTTAAACAAAATATTAAAATTGCCATTCCCGCTGCATTATTTACCATTGCAATCTTAATTATTCAAGGTTTAGGATTAAAAGAGGTAGCAACTGAAACTGTAACGTATAATTATTCTGTACTAAAAATAGTACCATACTTATTGGTGATTACCTTATCTATAGTAGGTGTTAATGTATTTATAACTTTACTATTAGGTGTTCTTTCTGGCATCTTTTTAGGTTTAATCTATGGAGATTTCACACTTCTTGAATCGACTAAAATAGCCTATACAGGTTTTACAAGTATGACTGAAATTTTCTTATTATCCTTACTTACAGGTGGATTAGCTGCTTTGGTGAAAAAAAATGGTGGGATTGATTTTATACTGCTAAAAATTAAGACACTTATAAAAAGTAAAAAATCAGCTCAATTTGGCATTGCAACTTTAGTAAGTACCATTAACATGGCGATTGCTAATAATACGGTTTCTATAATAATTTCTGGTCCCATTGCAAAAACAATTAACGATGAGTACGGTTTAGACAATAAAAAAACAGCATCTATATTAGATATATTTGCCTGCATTACGCAAGGCCTTTTGCCTTATGGCGCACAGGTTTTAATGATCTTAAGTTTCTCTAACGGAAAAATAGATTACCTAGATTTAGTTTCTAATACCTGGTATTTGGCATTATTATTTATATATACCTTATTATTTATCAGCTTTAAACCACTAAGATTTGGTTCTAATTAAAAATAAAAACAGCATCTAAGTTATTTAGATGCTGTTTTATTTTTAATAGTATTTTAGGACGTAAATTCCTTATTTAAGGATCTTTTTAAATTATTTAGTAGCATTTGAATAATCTGTATATCCCTTTGTTCCTGTTGTGTAAAACGTATCTTGATCCCATGCTGCTAATTCTAAATTGTTTTCAAAACGCGCTACTAAATCAGGATTAGAGATAAATGGCTTTCCGTAAGCGATTAAATCGGCATCACCAGCTTCTAATACTTTGTTTCCTTTTTCTTGATCAAACGCTGTGTTAATAATTAACGTACCCTTGTATAAAGGTCTAAAGTGTTTTGCTATTTCTGTTACAGCAAAAGGAACTTTAGAAACATCTGTAAACGGTTCCGATAAATGTACGTAGGCTAAATTGTAATCGTTTAATTTTTTAATAATGTATTCGAACGTCGGAATGGTATCTTTATCCATGGTAATTCCGAATAAACCATCTAAAGACGGATTAAAACGCACTCCAATTTTTTCTTGCGGAATCACTTCTTTCATAGCGTCTAAAACTTCGAAGAAAAAACGAGCTCTATTTTCAATACTTCCACCATAAATATCTGTTCTTTTATTAGAGCTTCCGTTAAAGAATTGTTGAAACAAATATCCATTTGATGAATGAATTTCTACCCCATCAAAACCAGCTTTTACTGCATTTGCTGCTGCATTTTTAAAATCTTCTACAGTTTGTTTAATATCAGAAATCGTCATTTCCTTTGGAGTAACCGTGTCTTTGAAACCTTCTGGAGTAAATGATTTTGAATTAGGATTTAAGGCTGAAGCCGAAACTGGCAATTCGCCATTATGAAAATCCGGATGAGAAATACGACCAACATGCCAAAGTTGAATAAAGATTTTTCCGTCTTTATCGTGTACACGCTTGGTTACTTTTTTCCAACCTTCTACTTGCGCATCAGTATGAATTCCGGGAGTATTAATATGCCCAACAGCTTGTTTAGACACTTGAGAACCTTCTGTAATAATTAAACCAGCCGAAGCACGTTGCTCATAATACAAGCCTTGTAATTCGTCGGTTGCTACTTTACCTTCGTTATCTGCACGACTACGCGTCATTGGTGCCATAACGATTCTGTTCTTTAAATTTAAATTTTTATGATATGGAGTTAATAAGTGTTGTTTACTCATTTAATAATGTATTAATTGTTAATGAGTACAAATTTACAACTCTTCTTTATTCTTTTTTGGTTTACTACCTTTTTTAAGAATAGTTTTAACATTAACGATGAATTTTAAATTCGTTAAAAATATCTATAATACTAACCTAAAATCTCTAATTTGATAATGTAGCACACTCTATAGATAAAAATGTGCTGACTTATTTGGTATTACAACCTGAAAAAGAACAATAACTTAAGTTTTATATTTTTAATCCGTTTTTAACGCCATCAACTCCTTTTCAAGTTTTTCTGCTTTGACTTTAAATGATTCCATCGCTTTTTTAAGTTGACTTACTTTTTTAATGATATTTTCATCCTGAAGTGCTTCGTAAGAAATAACTCCGTTTGTTTCTTTTATTTTTGATTTGCCGCCACACGTTGGGCAATTTGCTACTTGACTCATAATCTCTTTATTTTTTTAAACTAATTAAAACTACTTTTCCTCCAAATTGAGGCTCTAATTGATACTTACTATTTTTACGAATTACATTTATAAAAGCTTTAGCTTCTACCATTTCTGCATTATCTACATAGATAAATGTGTTGGCATGAAATTTAGATTCAAGCATTTGAAATATAGATAAGTACAAATCTTTCCAGCCATCTAACAGTAATAAATCAATGGAATCATTATGATTTTTTAAGGTTTCCACAGCATCTCCAACTCTAACATCAATAAGGTCACTCACTCCTGCCCTTTTAAAGTTTTCAATTGCTTTATCCGCTTTCGAAGCAATTAATTCTGTGGTAATGATGCGTCCGCCTGTTTCAAGAACACCTTGTGCTAAAAAGAGTGTCGATATTCCGAAAGAAGTTCCGAATTCGACAATTCTTTTAAGTTTATTATCTGTAATTAATTTGATTAAACCCTGGCCTTGTTCTTTTGAAATTGACAGATATGCATCTTTAAAATCTAAAGGTTCCATTGATCTCAAAATGCTTTTTGCTGCGCCTTTTATCATTTTAAGCCGATCATATTTAGAATCTTTAAATAATTCTTCTAATGTAGCTTCTATTTTTTCTGTAACCATAACTATTAATTTTTATAAAAAGGAATACCTTTATTTTAAGTTGTTGGTATTCCTTTTACGATTCATCTTTGTTCATTATGAAGTCTGAATGGATGAAATAAAATTCATTAAAAAAAAGTTATTCAGCTATTTTTAAATGATCAATAATTCCACTCATAAATACTGTTTTCAAAGTTCTTTCTGGTTTGTTTTCGTACCCAACAATAACAGAACTATGCACTACCATTCTATTAAAATCAAAGACGATGGTTAAATAGTCTTTCTTATCTGTTTCATGCCAATTAACAACATAAATATTTTGATCTATTTTAGAAGAACGATAAGAAATATCTTCATTTCCGTTTCCTTTACCTGGCCCAACAACCCATTCATATTTTGCTTTTCCATTGTTAAACTCCATATGTATTGCTTTGCCATCTTGATACTGAAAGTTTAAAGAATATCCATCTAAAAGATGTTCTGCTTCTCCAAATTGAAATTTATTTTTCTCTGTTGTATGGTTTTGTGAAAAACCTAAACTGAAAGTAATAAGGCTAATAAGTGTGATTAATTTTAGTTTCATTTTTATCGATTTTAATGGTTAAATTTTCTATTATTATTTAATTTAGAGGTTGATGCAATTAGTACAATCACAACCAAAATTTTATTATTTGTTTAGCTTCTTGTCTAAATAAATCATAAAAAGAGGTGTGTTCACCAATAACTAGTTCCATCTTAATTATTCGTACTGCAAAGATGTAGTAACTCCTTAGAATTAAGATAATCAAAATGATGATAAAAATGGTAAAAGTGTAACCGAATGCTATTTTTGCTCTCTGAATTTAAGTGGGGTAAAAGTGGTGTTTTTTCTAAAAAAAAAACGAATCATATTGGCAGGTTCCTCAAAACCTGTTATATAGCTTATTTCGGAATGACAAATTGTATGCAATTTAAAAAGGCTTATTTTGTAATGACAAGTTGTAGGTTATCTAAAAAAGCTCTTTTGGAGTGAAGACTTGGTCTACTCTAGAAAGGATTATTTAGGAGAGATTAATTCTATGCTATCTAAAAAAACCTCGTAAGCTTTTAAACTTACAAGGTTTTAACAACTACTTTACTCTCTTTCTTAAATTGTTTGTTCTTTATCTTATGGTAATTGTATTACCACAGCCAGAATTTGCACTATACACTTTAGTACTAGTAGAGCTATATCTATGAGTGCCTCCATTATAAGTATGATTTTGTATGTAAGCATCCTGTTTGCACTCCCATTTTGCGGTACCACCTGCAGGCACTTCTACTCCTTTATTATGGCTACTACTACTTCCTACATAAATACTACTTCCGCTAGTATTTTTAAGTGTTACCACACTTGCATTTTGTGCTCCTTGGTAATTCGCTTCATTTAGTTTTTTTCTTCTTTCTAATTCTTGCCATTCTGGTGTTGCTTTCACAGAATCATTGTGTCTTTTAGCTTCTGCCCATGATGCGTCACTTGCAGCTTTTTCTTTTGCCAATTTATCTATAGTAAGTTTTGCAACGTTTTTATCAGATTGCTTTTGTTTTGCAGTTCTACCATCTTGTTTTGCTTTCATGACAACTAAATAATCTGTAATTATTTTATCTAAAATCCTTCTTTTTGAACTCTTTATATTCAGGTCCAAAAACGCCGACAGATCATAATGCTTCCTTTTTTAACGCTTTCATTTTTGCGAAAAAAGAGTTCTTCTTTTTAGTCTTTTTCTCCTTTTTCTCAGCATCAGCCTTTACAGGTGCAGTTCCTGCTTTTATATAGACAGCGTAAATACTTTTAAAAGTAGCAAATTTTGTTGAAACTCCTTCAAGAGCAAAAACATAATCATCAATAGATACATAGTAGCTATTAGAGCCCCAACCTTCTATTGTAACAACAGACTCATATGGATACCCAGAACACGTTATTTTTTCATCTGAAAGATCAATTGTCGTTTTAGTTTCTCCTTTTTTTGGACCTTCTTGTATAATCGTAGAAAATTTAGAATCTTCTCCTGTTGGTAAATATTCTTTTTTAAATTTAACCGAACTTCCTTTTTCTTCTGCCTTATAAGTTCCATCTCCCGCTTTTGACACCTTTAAATATAGGTTATAAGTCTCTGTTTCAGAAATGTTCTCAAAAAAGCTTTTTTGTGCTTGTGTTGCAGTTGTTATGAATAGTACAACTGCTAAAATTAAATGTTTCATTGGTTTTATTGTTTTGGTTTTCAAATTGATGTTTCTTTCTTTTTTACAACAGGTCAAAATTAGAACTAAACACGGTTTTACGTCATTCAAAAAATGACTATTTAAGTCAGAAATCAACCATTTGATTCAAAAAGCTACTATTTGGGTCAAAGCCTTTATACGTCCAAATAATTCCATAATTAAAGTATACATTTGAGTGTTACTTGGCTTAAAATGAAATGAAAAGCTACACTTAAATTGAATGTAAATACTAATTAATTAAAATTAAAAATGATGAAATTAAAAGGATTATTACTCGTATTATTTGTTTGTGCTTTAAATGCAAAGGCTCAAGATTATTTTCCTAAAAGTGATGTGTTTGACGGTAAATATTATTCATTAAATAAAATGGGCAATCCAGGGCAAGAAGTAAAAGAGGTCTTTCTTGCTGCTGGTTCCCCTGGTACCACAAAAATGATGACACTTAGCCTTACAGAAGGTGGCATGCCAGCCTATTTTGTGTTTGATGAAGCAATATCTAAAAAAGTAAAAAAAACGGTATTTCGTAACAGAATGTCAATGGTTTTTATGTACGATAACAATAGTTTAGTGATGGTTCGTGAAAAAAAGGAAAGAAACCAGACTGAAGGAGAAACCTTGGTAGATTTTTTTAGTAAAGACAAAGCCAAAGTAGCTGCTATGACAAAAGAAAAAGCAATGGAGTACGCTACTCAATATGCAGGTGAGTTTTAAAACCAGTAATAATGCGTTTTCATAAACTAATTATTTTAAACTTATAATTCCCCTTTGTTCATTTAGAATGAATAAAAAAGTTGTGCATATTAAATAATCATAATTTTAAGTTGCACAACTTTACTATAAATCGAAACATTTAAAGACAAGAATATCAATCGTATAAAATAGACTTTTACAAGCATTATGTAAACTATTACATTTCTTGAAAAGTTAATTTTTCAGTCCTTTTTAATTGTAAAAAAAAATAAGAATAAAAGGATTAATATGTAAATTTTGAAGTATGAATTAAGAAGGAATTTAATTCCTTTTAAAGAGGAAAGTAAATTGTGGGGAGAGCAGGATTCGAACCTGCGAAGACGTAGTCAACGGAGTTACAGTCCGTCCTCGTTGGCCGCTTGAGTATCTCCCCTTTATTTACTTTTTCCTACAAATCTGTTGTAAAAGTTAACCAAATAACATCAGATTTTGTTGTAAATAACTACCTTGTTTTCTTAAGGTGTGCGAATATACAAAGTTTTCATAAATGACCTAAAAAAATTTTGTTTTTTTTTCACTTTTATGCTTTAATTTAACCTTCAGAACTTGTTGCTTTGTTAGACTCGCAAACCTTTATAATAGTAACAATCTGAAAATAAAGTACTTCGGTTTTTTAGTGTTAATTACACCAAAATAGTAGTTCCTTTTGCCGTTTTAGTTGCATCTTCATCAAAGTAAAAATCAATACGTCCTAAATTTACACCATAAGCTCCTACTTGGTTGACCAAGGTGTTTTTTCCGTCTGCATTTTTTACAATAGTTGGTTTTGGTAAAAAAGTATGGGTATGGCCACCAATAATTAAGTCGATGTCTTTAGTAGCCTTTGCTAGGGTTAAATCTGAAACTTTATCTGGATTACTTTTATAGTAATATCCTAAATGCGATAAACAAATAATCAAATCGCATTGTTCTTCTTGTTTTAATTGACGGGTAATATCTTGTGTAATTTCAATAGGATTTAAATAACCGGTTTCTTTGTACATCTTCTTGCCTACTAGTCCCTCTAACTCAATACCCAAACCAAAAACACCTATTTTAAGTCCGTCTTTATGCAGTATTTTATAAGGTTTTACATGTGTATCTAACACCGTGTTTTTAAAATCGTAATTGGCAGAAACAAAATCGAACTTTGCATTTGGTAATTGTTTGTACAACCCTTCTATAGAATTGTCAAAATCATGATTACCAATAGTAGCAACATCATATTTAAGGATACTCATCAACTTAAACTCCAATTCCCCTCCAAAATAATTAAAATAAGGCGTTCCCTGAAAAATATCACCAGCATCTAATAATAAGGTGTTTTCATTTTCTTGACGTATATGTTCTATCAAGGTAGCTCGCCTTGCCACTCCTCCTCTATTCGGAAACCTGTTGTGGTTGGCTTTAAAAGGTTCTATATGACTATGCGTATCATTGGTGTGTAAAACAGTAATGTGTCTTTGCTTTTTAGTTGTAAAAGATGGTATTGTTAAACCACCCACTAATGCCATTGTAGATAATGCTCCTGTGCGTTTTATAAAACTTCTTCTTTTCATTATTTAATAGTTACACGGTTGTCAATTCCTGTTTTTAAAGTATCTACTTTTTTAAAATAATCGATGATAGCATCCCTCATTTTATAATCTAATTTCGTTAGTTTTACTGGTTTTTTAAAGAAATTCATTTTATCACCACCACCTTGTAAATAATCGGTTGTTAAAACATTATATGTTTTATTTTTATCGAATGCTTTTCCTTTAATTTTTAGAGTATAATCGGTATCAGTAATTGTTAAATTTATACTTTTAGATAAAGGATGTGCTTTTTTATTTTTAATAAAATAAGTAACCAATTCAGTTATTTTATCTCCTGTAAGGGTGGCAACTACAAATTCATTATCAAAAGGCATTAATTTAAAAGCATGCTCTTTGGTGATGTTTCCTGATGGAATTGTAGCTCGAATTCCACCATTATTAAACATAGAAAAATCGATACTTGTATTTGTTTCCTCTTTAAAAATAGGGTTTCCCATTTCCAAACACATGTCTGCTAATAGATTACCTAAAGTACTTTGCATAGCAATACTTTTTTTTGTAAGCGGTATTGATGTATATGTTAAAGCTTCTTGCATGTCGCCTGTAAGTTTTTCTTTATAAGGCGTTATCATGTTTTCTATTTTTACAGAAGGTGCAATTGTACTATCAATAACAATTGTTTTTGCTGTTATTTTATCTAGATGCTTCTCTGTTTTATTACAAGAAGATAGCAAAAGAAAAAAGATAATAAATTGATATAATTTCATTGAATACGTAATTTACAGTTTATACTTACTGAACCTCTTTTTAAAATTTATTCTCTACTTCTGCTGCTTCTAACATCAGATAATGTAAGTCCGTATTTTTTATAAAAGGCTTTAGCAAATGACTTCCTGGTCCGTACATGGCCAATTCTACATAATCTGCAGAATGTTGCATGCTTATCCAGCCTACCGAATTGTGTTTTTTCTGAATTTCTGCTAAAACTTTGAAAGGAAGTTTCTTTGGGTTGTACAATCCTTCCTGCTTTTGTAGCTTTTTATAATAACTTAATAAAAGGTTGCACTCTTCTGTGGTTAAAGCAATATTATTAGCATAATCTACTCTTTCTTTTACACCAGAAATTGAGGTTTCTTTACCAATTCCGTTTAAAATCCACTCATTTGTATATTTATATTTTTGAATCGCATCAAAATTATCGTTTGCTTTTGAGCCGTATATAACTCCCGGGTTTGCATTACCATGATCTGTAGTTATAATTACTAGTGTATCATCGTTCTGTTCTGCAAAATCCATAGCAACTTGCACAGCTTCATCATGCGCTATTTGATCATAAATTAGTCCTGTAATATCATTACCATGTGCAGCCCAATCTACTTTCCCTGCCTCTACTTGTAACACAAAACCTTTTGGATTGTCTTTCATTACATCAATTGCTTTTTTTGTCATTTCTGCAAGTGTAGGTATTTTTTTAGACAATTCTTTGTTGTTTTCTCTATCTTTAGAATAAGGAAGTCCCCCATCATTAAAAACCCCTAAAATAGGCTTTTTAGTAGGTGCAGAAATCATTTCATTTCTTGTTTTAACAACTTCATATCCATTAGAACTAAATTTTTGATACATGTCTATTTTGTCCTTTCTTTTTTCTGAAGAAAAGTAATCACCTCCACCTCCCATCAAGACATCAAATTTTTGTTCTAAATATTTCTCTGCGATGGTTTCTTGAGCGTTTCTAGATTTGGAATTGATACAAAAACCCGCAGGTGTAGCATGTGTAATAGGAACAGTAGTAACGCAACCCGCTTTTTTACCAGCTTGCTTAAACTTTTGCCAAATAGGCATATGCTCTTCTCCGTCTTTACTAACATTTAATGCACCGTTATTAATTCTAGCTCCTCCGCCCCAAGAAGAACTTGCTGCAGCAGAATCTGTAACAATAGAACTTGCAGAAGCCATGTCCATTAAAGCTCTATTTACTCTATTATCTTTATATAATTGCAACCAATTAGAACCTTTACCAGTTTTTCTAGAGAGATATAAATCTGCCATATTTAAGGTTCCAATACTCATTCCATCACTTACAACTATTATAATATTCTTTGCTTTTTTGTTTTTATCTCCAATATCAAAAGAAATATTATTAGCAGAAGTATTAAAAGGTTGTAAAAGCGTTGTTCCTAATGTAAGTAGTGATCCATTTTTAAAAAACGTTCTTCTATTCATTTTTATGAGGTTATGTTGTTGTTGTTGTTGTTGTTGTTGTTGTGATTTAAAGATATGCTATGTAATTTAATTACAAATATTGTTATGTTTATTATTTAATTAATGTTCTTGTACAGTCTGTTAATATACAATTAAAATGTTCTACATCATCTCTATTTAATTTTAAAATACCTGTTACAGCTACAATTTGATCTGTTTTAAAGTTTGGTTTATTTTTAAAATGAAGTTCAACAGCCGTTTCAGGGCCACCTACACCACAGAAAAAACAAGAAGACATTGGTCCTTTAGATAATATGTAGATATTTTCTTCTGGAGCAATGTTTAAAAAATATCCCTTAATCGTAATTTGTTTTCCATTCAGTGCCTTTACAGACGGTAAAAAAGTAGGATACATAAAAGTTTCATTATATTCTTTAAAAATTTATCTGTATACGTTACTGCTGCTAAATCTTGCCAGGTAATTTCTTGCTGACTGTAACTATAAAAGCTACACAAAAGCAAAACAAGAAATAAAAGTTTATTTTTCATTACTTAAAATTGTTGAAATATTCATTTTTATAATCGGATAGATAGCCAATAAAACAGATACAATAACCATTGTGAAAATTATGGAAGCTATTTCTAAAAAATCTGTAAAAGGTAATTGCTGTAATATATTTTGTTGATAATTAGTTTTAACAGAGTTTATTACAAAATAGAAGCCTATTTTAATAAAAGTAACACCTAATAAAAAGGCAACAAATGCAATAAACAAACCTTCATATAAGACCATTTGTATCAACTGAAAATTACTTGCTCCGTAAGTACGTAATATTGCTAAATCGAAAGCACGTTCTTTTACCATTTTATATAAACTTGTAAAAATAGTTAAGCAAGAAATGATTAGAATTAAATAGGCAATCCAGTTAATAGTTTCAAAACCGATACTAGTATAATCGTATAATTTATTTAACTCATAAATTGGTAAAGCCGCTTGCATATTGGTACTTTCATTATTTTTTCTAGGCAAACTTAAAAGCGCTCTTTTACTTTTAAAAGTAATTAGTAGAGAAGTTATTTCTTTATCATCATGACTACCATGGTGATGGTGATGTTCTTCTTCTTGATGCCCATGATGATGTACATCCCAAATACTTTCTAAATTGGTAATTATTAAACGATCAATTACTTTTTGTGTAGGTTTTAAAATACCAACTACTGTTAACTCATCTTCATGAACATCAATATTATTTTCTACCAATCCATGAGAACTTAAAAAAGTGTCGCCAATATTTAAATTCAGTTGTTTTGCCACATTGGTACCTAGCACAACTTCCATTGATTTATTTACAAACCTACCCTTTTTTAGCTCTGCATTGTAAATATTTAAATATTCTTCGATGGTTCCTACAATTCTAAAACCTTTATAATTATCACCATAAGAAATAGGAATCGCCGATTTAATCATCGGGTTTTTACTTATTTTCTTTGCTTTTGCATAAGAAATATTCCCAGTAGGATTGTCTAAATGTAATACCGATGCTAACACCAATTGCAAGGGACTTCCCTTTGCGCCAACCTATCAAAATAAATAATACAAAAGGAATGAAAAAATTACCTGTAACTGTTTTAAGTGGGTTTTTAGGAGCCGGTAAAACCACTTTATTAAATCATATTATACATAACAAAGAAGGACTAAAAGTGGCTGTTATTGTAAATGATATGAGTGAAGTAAATATAGATGCTCAATTTATAGAAAATGAAAATACACTTTCTAGAACCGAAGAAAAGTTAGTAGAAATGTCTAACGGATGTATTTGCTGTACTTTACGAGAAGATTTAATGATAGAGGTAGAAAAACTAGCTTCCCAAAATAAATTTGATTACCTATTAATAGAAAGTACCGGAATTAGTGAACCTATACCTGTGGCACAAACTTTTACTTTTGAAAGTGAAGATGGCAAAATAGATTTAAGCAAATTTAGTTACATAGATACTATGGTAACAGTTGTAGATGCTTATAATTTTTTAAAAGATTTTTCGAGTGCAGATTATTTAGCCACAAGAGAATTGACGAATATAGAAGGAGACGATAGAACTATTGTAAACTTATTAACGGATCAAATAGAATTTGCCAACGTAATTCTACTTAATAAAATAGATTTAGTTACTAAAGAACAAGTAGCAACACTGCATGCAATTATTCAAAAATTAAATCCTGAAGCAAGTATTATTACCACACAAAAATCTCAAGTTGTTCTACAAAGTGTTATTAACACAGGTTTGTTTAACTATGAGAAAGCAGAAGCTTCTGCAGGGTGGTTAAAAGAATTAGAAAATGAGCACGTACCAGAAACAGAAGAGTACGGCATTAACTCTCTTGTTTTTAGAAGTAAAAAACCATTTCATCCAGAGCGATTTTTAACGTATTTAAATACCACTTTTCCTCAAAATATTATTAGAAGTAAGGGGTTATTTTGGTTAGCTTCTAGATCAGATCAAGCTTTATTATGGAGTTCTGCAGGAGGTTCTTGTAAGGCAGATTCAGCTGGTGTTTGGTGGGCCTCTATGTCTTTTGGAGAACGCGTTAGTTCTGCTGTTTTTGTTGAAAATAAAAAGGAAATAGAAGCGGGATGGACCGCAGAATATGGCGATAGAAAGATAGAATTGGTTTTTATAGGTCAATACTTAGATAAAGAAGCAATTCTTAACCAATTAAACAGCTGTTTGTTAACCGCATCAGAAGAAGAAATATGGAAAAAGAACGCTTTCCAAAAAGAAGACCAATGGCCAATACCTAGAGCTTAAGGCTTTACGTAAACCTCCAAACCAATCATAAATTCTATTTTTTTTGATGCAACAAAATGCCAAAGTTCCCTTATACCTATACAAAGGGCATGCTTTCCAAGCTTCTTAGTGGTTGGTGTAACCATTTTTACGAACTCTTTTGGTTCATAAAAAGGATTGCTATTACCGCAATAATTTTAAATATTTCAATTAAAAATAGAAAGTAAAAAAGTAATAAATATATTAAAATGCTAAAAACAAGTAGTCTAACTTTTCAATATACCAAGGATGATCCTATTTTTAGTTTTCCTAATATTTCTTTAGAGAACCAAGAAAATTTATTGGTTATAGGTAAATCTGGTATTGGTAAGACTACTTTTTTACATTTATTGGCAGGCTTGTTACAACCTGTAAATGGGACTATTCTAATTAGTGATATTGATATTAATACATTGTCTCACTCAAAATTAGACGCTTTTATAGGAGTACATATCGGACTTGTATTTCAGAAAAAATATGCAATTCAAAATTTAAATGTATTTCAAAACTTAGAAGATCGACTTTTATTTAGTAAAAAACGGATTAATCATAAAGAAATAGATGTTTTATTAGCGCAATTAGGTTTGTTGGACTTCAAAAAAAAGTAAAATTAACAAGCTTAGTGAAGGCCAATTACAACGTTTAGGGATTGCTTTGGCAGTGATTCATAAACCTAAAGTTATTTTAGCAGATGAACCGACTTCTAGTTTAGATGATGAAAATTGTAAAATAGTGATGGATTTACTTTTAGAACAAGCAAGTAAAACCGGAGCAAATTTAATAATTATTACACACGATCAAAGAGTAAAACCGTTCTTTAAAAAAACCGTTTTATTATGAAAATTTGGAGCATAAGTCTACATAATATAAAATCGAAACCTTTATATACTTTTTTAAGTGTCTTTATTTTGTCGTTAAGTATTGCCCTTTTAATAGGTATTCAACAATTAAAAGTATTTTTTATAAATCAAATGGAAAACAATGTAAGTAACATAGATTTGGTGGTTTGTTTATGCTTTATTCTCTGTATTTAAACTATCGGTAATCACTTTTTCTAAAACAACCTGATCACTTCCGGCCCCAATAGCTAATAACTTTGTACCTGTTATTGGCACGCCTTTAAATGGTCTTACAAATACTTTTCCGTCTGGTGTTCGTTCAAAATAAGTGTAATGCGTTTCTTTAGCTATTTGTACACATCCTTTCACCCTAAGTATACTTTTGGGGATTTGTTTACAAATACGCTCTATGCAATCTTTAGAAGGAAAAACAGGTAAATCTATAGAGCAAGAAGACCAATGTGCTTTTTGATGTGCCAATTTATCGACCACATTTTTATTAGGTAAAAGAATGGGCAACAATGCAACATCTAGCGCTGTCATTGGAATAATTTGAGCAAAAGGATTGTGTTCTTTTAAATTCTGAACCACCAATGCTTTTCTAGTTGCGGTTACATTTTCTAGATGTGTAAGAACAATTAAAGAGGATACTTGAATTTGATTGGCTTCTAAGTCATTATGTGCTCCTCTTTTTTGCCAATTTTTTACATCTACCACAGAAATTTGTATGGGTGGAGAAAATCGATTGTTGACGCCTACTCCTAAAAACTCCATAAGTGCACATGCATCAGATGTTCCGTTGGCTTCAATTAAAGTAATGCCATTTTTTCTAACAGGAATTCCGTTTACATAATTTCTAAGTTCGTGTATGCCACTGCAACAAATACAACTTCCGGTAAGCGCTTTTACATGTTTGTTATCTACTTTTTCTAGAAACTGTTGTACATCCATATTGGCATTTTCATAATCATTTAAAATGACAAAAGGATTCCAGTTTTTTTCAGTAAAACGATCTATTAAATAGTTTAATAAGGTGGTTTTACCTGATCCTAAAAAGCCGACAATGGTAATAATTGCTTCCATATTATTGTAAATACTTGCGCAAAATTATGCTTCTAGCAGATTTAATGTATTCATTTTTTCAATTAAATTTCCCGTAATAGCAACCACCGCTGGTTTAGGAATTCGGTCTTTATCAAAAGGCCATATACTCGTTGGGTTGGCTAAATCTTCTGTTTGTTCTCCTGGGTGTTGTACGCTTAAAAACAAGGTTTTACCATCTGGAGAAAACCAAGGACCTGTTAGTTCTGCATCTTTGGGTGCTGTGGCAACTCTAATTACTTTTCCAGCGTCTTTACCGTATCTTGGAATTACAAACAAACTGTTGTTTTTAAAAGGGAAATATGGTTTGTCTGCTCTGTTCACTGCGCTACCAGACATGTCTGATGTCATCCAAAGATTGCCTGCTAAATCGAATGCTAAGTTATCCGGACAAGAAAAACCTGTTTCTTCTCCTCCTGCTTTGTAGGTTTCTGCTTTAAATGTTAGCGCATCAAAAGCACCATTTGTTTCTTCAATTTTTAAAATTGAACCATGGAAATCACCTTTGGGTTTATTATTCGTTAAGCTAACAAAAATATTTCCTGTAATTGGGTCTATCTCTATATCTTCTGGTCTATTTAAAGCAGTAGCACCAATTAGTTTTGCTGCTTCTCTGGCTCTAATTAAAACTTCTGTTTGGTCTTTTAATTTACTTTTTAAAATCGGTTGATTTTCCCAGTCCATAGCCAACCATTTTCCATTGACGGTATCTGCTACATAAAGTGTTCCTTCTTTTAAAGAACCTGGTTTAGAAGAGATAAATTTATACAAATGTTCATCGTTATGGTCATCACCTGTATATGCAACCACTCGTTTATCTTCTAGTTCATAAAGGGTACAACATTCGTGAGCAAAACGTCCTAAAGCAATATGCTTTTGTGCTATTCCGTCTTTTGGATTTACTTCTACTACCCAACCATAATGCTCTGGCGGATAAGGGTAAAATGATTCCCATCCGTAGTCACTGTTCTGGTGTGTTGGGGTGTTGTTTTCATCATATATAGTTTCTCCAAAACACGCATCGTAGTTTTCTTCGCAGGTTATAAATGTTTTCCATGGCGTAATTCCTCCAGAACAATTACTATTCGTTCCAAATACCGTAGTTGCTCCTTTTATAGCCGTGTCCCAATTTATTTTAATAGGTGTTTTGGCAGTAATACGTCTGTTATAAGGATCGTTTTTAACAATTTTCCAAATGCCATTTTCTTCTTTAATTCTAACAATGCTACCACCAACATTGTACATTTCTTTATCTACTTGCTCTTTGGTTTTTGGTACTTTGTTTTCTTCGGATTCATTATAATCAGAAACAAAAAACGGATTTATATATTCATGATTTACCCATAATAACCCATCTTTTGGATTTTTATCATCTAAAGGAATAAAACAAGTAAAATCATTATTGAAACCAAAAGTATCTGTCTCATTAATACTTTCTCCCCATTTAATGATTGTGTGATAAGCCAAACCATTGGCTAATAATAAATCGTCTTTATCCGAAGGAAGGACTCCTTCTAAAACCAAATTTTTTAAAGTGTTCAATTGGTCTTCAGACATCTCATTAAACCCTTTTACAGGAGTGGTTGTGTTGCCACAACTTACTAAAAACTGAGGAGCAACAGCTAGTCCTACTCCTGCTTTCCCTATAAATGATATAAATTTTCTTCGATTATATGCCATACTATGCTCTTGCTTTAAATAGTTATTAATACTTTATCAATTAAAAGCGCAAATTATAGTTTTTCTTGAGCGATAATCTTTAAGAAATCGTTACGTTTTTCTGTTTCCGTAAAACAACCTCCATATTCTAAAGTGGTTGTATAACTGCTTTGATCTTTGATACCTCTAGAAGAAACACATAAGTGTTTTGCAGTTACAGAAACGATGACATCTTTGGTATCTAAAATAGTTTGTAAATCGTTTAAAATTTGAAGAACAAGTCTTTCTTGTACTTGCGGACGTCGTGCATAATAATCTACCAATCGATTAATTTTAGACAAACCAATTACTTTGTCTTTAGGAACATAAGCAACATTTGCATAGCCTGTTATCGGTAAAAAATGATGTTCACAAGCAGAATCGATGTTAATATTTTGTTCTACCAACATTTTATTATACCCATATTTGTTTTCAAAAGTAGATAGTTTGGGTTTTTTTACGCGGTTTAACCCCAAAAAACAATTCCTTTACATACATTTTAGCAACACGATATGGAGTACCTGACAAACTATCATCATTTAAGTCTAAACCCATTTCTTCCATAATCTTTTTAAAATGATGATGAATGTTTTTTATTTTTTCATCATCACTTTTATCAAAAGCATCTGCACGTAAAGGTGTTTTTATACTTGTTGAAAAATGATTATCTCCTACAATTTCTATTTGTTTTTTATTTTTCATGTGTACAACATTTATCAGTTTTACATTGGCAATATTTTCTATTATAAGTATGTAAAATAATTAGAGCAATTGCTGGTATATAAATTGCACTTTCTGGTATAGAAAGTAATGCTATTTTTTCATTGATAATTACTACAAATAATAGCAACCAACTAAACCACAAAGAGGGTTTCATCCAATTATTTGTAGTGGTTTCTGTAGATCTTTTAATGGCAAAAAATGAGATTATCAAGAAAAAATAGTCAATAAATTTCCACCAACCAGGTGCTGTAGTACTGCAACAGGCGGATGCACCTGCTTGAACTATAAATAATAAGGGAGTAGCTGCACAGTGTATAAGACAAAGTGTGCTTGCTATAGCGCCAATGCTATCAGACTTTTGTTTTGAAATGATCATTATTATTTTATTAATACAACTGAGTTGCAAATGTAAATAATAAATTTGTTAATACAACTAAGTTGCACTATATTTGTTATATGGGGATTATTAGAAAAACAAAGGCTGTAGAAGTGTTGTTGAAAGAGTTTAAAAACAGCTCCGTAGCTATTTCTGCAAAAATGCTAATAGATCAATTAGATACTAAGTTTAACAAAACAACAATTTATCGTATTTTAGATAAGTTAGAAGATGATGGTGTTTTGCATTCGTTCCTTGGTAAAGATGGCCTTAAATGGTACGCCAAATGTACTGGGTGTTCTGCTGACGAACACAAAGATGTGCATCCACATTTTCAATGTCTAAGTTGTGGTAAAGTAGATTGTTTGTCTATAAAAGTTGTGATTCCTAAAATAAAGAATAGAGAAGTAGCTTTTTCTCAAGTACTTATTCAAGGGAAATGTGAAAAATGTCTTGGGTAAAAAAATAAATATTTTTTTAATTGCGTATCAAATATCTTGTTAAATAACTGATTAATTTGCATTAATTATTTAAGTTAAAAAATATTATTACTTCAACTGCAAAATAGATGTATTGTTTTTCAATAAATAACAACAGCTTTAAAACTTTGACTTAATTTTACTTACTCCTTTTATGAAACCTTATTATAGGTTTCTGTCAGCTAAATTTTTAATACGATTTAATAAATTTACCAAACAAGATTTCTTGTTTTGGCGGTTACTATTTACTTAATAGTCATTGTTTAGCTTGCTGTTGTTAATTATGATAAATATTTAAATGTATTGATAATGAGTTTAAATGTAGTTTTTTTATAATTAAATATTACTACAGCTTAAATTGTAGTAATAATTTCGCTTTCTGCTAATCTAGATTTTGGAGTTTTATCTGTTGTATTGAAATCAGATTCTGCTCTATACCCTAAAGATACAGCAACGATAGCAGTGTATCCTTTTTCTCTTAAACCGAATTCTTCATCTAAAGCTTTTACATCAATACCTTCCATTGGTGTAGCATCAATACCTAAACTAGCTACTCCTAACAAAAAGCTACCTATGTTAAGATATACTTGTTTTTCCATCCAATGTTGTACATCTTTTAAATCGTATTTATGAATACCAGCAAATGCTTTCACAGCACCTAAAAATCCATTTTTAATTTCTTCATTAGGAAACCTCCCACTTTGATCATCTGTATCTGCAATATGTTGGAAATAGGCATCATCCACATCTGTTTTTGAACAAAATAAAACAACAGCAGAAGCATTGGTTACTTTAGGTTCGTTAAAATGAAAGAAACCTTGTGTCCCTTTAGCAATACGTGCTTTACCTTCTGTAGTTTCAGCAACTATAAAATGCCAAGGTTGTAGGTTTACACTTGAAGGACTCATTCTTAGTAAATTTTTAACCTGAGCCATATCTGCCTCCGTTATTTTTTTGGTTGTGTCAAATTCTTTGGTTGTGTACCTCCAATTTAATAATTCTTGTAAATTCATTTTTATATGCTTTTATTATATAATCAATTCTATAGTAGCAAAAGTATATATCCTATTTATTTCTCACAATAACGGTCAATAAGTATAGTAGCCTTTTTTTCAACTAAAACAACATTAAACAGCTTATTAACAGCGTTTAATGGACTTTGTTAAAGTTACTATAAAAAATATAGTGGTATGTTTTAGTATAGTATAATATCTTTGTGCTATTAGTACACTCAATAATTACAATGTTATGTATAAATTTAAAGGAAAAGAATACCCATGTTGCGCAAGTTTAACCATGGGGTTGATTGGAGGTAAATGGAAAACGGTTATCTTATTTTATTTACGCAATACAACACTTCGGTACAATGAATTAAGAAAAAAAATGCCAACAGTTACGGAGCGTACGCTTAGCTTGCAACTAAAAGCTTTGGAAGAAGATGGGATTATTAATAGAAAAGTTTACACCTCTAAACCTCCTTTAAAAGTAGAATATTCTTTAACAGCTTTAGGAAAAACATTAATACCCGTGGTGCAATCTATAGCAGATTGGGGCGTTTATACGGTGAAAGAAAATGAAGCTATTGCTACCAAAGTTTAAATTCAAAATATTTATATATAACAAGGAAAAACTTGCTATACTTCACTCCTTTTTATTGATTTTTTTGAAAACAATATTCTTAAACCATTTATTCATGAACTTTAGCTTAACGTACTTAATACCTAAATAATTAGTTTAATTAAAGTTTTTTTAAATTAAAAAATACTAGGTACTTATGAATTATAATTATTTATATTGTTAATTAATTTTAACGATAATTATTCTTCTTTTTTTGTTCTATTAGAAAAGAAATAAGTAACAATCCCTGTCAATACAAATAACAACCCAATTAAACTTTCTTTCGGTCTTTCCATCAACATATACCCTAAAATCCATACACTAAAGACCACAAAAACAATTTGTAAAAATGGTTTTAGCGGACTCTTAAAAGCTCCTTTTCTACCTTTTAACCAAAATATAGAAGCCACGGTTAGTGTACCCATTAATTGTAATAAAAAACTAGCATATAAAAGTACTTGTTCAAAAGTACCTGTAAGCGTCAATACAATACTTATAGCGGCTTGCAACCACAAAGCTCTTACTGGTATGCCATTTTTGTTTTTAACAGCTATTTTTCTCCAAAATGAATGATCTTTGGCCATTGCAAAAGTAATTCTAGATCCAATCCATAAATAACCACTAACGGTTGCAATAAGTTGTATGGCTATTAAATAACTAACCCAATTCCCTCCTTCTGTACCAAATATATTTTTAAAAGAAATAAAAGCAACTTCTACTTTACCAGATAATTGAGCTACAGAAGCGTGTTTTAAAAATACAATTTGCAACAGTACATAAATTACAGTAACTAAACCAGTACCAATTAATAAGGCTTTTGGTAAATTTTTTCTAGCATCATCGATTTCATCAACAATGTAGGCGGCAGAATTCCAACCTGTATACGCATATGTTACGTATAATAAAGAAACAGCAAAACCTGGTAAAAATATTTCGTCTTGCCAAGAATTGCTTAGGTCTATTGCCGTTACATTCTGAGAGGGCACAAAACTAAAACCGAGTAGTATTAAAAGAAGTACAAAACCAATTTTTACACCTGTAGAAATATTTTGAAATTTACCACTTTGACCTACGCTTATGGAATGTATGGCTGTTAATAGTAAAATGACCAAAATACCAAACCAATCGTTAAAAATAGTTGGATTGATAGGGTGCAAATAGCTCTTCATAGCCATTACAGAAATAGCAATGGGCGCCGAAAAACCTACTGTTAAAGAAACCCAAGCATAAATATACCCAACAATTGGATGAATTAATTTTGATAGAAATACATAGTCTCCTCCAGAATCATCAAAGTTAGTACCGAGTTCTGCATACGTTAATGCACCAATTAATGCAAACAATCCTCCTAACAACCAAATTAACACAATACTCCATGTATTCTGAATATCCGTAAGCTGATACCCTAAACTGGTAAATACACCAGTACCAATCATATTGGAAATTACCAAAGCTGCTGCCGTTTTCCAGCCTATTTTGTGTTTACTTTTCATGAACCTTGGTTGTTTCCTTATTAAGGATTCTCTTATTATATTTTGTAGTTTAACCTTGCAAAATAAAACGCGCCTGTTGTACCCATTTGAACTGAGGCATATTTAAACACACCAAAATAACTATTGTCATAAATTTGGGCATCTGGCAATACATCAAATAAATTATTTGCTCCTACCGTTAAAGAAAGGTTGTCATTAATATTATAAGATCCTGTTAAGTCTGTAGTAAGTTTACCTGCATGTAATTGAGCGCCTCCAAAAGGAAAGCCATTTCTTGTAACTTCTCCCCAATAGGTGTTTCTTAACATAACACCAAACTTATCCTGAGTTAAATCAACCGTAAAAATTGCTTTATCTTGAGGATTATTAGATTCAATTAAACTTTTTTCTTGCGCTCCAAAGTAAACATCCTCTTGACCTACAAAAATTTCTGGTACATTATTAAGTGCATCAGCTACTTCGGTTTCATTATGATTGTATAATAAAGAGAAATTTAAAGCACCTTGATCTAAAGGAACTTTGTAATTCATTACCAAATCTACACCTGCGGTTGATGTATTAATAGCATTGGTAAAAAAACGGGCAGAAGAAACACCTAATGGTTTTAATATGTCTTGTAATGCAGGTATTTCATCACCATAAACATCATTACCAAGACTACCTGTGTAAATAATTCTATCATCAATAGCTACTTTATAAGCGTCTAAAGTAATTTGAAAATTGTTTGTAACCTTAGCAGTTAACCCTAAACTTATACTTGCAGAAGTTTCTTCTTTTAACTCTGGAATGCCAAGAGTTTTAGCAATTTCACTATCGTTTCTAAATGTACCTCCATTAATCAAATTCCCATCTACCAAATCGGTAGCGATATTGTTAAAATATTGTTGCTGTAATGATGGCGCTCTAAATCCGGTTCCAAAAGCACCTCTTAATACAACAGCTTCTGTAAGCTTGTATCTCGCAGCTATTTTTCCGTTAATTATACTTCCAAAATCGCTATAATTCTCGAATCTACCAGCTACATCTACTAAAAAATTATCGGTAAAATTAAGTTCAACATCTGCATAGATTCCTACAGAAGATCTCTGTTCATCAACCTCATTGGTTGGTGCAAAACCAGGAAATGAATTTGCGCCATTACCAATATAAGAACCTTCTTCACCAGCATAAATGGTATAGTTTTCGTATCTATATTCTGCACCAAAAGCCAAACCAAGACCGCTCATTATATCATCATTAAACCTAGAGAAATCTAAGTTTACCGTATTTTGTAAAAAAGTATGTCCACCGGCATCAAAAGAAGTAGGACTATTAATACCAAGTGCATCGTTTACCGTATTAGAAATACCATAATCAAACTGATTATAACCATTGGTATTACTCAAATCAAAATCCCATTCACCAAGTTTATATTTATAACCTGCAATCAAAGAAAGATCGACTATTGTAGATTCTAGTATCGGTTGAAATCCATTTGGAAATATTTCTAAAACATGACCTTCAGAAGGTAATCTTCTAAATCCAAATCCGTTACCAGTTCTATAGTTTCCTCCACCAGCGGCATAAAAAGTTCCTTTTTCACTTGTAGGAATTTCTAGATTTACAAAAAGTTGTGTATTGGTTATGGCAGCATCTCCTACTTGAAAATTAAAATCATCTCTTGTTAAACCCGCAGCATCAATCAATGCATTGTCACGCTCTCTAGCGCCATCATTAGAAAAATCATAGGCAAAGAAATTACCTAAATCAGATTGGTCATAAATAACCAAATTATGATTTTGAGTCCTACTCGTTTTACCTCTGTCATTAAATTCTGCCGTAAGGTTTATAAAGCCACCTTTTTTTCCAATTTCAGTACCGTAATTTACATTAAAATTAAAGGTTTCTCCATCACCTTCAGAAGTTACACCATACGTAGTACCGATCTCTAAACCTGTATTTTTCTTTAAAATAATATTGATAACACCTGCAATAGCATCCGAACCATATTGCGCAGCAGCACCATCACGAAGTACTTCTATTCTATCAATTGCAGCAGAAGGTATCGATGATAAATCTGTTCCTACAGAACCGTTTCCAACTGTATTTTGATTGTTTAATAATGATGTGGTATGTCTTCTTTTTCCGTTGATAAGTACCAATACTTGATCTGGCCCTAACCCTCTTAAAGATGCTGGATCTACATGTTCTGTACCATCAGAAGAAGACTGTCTACTAGAATTAAAAGAAGGTACCAAGTTAGCCAACAAATCATTTGCAGTAGTTTGCGCACTTGTTAATTTAATTTTAGAAACATTTACAATATCAACAGCTACTGGAGTTTCTAATTTAGTTTGTCTTGGATTTCTTGTTCCTACCAACACAACTTCCGATAGAATTTCTGAAGATTCTTGTAAAATAATTTTTAAATTACTTCCACCTTGTTGTTTTTGAGTTTTAAAACCTAATGCAGAAAAGACTAAAATAGTATTTTGATGATTGCTAGAAACTGAAAAATCTCCTTCGTTATTTGTTGTTGTTCCTATTGATGTTCCTTCAATAACAACACTGATGCCTTCTAGAGGAATGTTCTTCATATCAACAACTTTTCCATTGTATGCTTTTTGAGCCGATAAGCAAAGGGTTGTACTTAGAAATAAGAATAAAAAAAGATGTTTCATAAATTTTAGTTTAAGCTAATTTTTATTGAATTAAAATATATAATTAAAACCGTGCAAGATAGCAAAAATCGAAATATTAGTACCTTTTTTAGAACGTAAATGATTACCAACTAACACCAGCGCCACCACCTCCAGAACTACCGCCTCCAAAACTAGATGAAGAACTAAAAGATGAAGAACCAGAAGAAGACGAGCTAGCTTTTACTTTCTTTGAAATGATTATTTTCTTCTCATTTTGATAATTGCAATTACGACATTCATAATAATCAACTCTTTCTCCTTCCGACGTATAAGTCGCAGATTTTAAGAGTTTAGATGATTTTTTTCCGTACGTTTTATAATTACATTTTATACAATCACTATATTTTCTACTATTTTTTCCTTCATATTCTAAAATCAAGATATCACTGTGATCTTCGGTTACCCAAACATCATAACGAATTGCTTTTAGATCTTCTTCTAAGATTTGGGCAGCTTCTAAAAATTCATTTTCTGCCCATTCATTTTTAAGTTCTAACAATTTACCATTCACTTTACTATAACGAGGAGCTGTTCGGTATTCTTGTAAGCGTTTTTTAACCATTTTTGAAATGAAGAATAATGGAAATGGAAATAAAAAGATAAGACAACCTAATTTTAATTCTGCCAATCGATTATACTTGTCGTAAAAATCGTCTTTAGAAATTTGTGTTTGAAATATTACACCATAATAAAATAGTACCATCAACACGCAAATAATAGTATAACCAAATAATAAATAGTGAAACCATTGATAACTATCATCTTTTTGATGCACAATACTGCTACCATAAACCTCTTGAATAACTGATGGGTTATCTAAAAATTCACGGATACTAACCACCGAACTGATTAAACCTTTACCATAATTGCCATTCTTAAAGTTAGGCACAATTTCATTTACACCAATGCGATAACAAACAGCATCCGTTAAAATTGGCTCTAAACCATACCCTACTTCAAACTCAGTTCTACGTTGGTCCATTACCGTTAAAATTAGCAATCCGTTGTCTGTATCTGCTTTACCAACACCCCACAAGCCGAAAAGTTCTACCGCAAATTGCTTTGGAATTTCTTTACCAATACTTGGCAAGATCACTACTGCAACTTCTACAGATGTTTTTTGCTCTAACTCAAATAATAACCGATTTAGACGCTGTTCAGAACTAGCGTCTATTAAATCCTTTGGATCGGATACATACCCCAAAATTCCATTGCCTCTCGGACTCGGAACATCTTTAATAGCATAACTTTCTTTAGCATTATTATATGCTGGTGCTTTAAAATTCGGATAAATAACTTTAGATTCCTCAATCTTTTTTTGGTCTAAAGGATTTTTGATAGAAGTGTCTCTTACCGCTTCAGCATTGGGCGCAACTTCTGTAATACCTTGACCACTAATTGATATTGGTGTAAAAAAACAGCTTAACAGCAGACTGCACAATACATAATTTTTAGTCTGTTTAAAAAAGGGTGCAAGGTGTACTTTCATCAGTTATTTTTATATTCTTAAAACAAAAAAACTCGGTTTTATCTATCTATGACTAAACCTCTTTTCTCAACACCTCTAAAGGCGGACTTCTTAAAACTGATTTTAAATTACTCAAACCAATCAGTACCACTAAAAAGGTAATTCCGGGTAGAAATACCAAAAACGGAATTGCAGAAGGTATAAAAGGTTCTTTAAATATAAAAGTAGCTAATAACTGGCTTCCTATTAAAGATAATAAGATTCCTGTTAAACTACCTAAAACACCTAAATAGACATACTCTAAAGCTGTAATTTGCAAAATCTGTTTGCTTTTTGCACCTAAAGTTCTTAGCAATACACTTTCTTTAATTCGTTGGTATTTACTATTTCTAACAGAACCAATCAACACAATAAAACCTGTTAAAATGCTAAAAAATGCCATGAAATTAATAATCCAAGAGATTTTATCTAAAATATCTTCTACAATGGTAAAAACTTGACGTAAATCTAAAATAGTCACATTCGGAAATTCTTGCACCAATGCTCTTTGCAACTCTGCAGAACCTTCTTTATTGGGTACATGAGTTGTCATTACATTAAATTGAGGCGCATTTTCTAAAACTCCAGTCGGAAACAAAATCATAAAATTAACTTTCATACTGCTCCAATCTACTTTTCTAATACTTCCCACAACTGTTTCGATCAACACACCTTGAATGTTAAAAACAATTGGGTCTCCTACTTCTAAATTAGCATCATTAGCAAAATTATCTGAAACAGAAATAGGTATAGGATCTCCCTTCGTTATCTTACCTGTCCACTCGCCTTCTATAATCTCTTCTGTTTCTGCAAGTTTGTCTCTGTAAGTAACTCTAAACTCTCTATTTAAAATCCATTTACGCATTTTAACCGTAGTGTCTTTTCGAATCTCGTTTACTGATTTACCATGAAGACTTTGCATGCGCATGGTAATAATTGGTATGTTGTCAATGACCTCTAAACCTTTGCTTGTAAACGTTTTTAAAATAGCTGTTTCTTGCTTACTTTGAACATCCATTAAAATGATATTCGCATCATTCTTTTTATTTTCTATGGATGTTTTTGCAAGTAAAATATCCTTTGTAAAATACAACGTGCTTATTAAAAAAGTCCCCAATCCAATAGCTAAAACAAGTACCATCGTTTGGTTATTAGGCCTAAATAAGTTTAATAAACTTTGGCGCTTCGTATATCCCCAAGAACTTGGAAAAAACTTTTTAATCAACTTAATAAAAACATTGGCAACACCTGCCATAATAGCAAATGTGATAAAAATACCAGCTGTAAAAATCAATCCGTTTACGGCATCTTTTAACATCCAAAAAGAAAACAAATAGATAAAAAGTAAAATTGCAAATACTACTCCAATTCGTGCTTTTTTAGGTTTTTGTAGATTATCTTCAGAACCTCTTAAAACCTCTAATGGAGATACGTACCAAGTGCCTAACAAAGGTAATAATGCAAATAAAACCGACATTAAAACACCTAAGGAAAGTCCCATTAATATAGGTTGAGCAGAAATTGAAATGGCAACATCAAAAGGTAAAAAATCTTGTAATAGATACGGGAAAGCGTATTGTAAACTCACCCCAATGGCAGCACCAATGAAACCTCCAATCAACCCAATACCGATAATTTGTATCAAATAAATTAAAAAAGTTTGTTTTCTAGAAGCTCCTAAACATTTTAAAACAGCTACATTTTTTAGCTTTTCTTTGATGTAAATATGTACAGAGCTTGCAATACCAATGCACCCTAATAACAGTGCTATAAAAGCGACTAAGTTTAAAAACCGACTCACATTATCATACCTTCTTCCTAAGCGTTCACTTGTACCGGTATGAGTATCTAAATCTGCATTTTCTGTTTTAAGAATTGGATCTATATTTTTATCTAAAGCAACTAAATCCATCGTGGGAGCTTTAAAGAAGTATTGATATTCTTTTCTACTTCCTAATTGTAACAATTCGGTTTCTGCTACAAAACGATACGGAATTAAAACCGTTGGCGCCACAGAAGAAGAAATTGCTGTACTACCTGGAATTGATTTTAAAGCACCAATAATTTTAAACTTAGTTTTACCTAATTTAATAGAATCTCCGGGGTTTATCTTGTATTGTAAAAGCAAGGTAGCATCTACCAAAGCGCCTCCTAATTCTTGATATTTTGTTCCAGCATTTTCAGGTTCTGTAGATAAACTTCCGTAAAACGGAAAACCACCTTCCATAGCCCTAACTTTTACTAATTTTGTACCCTTATTTTTAGGAAAAGCAGCCATAGAAACAAAGTTGACTTCAGAAGCATCTGCTCCTAAAGAATCTATAATTGCTTGTACTTTTTTAGAAGGTATTTGTTTGCTATCAATAATAAAATCGGCACCCATCAAGGATTTCGACTGTAACTTTATGTTTTGTTTTAAATTATCGCTAAACAACTGAATGGAAACCACGGCTGCAATACCTAAAATAATAGATGCCATAAAAAGCAACAACCTAGAAAGGCTTGCTTTTCCATCTCTCCAAGCCATTTTTAATAGCCACTTAAAATTTATTTTTGAATTCATTTTACGCATTAACAGTGTTGGTTTTTTCGTTAGAAATAATCTTCCCTCCTTTTAATCGTAAAATTTGTTGCGTTCTATTTGCTAAATCTAAATCGTGCGTAATAATCACCAAAGTAGTGCCCGCTTCTTTGTTTAGTTCAAAAAGCAATTGAATTACTTTTTCACCAGTTTCTTCATCTAAATTCCCCGTTGGTTCATCGGCAAATAAAATAGAAGGTCTGTTAGAAAAAGCTCTTGCTAAAGCTACTCTTTGTTGCTCTCCTCCAGATAATTGAGAAGGGTAATGGTGTAGTCTATCTGCCAAACCTACTTTTTCTAATAATGCTGTACCAAACTTAGCTGCATTTTTATCACCTTGTAATTCTAAAGGAACAATAACGTTTTCTAAAGCAGTTAATGTAGGTAATAATTGAAAATTCTGAAAAATAAATCCGACTTCCTTGTTACGTAATGCTGCGCGTTCATCTTCATTTAAATCTTGTAAAGAGGTGCCACACAATTCAATAGTTCCAGAAGTTGGATAATCTAAACCTGCGCACAAACCTAATAAAGTAGTTTTTCCACTTCCTGAAGGCCCTACAATTGAAAATATACTTCCTTTTTCTACTTCAAATGAGATATTGCTAATTACTGTTAATTTTTTAGAACCGCTCGTATAAGTTTTCTCTAAATCATTAATCTTTAATATATTTGACATTACTTTTATTTAATTTTTTACTAAAATATTCCGATGTTGAAAAATAATCAATTGCTTATACATATCAACAATATATCTCAAAAGGTTTTCTTAAAATTTTGTTGTGTTTTTTTACTGATATTCATGTTTTCTTGTAAACAAGACACGACTAAAAATGCAACAAATACAGAAAAAACTACTACAGAAATCGAAATTAATCCGACAGAAACTAGTAGTGTAAAAACCATTGTTTTCTTTGGAGATAGTTTAACTGCAGGCTATGGATTAGAAGATGTAAACGATGCTTTTCCAGGAATCATTCAACAAAAAATAGACTCTTTAGAGTTAGGATATACTATTGTAAATTCTGGTGTTAGTGGTGAAACTACCTCTGGTGGAAAAAATAGAATTGATTGGGTGCTGAATCAAAAACCAACTATTTTTATTTTAGAATTGGGTGCTAATGATGGTTTAAGAGGTGTGCCGTTAAAACAATCTAAAGAAAACCTACAAGCTATTATAGATGCTGTTAAAAAGAAATATCCAGATACGATTATTGTACTAGCCGGAATGCAAATTCCACCAAATATGGGGCAAGAATATACTTCTGAGTTTAAAAATATGTTCCCAGATTTGGCTAAAAAAAATGATTTGCCTTTAATTCCTTTTTTATTAGAAAATGTAGGTGGTATCTCCGATTTAAATCAACGAGACGGAATTCATCCTACAAAAGAAGGTCATCAAATATTGGCTAAAAATGTATGGGCAGTTTTAAAACCAATTTTAAAATAAGATGAACATCAAAATGAAATTTTAAAACCTTTCAATATATTTTATGAAGAATATTTTTTTAATAATGTTCGCTTCACTCCTCTTCTTTTCTTGTTCACAACAATCAGAAATTAGTAAGCAATTTAATTGTACACCTACAACTTTTAAGAACTTAGAAAAAGTACAAGACGTTAAAAACTTGTTTTCTATAGAGATACCAAATACGTGGAAAACAAATTTATATTATGACGATTTACAGTCGTCTATTTATACCGCAGATACCACAAAACAATTAACAGAATCTTTGCTTTTAGATGTTACATTTATTAATAAAAACATTAATTTTGATACGTCTTTTAAATTAAAACAAGAGCAAGAAAATTTATCAAAAAGTCTTATCAAAATAAAATCTGAAGAGATTACTTTTTTAGAAAAACCTACTTACTTCACAGTTTCAAAAGGTAAAAAAGGTAAATTTGAATATCAAGTTTGTCATTTGTTTATAAAAACAAACGAACAAAATTTTATACTTGCAAAAGCTGAGATTTACGGAGATTCTTTAGTAAATAAAAGAGTATGCGATGCTTTTGCATTGCTAGAAAAAATTAAAAACATTCAATAAAATGATTGAAAAACAACACATTACCGATAGATTTATAAAATACGTAACCATAGACACAGAGTCAGACCCTAACAATCCTGCTTTTCCAAGTACCGAAAAACAATGGGATTTAGCCAATGTATTAGTAGAAGAACTAAAACAAATTGGTATGAAAGAGGTAGATTTAGATGACAATTGCTACATCATGGCAACTTTGCCTAGTAATTTAGACTATGAAGTACCAACCATAGGTTTTGTTGCGCACATAGATACAAGTCCAGATTTTACAGGTAAAAATGTAAAACCTCAAATTGTAGAAAATTATCAAGGAAACAATATTATTTTAAATGTAGAGGAAAACATTGTTTTATCTCCAGATTATTTTGATGATTTATTACAATATAAAGGTCAAACAATAATTACTACGGATGGTACTACACTTTTAGGCGCTGATGATAAAGCTGGAGTTACAGAAATTGTAACTGCTATGGAATACCTAATTCTGCATCCAGAAATTAAACACGGTAAAATTAGAATTTGCTTTACACCAGATGAAGAAGTTGGTAAAGGTGCTCACTTATTTGATGTGGCTAAATTTGGTGCAGAATGGGCATATACCATGGATGGAAGTCAGATTGGAGAATTAGAATATGAGAATTTTAATGCTGCCGGAGCAAAAGTAACCATTACGGGTAAAATTGTGCATCCAGGATATGCGAAAGGTAAAATGATCAATTCTATGTTAATTGCTAATGAATTTATCTCTGCGCTACCAACAAACGAAGTTCCTCAAAGAACAGAAGGTTATGAAGGCTTTTTTCATTTACATGACATTAACGGTAATGTAGAAAAAACTGTTTTAGAGTACATTATAAGAGATCATGATTTAGACTTATTTGAAAAGAGAAAAAGTTTAATTGAAAAAATTGCGTTAGATTTTAATACAAAATACAACCAAGACTTAATTGAAGTAACGATTAAAGATCAATACTTTAACATGAAAGAAAAAATTACTCCGGTAATGCACATTGTAGATATTGCAGAAGAAGTAATGAACGATTTAGGCATAACACCTTTAATTAAAGCAATTAGAGGAGGAACAGACGGCAGCCAACTGTCTTATAAAGGATTGCCTTGTCCTAATATTTTTGCTGGTGGACATAATTTTCATGGTAGATATGAATATGTGCCTGTAGAATCTATGGTAAAAGCAACAGAAGTAATTGTAGGGATTGCAGAAAAAGTTTCTGTAAAGTTTGCATAAAATTGATATAAAAAAAAGAGTCTTCAGTATCCTGAAGACTCAATATCATAGCATGATACTATTTACGTAAAATATTTCTTAAAAATAAAGCCCCTAATCTCTATCAATAATTATAAATTACACACAAATATAATATTTTTTATAACATCAACCTAATAATTAAAATAATTCAGGGTTTTTCCCCTTTACATCTTTAAAGAAAGAGTAAAACACCTCAAAATCAGCCTCTATGTTATCTGTTGTGTAGTAAGGTTTTGATATTTTTATCTTCTTATTTTTAAAATCTAAAGTCGCCATTACTATAGGAACCTTTGCTCCTTTTGCAATATAATAGAAGCCTGTTTTCCATTTATCAACCTTTTTTCTAGTTCCTTCCGGAGAAATTCCTAATCTAAATTCTTCTTTGGTATTAAAAACATCAATAACGGCATCAACCATATTTGTGCTTTTGCTTCTATCTACAGGTGTGCCTCCTAACGCTTTAAAGAAAAAACCAAACGGACCTTTAAAAAGGGATGATTTTCCAATAAAATGAACCATAGTACCAGAAGTCATTCTAGATAAAATGGCAATAGGAAAATCTAACCAACTGGTATGTGGTGCTGCGATTACAACATATTTTTTAGGTTCTTGAGGAAAATCGTTTTCTAGTTTCCAACCTAAAATGGTATATAATATAAATCTTGCAATTGTTTTCATAATTATAAGAAGCAAGCTTTAAAAAAATGCTTACTTAGAGGTTTAGTATTGTGATTTAAAATGATAAATTTATGAACTTAATTTGATATGATGAACGAAATGATAATTTACTTCTTAATTGCACTGATATTTAGCCTTGTAGGATTCTTAATAGGCAAGCTATTAACTAAATTGAATTCAGAAAAAGAGAAAGGAGATTCTCTAAAAGAAAAATCTGCTCTCGAATTTGAAATTTCTAAACTGACTGAAAATCTTAAAAATGCAGAAATTACTATTGATGATTTGCAAAGTGAGTTAAGATACATACAAAAAGAAAAAGAAAACCTTATTTCTGATAAAACGCGGTTAGAAACCGAATTTAAAAATGTATCAGAAAAGTTAGAAAACAATAAAAATGAAGTAGAAAAATTACAAGAAAAATTCACCAATAATTTTGAGGTTTTAGCGAATAAAATATTAGAAGAAAAATCGACTAAATTTACCCAACAGAACAAAGAAAACTTAAAAATAATTTTAAATCCATTACAAGAAAAAATTAAAGTTTTTGAAGATAAAGTAGATAAAACTCACAAAGAAAGTATCGATTATCACGCCGCTTTACGTCAGCAAATTCTAGGTTTAAAAGAGATGAATTTGCAAATGAGTAAAGAAACCATCAACCTAACAAAAGCACTAAAAGGAGATAATAAAACGCAAGGAAATTGGGGGGAACTAGTCTTAGAACGTGTTTTAGAAAAATCTGGTTTAGAGAAAGATAGAGAGTATTATGTACAGCAAAGCTTTACCAATGAAGATGGTAATAGAATTCTACCAGATGTTGTTATTCATTTGCCCGATAACAAGAAAATGATTGTAGATTCTAAAGTTTCTTTAACCGCTTATGAGCAATTTGTAAATGAAGAAGATGAAACTTTAAAAGCACAATTTTTAAAAGAACATGTAGCGTCACTTAGAAGACATGTAGAACAATTAAGCGCTAAGAAATACGAAGATATTTATAAAATTGAATCACCTGATTTTGTATTGCTTTTTATACCAATAGAACCTGCTTTTGCAGTAGCAATAAATAGCGATAATCATTTATATAATAAGGCGTTCGAAAAAAATATTGTTATCGTTACACCTACTACTCTTTTGGCAACTTTAAGAACCATAGATTCTATGTGGAATAATGAAAAGCAACAAAGAAATGCCTTAGAAATTGCAAGGCAAGCAGGTGCTTTGTATGATAAATTTAATGGATTATTAAATGATTTAATAGGCATTGGAAAACGAATTGATGATAGTAAGAGTGAATATTCTAATGCTATGAACAAACTTTTTGAAGGAAGAGGAAACTTAATTACTTCTGTAGAAAAGTTAAAGAAAATGGGTGCGAAAGCTAAAAAAGCCATTCCAGAGAATATTATTAAACGTGCTAATGAAATAGATTAATTGCTAATGAGTTACTATTTGGCTGAATGTAGTTAAATTAAATTTGACTTATTTTTTACTTTTGAATTAATTATTAAACTTTTTAAAACATAAAAATATGTCAGAAATAAAACACGAAAGAGGATTACATCCTTTAAAAGGAACCGTAAAAACAGATGAAAAAGATTCAGATAACAACAAAGAAAGTATCGTAGCAAAAATTGATAAAAAGAAAGACAAAGACAAATTAAAAAATCAAATACAAAGCTCTACTGATGACGCAAGTGAAATTGCAGAAAAAATTAAAAGTTCAGAAAAAGAATAACTTTTATCTAATGAGTCAAAACTTTAATTGATACCATTAATTACTAAATAAGAATCTTTTTAAATTTGTACTATTATTAACCAGTACTATTGTAAGTACATAAATGAAATGAATATGAACTCGGATACAGCAAAAGGGAATTGGAAACAAATAAAAGGAGAATTTAAAGAAAAATATGGTAGTATTACCAATGACAAGACTACTGAAGCAGAAGGCGCTTTTGATAAATTAGTAGGAGAAATTCAAGAAAAATACGGTAAAACTCGTGAAGCCATCGTAGAAGAAGTAAAAACCTGGTAAACAGTTTTTATACTATATTTAAAATAAAAAAAGCATCAAGAATTAACTTGATGCTTTTTTTATGTAGTTAAATAAGTTCTTGATACAATTTCTTAAAATGAAATTACTAGAACTCAAATAATCATATAAATACCATATGTAAAGGCATTTAGTTCTTACATTACAAATAATCTTCTTGCACTCATCATGTGCGCAACACGCTCACCAATTTTGTGTAAAGCATCTTCATTTGCAGCGTTTATAATTGCTTCATCAATAAAATTAACAACAGCTTTCATATCTTCTTCTTCTAAACCACGCGTAGTAATAGCAGCAGTTCCAATACGGATTCCTGAAGTTACAAACGGGCTTTTATCATCAAAAGGAACCATGTTTTTGTTTACTGTAATATCTGCTTTTCCAAGTGCAATTTCGGCATCTTTACCAGAAATGTTTTTATTACGTAAATCAATTAACATACAATGGTTGTCTGTTCCACCAGAGATAATATCATATCCTCTTGCAACAAATTCTTTTGCCATTTCTGCAGCATTTGCTTTTACTTGTAATTGGTATTCTAAAAACTCATCTGTTAAAGCTTCTCCAAAAGCAACTGCTTTAGCAGCAATAACATGCTCCAAAGGTCCACCTTGGTTTCCTGGAAAAACAGAAGAATTAATTAAAGTAGACATCTTTTTAGGATTTCCGTTTTTTAACGTTTCTCCAAAAGGATTGTCAAAATCTTTACCAATCATAATCATACCACCTCTTGGTCCACGTAAAGTTTTATGAGTTGTAGTTGTTACAATATGACAATGAGGAATTGGGTCATTTAAAATTCCCTTCGCAATTAAACCTGCAGGATGAGAAATATCTGCCATTAAAATAGCACCAACACTATCTGCAACTTCTCTAAATTTCTTAAAATCAATATCTCTAGAATATGCAGAAGCACCCGCAATAATTAATTTTGGTTTGTGTGCTTTAGCTTGTGCAGCTAAATGATCATAATCTATAATTCCGGTTTCTTTAACTACTCCATAAAAAACTGGATTGTATAATTTACCTGAAAAATTTACAGGAGATCCATGAGTTAAATGCCCACCATGAGATAAATCAAATCCTAAAACAGTATCACCAGGCTTTAAACAAGCAGCATACACTGCAGTATTTGCCTGAGAACCAGAGTGAGGTTGTACATTTACATACTCAGCTCCAAATAATTCTTTAGCTCTGTCTATAGCAATTTGCTCTATAACATCAACTACTTCACAACCTCCATAATATCTCTTACCAGGATATCCTTCAGCGTATTTATTAGTTAAAATAGAACCTTGGGCTCTCATAACATCATCACTTACAAAGTTTTCTGATGCGATTAATTCTAATCCATTTAACTGTCTTTCTTTTTCTTCCTGAATAAGATCAAAAATTTGATTGTCTATTTGCATTGTTGTTGTTTTTATAGAAGCATCAAAAATAATAAAATCATATTTGTAAAAATCATGTTTTAACTATATTTTATCATTTTTTATTATAATTATATATTTATTAAAAATGTACTGTTAAAAATGCATTTTTAATTGTTTTTTTATTTTTAAATGAAAAAAAATTATGTAGGTTTGATGAAAAATAAATTCCATTATAATGATCATAACAGCAAATAATCCGAATAGAAAATCCTGGTTAAAAGTAGATAAAGATTCAGACTTCCCAATTCAAAACATCCCCTTTGGTGTTTTTATCACTAGAGATGATATCATTACTATTGGTAGTAGAATTGGTAATTTTGCTATAGACTTAGGTGCTTTTCATCAATTAGGATATTTTGAAGGTATACCATTAACTGATGATATTTTTCTACAAGATAATTTAAATGATTTTATTGCCGATGGTCGTAAAACTTGGCGTCTGGTTAGAAACAGAATTGCAGAAGTTTTTGATGTTACGAATGGAACTTTAAGAGATAATGCCAATCATAAAGATAAAATTATCTTTAGAATGGACGAAGTAGAAATGTTAATACCTGTTGCTGTAGGTGATTACACAGATTTTTACGCTAGTAAAGAACACGCTACAAATGTAGGTTCTATATTTAGAGATCCAGAAAACGCATTGTTACCAAATTGGTTACACATACCTATTGGTTACCATGGTAGAAGTTCTTCTATTGTGCCATCTGGAACAAAAATTAGAAGACCATACGGACAATCAAAACCAGAAGAAGGAAGTGCAACTCCTGGTTTTGGGCCAACAAAATTATTAGATTTTGAACTAGAAATGGCATTCATTACAACAGATGCAAATGTGTTAGGTGATCGAATTCCGATTGAAGAAACAGAAGAATATATTTTTGGTCTGGTACAATTTAACGATTGGTCTGCAAGAGATATTCAAGCTTGGGAGTATATGCCATTAGGGCCGTTTTTAGGCAAAAGTTTTGCTTCAACAATTTCTCCTTGGATAGTAACTTTAGATGCTTTAGAGCCTTTTAGAGTAGAAAGCCCTAAACAAGTGTACGAACCATTACCTTATTTAAAACAAAAAGGTAAAGGAAGTTATGATATTCATTTACAAGTAGGTATTCAGCCAGAAAATGGTAAAGAAACAATCGTTTCTAATTCTAATTTTAAATACATGTATTGGACAATGGCACAACAATTAGCCCATCATACTGTAAATGGCTGCCCAATAGAATCTGGAGATTTAATGGGATCTGGTACTATTTCTGGACCAACAAAAGATAGTTATGGTTCTATGTTAGAATTGACTTGGAAAGGCCAAAACCCTATCAAATTAAGCGATGGTACAGAACGTAAATTTATCAATGATAATGATACCGTAATTATGCGAGCACATTGTAAAAATGATAAAGTTCGTATTGGTTTTGGAGAATGTGTAGGTAAAATTCTACCTGCTAAATAAAATCTAAATCCTTATATAAAAAAATAGCTTCACAATTTGTGAAGCTATTTTTAGTTTTATGCTATAATTTTTTTCAGTAAAAGAAAAACATTTCGTTCTAAAACATCTACAGAACCATCTGCAAAAAAGACGTTTTTAATATCTTTTAATAGTTGCTCTTTTTCTACGTTTGTATATTTATTTTCAGCTAAGTAAGTTTTAATTTTCTCCATAGCCTGATAATCATTGTCGTGTACAATTTCTGTATGTATGCTATTAAATAAACTCTCATTTACTTTCGATAAAATATAGGCACTTTCAGATTCTGTTTCTATATAATTACTTTGTGCTGCATACAATAATACATAAGTCTGAAATTCTTCTTTCGTCCAATTGATGTTCATAATGTTTGTTTTTAAATTTCTATTGGTAAATTTTCAATACTTCCCCACTCTGTCCAAGATCCATCATATACTGCGTAATTTTTAATTCCTGATATTTCTGCACCTAAAGCCAATACAGAAGCAGTTATACCAGTTCCACAAGAAAAAATAAAAGATTTCTTTTTAGGGTTTATTTTTTTGAAGATTTCTTTTAATACTGCTTCAGTTTTAAACGTTCCATTTTCTAAAACCTCGTTAAAAGGCAAGCTCACCGAATTAGGAATATGACCTCCTTTTACATCATTTCTTGGTTCTGGTTCTGCGCTATTAAAACGACCTTTAGAGCGTGCATCTACAATTAGAATCGTTTTATTTTTGATTGCAGTAAGAACATCCTCTTTAAATTTTATTTTTTCTGGTTGATAATTGACTTCAAAATCACCTTTTAAATGATCCTTCTTTTTCTGATTTTCAACAGGAAACTTATTTTCATTCCACTTAGGAAAACCACCATCTAAAACTGCCACATTTGTAAACCCCATTAATTGAAACATCCACCAAACTCTTGGAGAAGAATAGATTCCTAAATCGTCGTAACAAACAATAATACTGTCTTTATATACACCTATTTCTTGTGCTTTAACTTCAAATTCTTTTGGTGTTAAAATAGTATTCGGAAATGGTGCCGTTGTATCAGAAAATATATTTTTTATATCAAAAAAAAGAGCTCCTTTAACCTGTAATTTTTCATCAGAATTATGAGTGTTCGATTTCTCAGTTACTTTAGGAATGGTGCAATCTAAAATAATTAGATTTTTATTCTCTAAGTTTTTCTGTAACCAATTTACAGAAACGATTGGTTTTGTAACTTTTAACGACATCATATAAAGAATTAAACAGATTAAACATCCTCTTTACCATCTTAAAATAAATTTTATATGTAAAGATGAAACACGTTTTCTTAAACTATTTTACATTTTCATAATTATCATCCCATTCCTCTGGCTTAGGATCGTGTAACTTATCTAAAGACTTAGCAATAATCATTGCCACAGTAGCATCTCCTGTTACATTTACTGTTGTTCTCATCATATCTAATGGTCTGTCTACAGCAAATATAAGTGCTAACCCAATAGGTAATAATTCTGGAGGAAAACCAATAGATTCTAATACTATAACCAACATTACCATACCTGCACTAGGCACCGCAGCAGAACCTATTGATGCTAATAAAGCAGTGGCTACAATAACAATTTGGTTCGAAAACGTGAGGCCTTCTGGCCAAATAACTTGCATAATAAAAACGGCTGCAATAGCTTGGTATAAACTTGTACCGTCCATATTTATCGTTGCTCCAACAGGTAAAACAAAACCAGCAACTTCTGGATCTACTCCTAAATGTTCTTCTACTCTTTCCATAGTAACCGGCAAGGTTGCCGCACTCGAACTTGTAGAAAACGCTAATAACTGAGCTGGACTTATTTGCTTTAAAAACCAAAGAGGTGATTTTTTTGTATATACAGCAACTAAAATCAAGTAGAAACCAATCATTAATATCAATCCACCTACTACACAAAGTGCATAAACTAGTAGCTTCAAGAGGATTTCTGTATCATCAAAAGCAATAATTACGTTAGATAACAAAGCAAAAACAGCATAAGGAGCAAAAAGCATTATTAAATCTACCATTTTCATGACTACTTCATTTAAAGAGTCAAAGAAATCCATTAAAGGTTTTGCTTTTTTCTCTGGAATTAATAGTAAAGAAATTCCAACAAAAAGAGCAAAAAAGATAATTTGCAGCATGCTTGCATTTGCTAATGAAGTAAAAATATTGCTCGGAAAAATATCCACTAAAGACTGTAACGGCCCAGAGCTACTTTGTGCACTTGCCATTGCTAATTTGTCTACAACATCAGAAGATGTTTCATATTTAGTTTTTATTTTTTCAATTGTATCTGCAGACATACCAGCTCCTGGTTTTACAACATTTACAATTCCTAACCCAATTACAATTGCAACTAAAGTAGTTAGCATATATATAATCATGGTTCTAATTCCCATTTTTTTAATTTTAGAAATATCTTTTAGATCAGAAATTCCTTTAATTAAAGAAGCTAAAATTAATGGTACTGCAATTAGTTTTAATAAGTTTATAAAAATTGTCCCAAAAGGTTTTACCCAATCCGTAACAAAACCTTTACCTCCATCAACAGAATTCATTATAAAGCCAAAAACAATTCCAAGAACCATTCCTATTAAAATTTTCCAATGTAGTGCTAGTTTTTTCATTAAATAGTTTAAAAATTAAGATTTTGAAAGGTAAAAAAAAAATTAAAAGGATGAGTGACTTTATTTGTATATTGTGTCATAAAAGTAGAAAATATTCATATTAATTATTAAAAACATAAAAATGGCAGGTATATTAGACTTATTAAATAGTGATTTAGGAAAACAAATTATTTCAGGGGTTTCAAGTTCAACAGGAAATGACAACAGTAAAACAAGTAGTGTTTTAACAATGGCTTTACCTGTTTTAATGAAAGCTATGGAGAGAAATGCTGCTACACCTGAAGGTGCTGCAGGAATAATGGGGGCTTTATCTAGTAAACATGATGGTAGTATTTTAGATAATCTTGGAGGTTTATTTAACGGTGGTGTAGATGAAAGTGTAAAACAAGATGGAGCTGGAATTTTAAGTCATATTTTAGGAAGTAAACAACAAGGTGTACAACAAGTTATTGGTCAGAAATCTGGTTTAGATGCAGATGCTGTAGCTAATATTTTAAAAGTAGCTGCTCCTTTATTAATGGGAGTTTTAGGAAAACAATCTAAAGAAAACAACGTTACTGATTCTTCTGGATTAGGTGGTTTATTAGGTGGAATGTTAGGTGGTAATGATGCTGCTAACGAACAAAGTTTCTTAGAAAAAATACTTGATGCAGACGGAGATGGTAGTGTAGTAGATGATGTTGCTGGAATGTTTTTAGGTGGTGATAAAAAAGAATCTGGAGGAATTGGAAGTTTATTAGGTGGTCTTTTTGGAAAATAAAAATACGAACCTTTAAATCATAAAAAAAGCTCAAACTAATTAGTTTGAGCTTTTTTTATGATTTAAACTTAATATTATAGGCTATAAATAAGTGAGTTATACCAAAACAGACTTTTTATTCAACTTTATTCTTATAACAAGATTTATAAATTTCTTCATAAACCGGTAATATATTTTCTAGTGAAAACCTTTTAGCATGTTCTCTTGCGTTATTTTTAAACGTTTCTAAAGTTTCATCTTTTTTTAAAATAGATATTGCATTTTTTGCCATATCTTTTATATCTCCTAAATCACTTAAATAACCAGTAACTCCATGTATGTTAACTTCTGGTAACCCTCCAGTATTTGTAGAAATTACAGGTGTTTTTGCTGCCATAGCTTCTAATGCAGCTAACCCAAAACTCTCTGTTTGAGATGGTAATAAGAAAACATCAGAATAACACAAAACTTTAGCTACTTCAGAACTATTTCCTAAGAAAAGTACATCCTTAGAAATTTTTAATTTATTCACTAAGTTTTCAGCGTGTATTCTTTCTGGCCCTTCACCAACTAATAATAGTTTTGAAGGAATTTCTTTCTGAACTTCATAAAAGATCTTAATTACATCTTCTACCCTTTTTACTGGTCTAAAATTACTAATATGTGTTAAAATACGTTCATGTGGTTTTGCAATTGCTATTCTATTGCATTCTGCATCATGTGCATTATCGTACTTGTCCACATCAATAAAATTATAAATAACTTTTATATCTTTAGTGATCTTAAATAACGTATTAGAGGTTTCTTTTAAATTGTTAGAAACTGCAGTAACAACATCAGAATTATTAATACTAAATTCTACAGCCGTTTTATACGTAGGATGACTACCTACTAAAGTAATATCAGTTCCATGTAAAGTCGTTACAACTCTAACATCTAACCCTTTTTCCTTTAACATTTGCTTTGCCATATATGCCGCATACGCATGTGGTATTGCATAATGTACATGTAAAACTTCTAAATCATGTTCTTTAACTACTTCTACCATTTTACTAGACAGCGCTAGTTCATATGGTTGGTATTCAAAAAGAGGGTATTCTTCTATTACTACTTGGTGAAAATGTAAGTTATGAGTTAAAAAATCTAAACGAACTGGTTGGTTATAAGTGATAAAATGAACTTCATGTCCTTTATCTGCCAAAGCCATTCCTAACTCTGTAGCTACTACTCCACTTCCCCCAAATGTTGGGTAACAAACAATTCCTATTTTCATATAACTTTTTGAAATATTAAATGATTCAAAATTAAAGATTTATAAATATGAATCTTTAGTTGTAAATATACTTCTATTCTTACAGTCGAAATCTAAATAAAAACATAAAAAAAGCTTTTCAATTAGATCGAAAAGCTTTTTTAATATAATAATTTTAGAATCTAAAGAGCTTAGTTTCTAGTAATCTCCTAATGTTGCTGGGTTTTGAGCCAATGCATTTTCTAACTGCTCATCACTTGGTGCTTTACCATGCCAAGCATGCGTGTGCATCATAAAATCTACACCATTCCCCATTTCTGTATGTAATAAAATACACACTGGTTTTCCTTTTCCTGTCAATGCTTTTGCTTCTGCTAAACCAGCTAATATTGCATCAATATCGTTTCCTTTTTTAACATCGATAACATCCCAATCAAAAGCTTCAAACTTAGCTCTGATGCTTCCCATTGCTAAAACTTCATCCGTAGTTCCGTCAATTTGTTTTTCGTTTAAATCGATTGTACAAATAATGTTGTCTACTTTTTTTGCTGATGCGTACATAATTGCTTCCCAGTTTTGCCCTTCTTGCAATTCACCATCACCATGTAAACTATATACTATTTTATCGTCTCCATTTAACTTTTTTGCTTGCGCAGCACCTAAAGCATTAGACATTCCTTGACCTAAAGATCCAGAAGCCATTCTAACACCTGGTAAACCTTCATGCGTAGTTGGGTGTCCTTGTAAACGAGAATTTAACAATCTAAAAGTTGATAATTCTTCTACAGGGAAAAATCCACTATGCGCCAAAACACTATAAAATACAGGAGAAATATGTCCGTTTGAAAGGAAGAATAAATCCTCATTCTTACCGTCCATTGTAAAATCTGTAGAATAGTCCATTACTTCTTGATATAAGCATGTAATAAATTCTGCACATCCTAAAGATCCACCTGGGTGACCAGAGTTAACTTTATGAACCATGCGTAATATATCTCTACGAACTTGTTGCGTAAAATCTTGTAATTGTTGTGTTGTTGGCATTTTGTTATTTTAATTTGGACAAAAGTAATTTTTTTAATAGCAACTTACAAGATTATTTATAAGCAAAAAGCAGCTTTATTAACAATTAAAAAAATATTTGAGTAAAATGGTAATTTTTTAGTGATAAAAATCTACGTTTTTTGCTTTTTTTTCTTTGCTGCAGGAAATAACACATTATTTAAAATTAAACGATAACCAGGTGATGTTGGGTGTAAATCTAATTCCGTTTTTGGGTCACCAACTCTATGTGAATAATCTTCTGGGTCATGACCTCCATAAAAAGTAAACATTCCTTTTCCTTTAGTACCATGAATATAACGTGCTTCTCTATTGGTTTTATTTTCTCCTAAAACCAAAACACTAGTTTTTACTGTATTTCTATCAAAAGAAGTGGTTTGTCCCATAAAACCTTTTACCAAAACGGTATGGTTTTGAGTCAACATGGTTGGTACAGGATCCCATTTTGCAGAAAACTCTCCTAAAGAAAAATAATCTGATGTTTTGGGTATGGTTCGTTTACTCGTCATATCTATGGTAGAGAACTCATAGGTAGCTGGATTTTTAATTAATTGAAAATCTTTAAAAGCAAAGGTTTTATTATAATTAATTTTCGATTGATAATTTAATTCAGAAGCATCACCATCAAACATTGCTTCAGCAATATCTACTCCTTCTGCAGATAAAGCAATATCAAAACTATCGGTTGCAGAACACATGGCAAACATAAAACCACCACCAACTACATAATCTCTTATTTTTTTTGCAACTGCTAATTTTTGTTCAGAAACCTTAGTGAATCCTAATTCTAATGCTTGTTTTTCTGCTCTTAATTTACCTTCTACATACCAAGGAGCGGTTCTAAAAGCTCCATAAAACTTACCATGCTGACCTGTAAAATCTTCGTGATGTAAATGCAACCACTCATATAATAGTAGTTTATCTTCTAATACTTCTTTATCGTAAATTACATCAAACGGAATCTCAGCATAGGTTAAAACCATTGTTACTGCATCATCCCAAGGCATTTTATCTTTTGGTGAATACACAGCTATTTTTGGTGCTTTTTCTAAAGTAACTGCATCTTGATTAGAAGATGGTGATGAAATTTCTTGTAATATTAATTGAGCTTTTGCATCTGAAATTATTTGATAAGAAACACCTCGTATTTTACATTCATTTTCTGCTATTTTATTGTTTTCTATTAAAAAAGCGCCACCATCATAATTTAATAACCATTTCGATTTTAGGCCTGCTTTTAATGAAAAATATACAATTCCGTAGGCTTTTAGATGATTTTTTTGATTCTCATAACTCATCGGTACATAAATAAAAGATGCCCAAATTGAATTTGAGATAAAAAGAAGTGTTAAGGATATTAAAAGTTTTTTCATACCAAAAACTAAAATACACAATTACTTTAAAGCAATTGTGTATTTCTATAATTTTATAAATTCTTTAAGTTTTAAAAAGGAACATCATCATCCCCTCCAAAAGCATCTTTAGGGTCTACTCCACCTTGACCAGCAAAAGGATCTTCAGGGAAATCCGCATTCATAGATGACTGGAATTCACTACTAAAGCCTTCTTCTAAATCTGAGAATTTTGCTAAGTGCCCCGTAAATTTCAAACGAATATTTTCTAACCCACCGTTTCTGTGCTTTGCAACAATAAATTCTCCTTGTCCCTCACATGGTGAATGATCATCATCATCCCATTCTGTCATTCCGTAGTATTCTGGACGGAAAATAAACGATACAATATCGGCATCTTGCTCAATTGCTCCAGATTCACGTAAATCAGACAGTAAAGGTCTTTTAGATCCTCCACGTGTTTCAACCGCACGAGATAATTGAGAAAGTGCAATAACGGGTACTTCTAGTTCTTTTGCTAAAGCTTTTAAGTTTCTAGAAATCATTGAGATTTCTTGTTCACGATTTCCGTTAGATTTTCCACCGGCAGTCATTAATTGTAAATAATCAATTACAATAATTCTAACATTGTGTTGCGATACCAATCTTCGTGCTTTTGCACGTAAATCAAACACAGAAAGAGATGGTGTATCATCAATAAAAATAGGTGCATCAGATAAACGTTTTACTTTTACGTTTAATTGTTCCCATTCATGTGCTTCTAAGTTTCCTTTTCTTAATTTTTCTGATGTTAAACCTGTTTCCGAAGAGATCATACGAGTAATTAACTGTACAGAAGACATCTCTAAAGAGAAAACGGCAACACCGTGACCAAAGTCGATTGCCATATTTTTTGCCATCGAAATTACAAATGCTGTTTTTCCCATACCAGGACGTGCAGCTATAATCACTAAATCGGATGGTTGCCAACCAGAAGTTAAAGCATCTAATTTTGTAAAACCAGTTGCCAATCCAGACATTCCTTCTTGGTTACCAATTTCTTGAATCTTAGCCAAGGCTTGTTTAACTAAAGATCCTGCATCTTCAGAACTCTTTTTTAAATTTCCTTGGGTTACTTCAAAAAGTTTTGCCTCTGCATCGTCTAATAAATCAAATACATCGGTACTTTCATCATACGCATTTTCTATAATTTCACTAGAAATTGAAATTAATCTACGCTGAATAAATTTTTGAAGAATAATTCTTGCATGGAACTCAATGTGCGCAGAAGATGCCACTTTTTGAGTTAAACGAATTAAATAAAAATCACCACCTACAAATTCTAATTTTCCATTCTTTTTTAACAAGTTAGATACCGTTAAAAGATCTATAGGTTCAGAATTTTGAAATAATTCATAAATTGCCGCATACACTTCTTGATGTTTTTGATCATAAAAAGCATCTGAACTTAAGACGTCTATAACGTCGTCAATTCCTTTTTTGTCAATCATCATTGCACCCAACACAGCTTCTTCTAACTCCAATGCCTGTGGAGGAATCTTGCCTTTTTCAAGACTAATTAATCTTGATTTATCTATCTTTTTTCCTGTAACAGGAGTCGTTTTTTCCATTGGTACAAAGGTACTTTTTTAGGTTGAAATTATTTTCTAAAAGTTCATTTTAATTTGTAAACATTTAATGTAAACAAAAATGTTATTATCTTGTTAATAACCAGCTAACTTCTAAATCGAATTCTTATTTTTACCAACAAAGTAGAATTTTTAAAACTAGAATATCCGCTTTCTTGAATATATATAAACGCTTATTTTTACTAAAATAGTATCCTTGAAGATCAATAAAAAACATTTAATAGTTACAATTTTACTTCCAATTCAAATAGTATTAATTCAATTGGCAGCAAAAAAACCAGCGTTTATAGAAGAATATTATTCAAACGGAATCTATCCTCCTATTTCATCTTTTTTTAGAATTCTTTTAGGTTGGGTTCCTTTTTCTGTTGGTGATGTACTTTTAGCTTTCGGACTCTTTGTTTTTATTCGTTTTATAGTTAGATTGATAAAAACGAGATTTAAAAACTTTATTCCGAAGATTTTTCATTTTACAGCCGTTTTATCCCTCATTTATTTTTGTTTTTATCTTTTCTGGGGGTTGAATTATTATAGAGAGCCTTTGGCTAAAAACTTACAATATCAACAAAAAGAATACACCACAAAACAACTTTTAAATGTAACAACTCATATTATTGAGAAGCTAAATGAATATCAATTTAAAATTACAAAAAACGATACTTTAAAAATTGAAAATCCTTATTCTCAAAAAGAAATGTACCATATGGCTGTTTCTGGTTATGACAACTTATCTAAAGATTATCCGCAGTTAAAATATGAATACAAATCTGTAAAAAGCTCTTTAATGAGTTTGTTACAATCTTATAATGGAACTGCAGGATATTTAAATCCATTAACAGGAGAAGCACAAGTAAACGACAAACTACCAAAAACAAGTTATCCAACCACCACTTGTCATGAAATGGCACATCAAATTGGTTTTGCAGCAGAAAATGAAGCGAATTTTGTTGGTTTTTTAGCAGCTAATTATAATAATGATCTTTATTTTAAATACGCGAGTTATAGAATGGCTTTGGGCTATTGTATTTCCGAATTAAGAAAACGTGACTCAAATTTATCTCAAGAACTTTGGAAAACCGTTCACAAAGGAATTCTTAAAGATTTTAGTGCGAGTTATATCTTTTGGCAGCAATATAAAAACCCCTTCGAACCTATTGTTAAAAAAGGGTATAATGCTTATTTAAAAGCCAATAAACAAGATAAAGGTGTACAGTCTTATAATTACGTGGTTGATTTATTTATTTCTTATTTTGATAAAGTGAATCCGTCTTAATCTTCCTAAAATTATGTTAAAATAATTGGTTTTAACATTTTCTAAAAAGCTTCTAATTATTTTAGAAACTTAATTCATTTAAAAACCAAACTTATATGAGAAAATTACTCTTATTTTTCTCCTTATTTGTGGCTTATTCTATGCAGTCGCAAGAATATTTCCCTACAGATAGCGGAGTAAAAACTACTGAAAACACCAGTTATGCATTTACAAATGCAACCATTTATGTAACCCATAATAAGGTTGTAAAAAAAGCAACTTTACTTATTAAAGACGGTAAAGTTGTTGGCATTGGAAAATCTGTTAAAATTCCGAATGGCACAAAAACCATCAATTTAGAAGGTAAAATAATTTACCCGTCATTTATTGATATTTATTCTGATTTTGGAATTTCTAAACCAGAAAGACAACCTAGATCTAGAAATAGAACTACACAATATGAGCCAACTCGTGAAGGCTATTATTGGAACGATCATATTAGACCAGAAACCAACCCGATAAGTAATTTTAAGTTTGATGACAAAAAAGCAAAAAGTTTAATTGATGCTGGTTTTGGTACTGTAAATACACATTTACAAGACGGAATTATAAAAGGAAACGGTTTGTTAATTGCCCTAAACCCTAATACTTCTGATGCTTACCGAATTTTAAACACAAAATCTGCACAGTATTTATCTTTTAATAAAAGTGTAAAATCTACACAAGCATATCCTAGTTCTAAAATGGGTGCAATGGCATTAATCCGTCAGGTTTTTAATGATGCAGATTGGTATGCAAAAGGCAATATGAAAAATAAAGATTTGTCTTTAGAAGCGTTTAATAATAATAAAGATTTACTTCAAATATTTGAAACTTCAACTGTTTTAGATGCTTTAAGAGCAGATAAAGTGGGAGACGAATTTGGTGTTCAATACACAATTGTTGGTAGTGGAGAAGAATATGAAAGAATTAATGATATAAAAGCAACAAATGCTAACTTTATAATTCCTATTAATTTTAGTGATGTTTATGATGTTTCAAACCCTTTATTAGCACAACATATTTCTTTAAGAGACATGCGTACATGGAATCAAGCTCCATCCAACTTAAGTGTACTTTCTAAAAATGGAGTAAATTTTGCTTTAACAACACATACTTTAAAATCTGTAAATGCATTTCATAAAAATTTACAAAAAGCCATAAAATACGGATTTGATAAAGAACAAGCACTAGCTGCACTAACTACAATTCCTGCATCTATTATTGGTAACACTACCATAGGAAACTTAAATACCGGAAGTTATGCAAACTTTATTATTACGTCTGGCGATGTTTTTGATGCTAAAACAATCCTTTATGAAAATTGGGTTCAGGGTACTAAAAATGTAGTTAATGACATAAATATCAAGGATATTACAGGTGATTATATGTTGTCTGTAAATAACAAAAACTACGATTTATCAATTACAGGTAAAGGTGCTAAACAAACAGGAACAATTAAAGTAGGTGATAAAGAAATAACCTCTAAATTTTCTTATAGTGATGATTGGATTAGCATCACTTTAAATGAAGATAATAATTTTACAAGAATGTTAGGTAAAATTGTGAACCCTTCTAACCTAATGCAAGGTGATGCTTTTGATACCGAAGGCAATAAAACCTATTGGTCTGCAAGTAAAAAGATTCAGAAAAGTGAATCTTCAAAAAAAGAAAAAAAGAAAGAAGAAAAAGCAATTACAGTTGTTCCAGTAAGCTACCCTAATATTGGTTTCGGTAACTATGTACAGCCCAAAACAGAAACAATCCTATTTAAAAATGTAACTGTTTGGACTAGTGAAGATGAAGGTGTTTTAGAAAATACCGATGTTCTTTTAAAAGATGGAAAAATCGAGAAAATTGGTAAAAACTTAAATGCAAGAGGTGCTACTGAAATTGACGGTTCTGGTAAACATTTAACAGCTGGTATTGTAGATGAACATTCTCATATTGCAGCTTCTGCTGTTAATGAAGGTGCTCAGAATTCATCTGCAGAAGTTACTATGGAAGATGTTATTGATCCTAACGATATTAATATTTATAGAAATATTTCTGGAGGAACTACTACTGCTCAAATTTTACACGGATCTGCAAACCCTATTGGAGGGCGTTCTGCAATTATCAAACTTAAATGGGGAGAAAATGCAGATGAGATGATTTATAAAAATTCTCCGAAATTTATAAAATTTGCTTTGGGTGAAAATGTAAAACAATCTCGTTCTACAAATGGTACCCGTTTTCCACAAACAAGAATGGGAGTAGAACAGGTTTTTACAGATTATTTTACAAGAGCTCATGAATATGATGCTTTAAAGAAAAGTGGTAAACCATACAGAATAGATGCAGAAATGGAAACTTTGGTTGAAATTTTACATGGAGAACGTTCTATCTCTTGCCATTCTTATGTACAATCTGAAATTAACATGTTAATGAATGTTGCTGATAAAATGGGCTTTAAAATAAATACGTTTACACATATTTTAGAAGGTTATAAGGTTGCTGATAAAATGAAAGATCGTGGTATTGGTGCTTCTACTTTTTCTGATTGGTGGGCGTATAAATATGAAGTAAACGATGCAATACCATACAATGCTGCAATTATGCACAATGCTGGTCTTACTGTTGCTATTAATTCTGATGACAGAGAAATGTCTAGAAGATTAAATCAAGAAGCGGCAAAAACAGTAAAATATGGTGGAATGACAGAATTAGAAGCTTGGAATATGGTTACTATAAACCCTGCAAAACTATTACATATTGATGAACGTGTTGGTAGTATAAAAGTTGGTAAAGATGCTGATGTTGTTTTATGGAGCCATCACCCAATGTCTATCTACGCCAAAGTAGAAAAAACAATTATAGAAGGAAAAGTGTTTTTTGATAGAAATGAAGATATCAAAAAACGTGAAGCTATAAAGCAAGAAAAAAGTAAACTAATCAATATGATGTTGCAAGAAAAAATGGGAGGAGCAAAAACTCAAATTCCAACAAAAAGAAGGGATAGAAATTTTCACTGCGATACATTAGAAGAACTACAAAACTAAATAATGATGAAAAAAATAATATATAGTTTGCTATTTTTCTTCTTAGCAGGAAATAGCATAGCGCAACAAACGCCCGCAGACAAACAAACTACAGATTATTCTATAGAAGGTGCAACAGCACATTTAGGAAATGGAAAAATTATAGAAAATGCTTTGGTAATGTTTAGCAATGGAAAAATTGTATTTGTTGGAAATGCAAATGCAAAAATAGCTAGAAGAGGAACCATCATTAACGCCAAAGGAAAACATATATATCCTGGTTTTATTGCTACAAATGCCACTTTAGGTTTGGTAGAAATAGATGCTGTAAAAGCGAGTGATGATGAAGATGAAATAGGTGCAAACAATCCACACGTTAGAAGTTTAGTAGCTTATAATGCAGAAAGTAAAGTGGTAGAATCTATGCGTCCTAATGGTGTTTTAATGGCACAAATTACCCCTAGAGGTGGTACTATTTCTGGTACTTCATCTGTGGTGCAATTAGATGCTTGGAACTGGGAAGATGCTGCTATAAAAACAGACGATGCAATTCACATTAATTGGCCATCTAGTTTTACCAGCGGAAGATGGTGGTTAGGAGAAGATCCTGCTTTAAAACCAGATAAAAACTATCCTAAAAAAATAAATGACATTCAATCTTATTTTGCAAATGCTAAAACCTATTTAGCAAGTAATACAGATAAAGCACATTTACCTTATGAAGCAACCAAAGGTTTATTTAATGGAAGTCAGAAATTATTTATTCATGTAAACGGCCAAAAAGAAATTACAGATGCAATCACTATTATTAAGGAATTAGGAATAGAAAATATTGTAATTGTACATGGTGATGAAGCTGATAAAGTTGCAGATTTATTAGTTAAAAATAATATAGCAGTTGTTTTAGAAAGACCACACAGAAACCCAAATAACGAAGACGATGCTTACGATTACACTTATACAATTGCAAAAGTATTAACAGACAAAGGTATTGTTGTTGCTCTTGGTATGGAAGGTCAAATGGAAAGAATGAATACTAGAAACTTACCATTTTATGCAGGTACATTTGCTGCTTTTGGATTAGACAAAGAAGTTGCTTTGCAGTTGCTAACCTCTAACTCTGCAAAAATTTTAGGAATTGATGATTTTGTTGGAACCTTAGAAGTTGGTAAAGATGCTACCTTGTTTGTTTCTGAAGGTGATGCTTTAGATATGAGAACAAATATTTTAACAGATGTCTTTATACAAGGTAGAAAAATTAGCTTAGAAACACATCAAACAAAACTTTGGAAACGATATTCGAATAAATACAAAACCAAATAATTTATAAAAGGCTCGCTAATCACGAGCCTTTTTTTTATCTACAGACACTATCCTAAAAAGTGTGTAAGTTCAAAATTTCAGGGTTAGGTTATTTATAACTTAATCCTGTTTTCAAATATAGCTAAAAATTGATTTAGTATCACTCCCCAATTTCTGATTGGCATGGTCCATTTTTTAGTGCTTTCTCTCAAAGCTAAAAACACGGATTTCATAACTGCTTCATCGGTTGGAAACGAGAGTTTGTTTTTTGTGTATTTCCGTATCTTTCCATTTAGGTTTTCTATAAGATTTGTGGTGTAGATTATGGTTCTTATTTCAATAGGAAAATCAAAGAATACTGTAAGCTCATCCCAATTATTTTCCCAACTTTTAATGGCGTAAGAATATTTAGAATCCCATTTAGTTTTGAAGTCATTTAAAGCAGCTTTGGCAGCTTCTTTTGTAGGAGCAGTATAGATTTGCTTCATGTCACGAGTAAATTCCTTTTTGTCCTTCCAGACCACGTAACGACACGAATTTCTTATTTGATGCACAACACAAATTTGAGTCGTTGATTTCGGAAAAATAGTTTTAATAGTATCCGTAAATCCATTTAAATTATCGGTAGCTGTGATAAGTATATCTTGAGTTCCTCGAGCTTTAATATCGGTTAAAACACTCATCCAAAAGGCTGAAGATTCATTTTTACCTAACCATAATCCTAGGACTTCCTTTTTGCCATCTGTTCTCAGGCCTACTGCAATATAAATAGTCTTGTTTATGACTTTAGAGTTTTCCCTAACTTTAAATACGATGCCATCCATCCAAACAATTAGGTAAGTGGCCTCCAAAGGCCTGTTCCGCCAAGCAATAACATCTTCTGTAATCTTATCTGTAATCCTTGAAATAGTGGATGTAGAAATATTAAAATCGTACAGCTCACGTATTTGTTCTTCAATATCACTGTTACTCATGCCTTTGGCATAAAGCGATATAATAATATTTTCGATGCCTTCTGTTGTACTTTCTCTTTTCTTTACAATTAAAGGATTAAAAGAACTATCACGGTCTCGAGGAACTTGAATCTCTGTTTCTCCTAAAACGGATTTTAATTTCTTTTTAGTGTAACCATTTCGAAGGTTGGCTGCTTTACTTTTTTTGTGCTTATCGTAGTCTAAATGGGCATCTAGTTCCCCTTCTAGTAACTTCTCAATACCACGTTTGTGCAACTGTTCTAAAAAGGATGTTAGCTCTGGTGCATTCTTGAATTGTTTTAAAAAGTCTTCGTTTAATAAATCTTCTGGTTTCATAAGTGTGTAAAAGTTAAAATTAATGAATAAAAAAATCTCAGATTAATATTTAACCTGAGATTTTAAAACTTACACAGTTTATGAGATACTGCCTATCTACAAGAACTATCATATATATTATTAAAAGTTAATTCAAAAATAATGATACAAAAAAAGCCCATCAATTAATTGATGGGCTTTTATAAAACTTTAAGTATATTTCTTAGATAACTTTTACGTTAACCGCGTTTAAACCTTTGTTTCCTTCTTGTAAATCGAATTCAACTTCGTCACCTTCTCTAATTTCATCAATTAAACCAGAAACGTGTACAAAATGATCTTTGCTTACTCCTTCTTCAGTGATAAAACCAAAACCTTTTGTGTCGTTGAAAAACTTTACTGTACCTTTACTCATAATAATGTTGTTAAATTTATAATACTAATTATATTGCAAAGATGGTTCCATTTTTCTGATATACAACCTTATAATTGTTTTCTTTTCTGTTTTTTTATTAAAATCCTCATTCTTCGGAATAAAAAACGACTTTAACGTGTCTTAAAATATCAATTTTCATCCATTTACTTCTTCAAAATAAATCTCTAAAAAAGCATCTACCTCTTTTTTTAATATATTCATAGAAATATCGTCCTTTGCAAATACAGTTACATTTTCTTCAACTCTATTTCTACTGATACTTTCTTGTACTTCTACATTACGAACTCCGTTAATGTTTTCTAACAAGTTTTTTAAACCGATATCTAATGACGTATCACTTAAGTAGATTTTTAAGGTTTGCTCTTTGGGTGAATTTCTAATTTCTGTTCTAAATGCTAACATAATTGTATAAATTTAAAAGGTTCATAAATAATGTTACATTAAAGTAACTCTTCTAAGTTACTATTTTTAGAGCATACTTCCAAAATAAATATCATAAGCATAAAAAAAGGAATGCTTTTGATTCTTTAAAATCTGCATTCCTTTTTTTAAAAGTTTATTATTTTCGATTAAAATGTACTGTTTTCATCTTCAGAAAATAGGCCCAAAATCACTACCAATCTATAGGGAAATAATCTTTTAAAAATTTACCAGACCAATGTTTACCTGTATTAATACCATCAATTAATGGATCCATAACTCTTGCGGCTCCATCTACAATATCTAAAGGTGGCTGAAAATCGTGAGTTTCTACTTTGTGCTTAGATAATTCTGCAGGATCTTCATCTGTAACCCAACCAGTATCAACAGCATTCATATAAATACCTTTTTTTGCAAATGTAGATGCAGACGTATGTGTTAACATATTTAAGGCTGCTTTTGCCATATTGGTATGTGGATGTCTGTCTACCTTTTTAAATCTGTGGAACTTCCCTTCCATCGCAGTTACGTTGATAATGTGTTTTTTACCTGTATTTTCTTTCATCATTAAATTAGATAAACGATTACATAACACAAATGGAGCTACAGCATTTACCAACTGTACTTCTACCATTTCTGTAGTTTCTATTTCGCCTAATTTTAAACGCCAACTATTTGTTTTTCTTAAATCTACTTGTTGTAAATCTGCGTCTAATTCTCCTTCAGGAAAAACTTCTGCCGTTTGTAATGAATTGTCAAAACTATACGGAATTTGAGATAATTCTGCCGAATTACGCAAACCAATTCCGGGTTCTGGTCCGTGCCAAGTAACTGGTAATACGTTGTTTTTATCTGTTTTAGACGTTGAAACACTTAAACTAGATAATTCCTCTAAACAACTTTCGTGATCTTGTAATAAAGTTTGTGCTAATTTAGGCAATTGATCTATCGGTTTCTTTTCGTTTTCCATTAAATGGTGATAAAAACCAGACGGACGTCTTACTGTTTGCGCAGCATTGTTTATTAAAATATCTAATCGATCGTATTTTTGTTCTATATAATTACAGAAAATCTCTACACTTGGTATGTGTCTTAAATCTAAGCCATGAATGTGTAAACGATGACTCCAATCTTTATAATCTTCTTCTTTTGCAAAACGAATGGCAGAATCTGCAGGAAAACGCGTTGTTGCCACTACAGTTGCTCCAGAACGCAAGCACATTAAGGTAATGTGATATCCTATTTTTAATCGAGAACCTGTAATTACCGCTACTTGCCCTTTTAAATCTGTCGTTTGAAAACGTTTGGCATAATTTAAATCCCCACAATCCTTACACATGGTATCGTAAAAATGATGCAATTTGGTAAAAACCGTTTTACATACATAACAGTTTCTTGGCGATTCTAATTCTGGAGTATTTTCATTTATAGCTGCTGCTCCTAATAATTTTGGTGCCACAAACAAAGCTGCTTCTCTAGCAGAACGAATTCCGGTTGATTTTCTAGCGTGCTTATCGCTTTCAATCATTTTACGTTTTGCCGCTTTTTTAGCGTCTTTACGTCTGCGTTGAAATTCATCACGATTAGGACGAGACAATTCGCCAGCAACTTTAAAAAGTGCCACTCTTTGCTCTTCTGGTAATTCAAAAAGTTGATTCGTGTCCTCCAATAATTTTTGAAGGGTAACTATACACGAATTTACTTCCGCATTTAATTCTTTATTACTCATATTCTTACACTTCGTAAATACGTACTTTTTTCTTTTTTAAACGAGAATTGTTTAATTTCTCTATTAATTCTGCAGTTAATGTAGATGGTACTGCCACAAAAGCACAATCTTGTTTCAATTCTATGTCACCAAGTTGCTCTTTACTTAATTTTCCTTGTTTTATAAACAAACCAGCAATATCTCCTTTAGAAATTTTGTCTTTTCTACCTCCAGAAACAAATAAAGTTTCCCAAAAAACAGGACTTCTTTCTGCTTGTTTAGAAATGTCTTGTAAATCAGCATGCTTAATAAAATCTGGTAAACGTTCGTCTTTCCATTTTAGAACAAAGGCAGTTCCTTCTGCAGAAACTCTTGCTGTACGTCCGTTTCTATGTGTAAATTCTTCTATTGCTTGTGGCAATTCATAATGAATTATAAAACTCATTTCTGGTACATCGATACCTCTAGCCGCTAAATCTGTAGCAATTAATAATTGATTGGTTCCGTTTCTAAATTTTATTAAAGAACGTTCTCTATCTTTTTGTTCCATTCCACCACTAAAACAACCATGTTTTATGTTCTTGCTTTCTAAAAATGTACTTACGTTATTTATAGAATCTTTTAAATTACAAAAAACGATACCTTGTTTATTTCCTAAATGATTTAGTAAGTGTAATAAGGTATTTAGTTTATTTTTAGCCGGAGAAACTACTGTTCTTATTTCTAATTTAGAAGTTACTGCTTTTAAATAATTAACCGTATTTGGCTTTCTTAAACCTACAAAATCAGGAATCTCAACTCCCTGTGTTGCAGAAGTTAGTATACGTTTATCTAAAGAAGATAATTGATTGATAATATTACGCATTTCATATTCAAAACCAACCTCTAGAGACTTATCGAATTCGTCTAAAATTAAGGTTTTAATATGATCTTTAGAAAAACGATCGTTTGCAAAATGGTCTGAAATTCTACCAGGTGTACCTATTAAAATTGCAGGAATATGTTTTAATTCTATTTTATCTTTAGACATTGGTCTACCTCCATAAACCGCATTTACTTTAAAACCAGATCCCATAGAACGAATTACTTGTTCTATTTGAATTGCCAATTCTCTAGAAGGCACTAAAATTAAAGCTTGTACTTCCTCTAAAGTTGGATCTAAAAACTCTAATAAAGGCAAAGAAAAAGCTAATGTTTTACCTGTACCTGTTGGCGAAAGTAATATTACATTATCGTTTTTATGTATTGTAGCAATAGCTTCTTTTTGCATCTGATTTAATTCTTCAATCTGCAATTTTGCTAATATATCTTGTTGACTTTTAATGTTATTTGCCATCGTTATTTCTTTTTCTTCTTTTTAATTACCTCTGGTTTTGCCTTTGCACTAGCGGTTTGTGCTAAATAATTTGCTAAGATTTTATCTACCAATTCTTCCTTGGTTAAATGATGAAATATTGTTTTAATTTCCCCTTTTAAATCTTCTGAAATTGTTCTGTTGGGTTTTGTTTTAAATATTTTTTTTGCCCAAAGAATAGTGTTATTATCTTCAATACTTTGTGCATCTGCTTTTTTGTATTCTTTAAAAACCAACCCTAAATCTTCTTCAAATTCAGGAATTTCTTCTAATTCTTCTGACTGTATTACACTTAAAGAAAGTCCGGTTGCTCCTGCCCTAGCCGTACGTCCGCTTCTATGTACATACGTATCATATCTGTCTGGTAAATGATAATTTACAACGTAAGAAATTTCTTTAACATCAATACCACGAGCAGCCAAATCTGTAGCCACTAAAATATCAATATTTCCTTCTCTAAATTGCCCCATAACTCTATCACGAATCCCTTGGGTTAAACTACCATGTAAAGCACCAGATGAAAACTTATTAATGGCTAAATTTTTAGCTAATTTATTAACAGCAGCTTTAGTTTTACAAAAAATAATTCCGCGTTCTCCTTCTTTTGTCGACAAAAAATGCATTAAAACATTCAATTTTTCTATCGGTTCTACTACTACATATTGATGATCTATTCCTTTATGCCCAACAGAATCCATATCTGTTTCTATATGTTCTACGTGTTTAGACATATAGTTTTGTATCAGTTGCTTTATCGTTCCTGGCATCGTGGCAGTAAACAACAACGTTCTTCTAATATTCGGAATTTCCTTAATAATAATATCTACTTCTTCCTTTAAAGCACTCACCATTTCATCTGCTTCATCTAAAACAAAATAGTTGATTTCTTTAATGTTGATAGCGTCACGTTTCATTAAATCTACCAAACGACCTGGAGTTGCAATTACAATACTTGGGTTCTTTTTGATGGCTTCAATCTGAGGTTTTATAGGGATTCCACCACAAATAGAGACTATTTTTTCTTTTTGTTCATCCGAAGCAAAAGAAATTAAATTGTCAAATATCTGATGTCCTAATTCTCTTGTAGGTGCTAAAATTAAAACTTGTATATGAGTTTCATCTGCTTTAATTTTTTGCAATAAAGGCAAACCAAAAGCAGCTGTTTTCCCTGTTCCAGTTTTTGCTAAAACCACCATATCTTTCTTTTTATGTAAGATAAACGGAATGGTTTTTTCTTGAACTGCAGTAGGAACTGTAATTTCTAATTTTGCTAAACGTGCTTCTAGTTCTTTATGAATTCCTAAAGATGAAAAAGTTTTTGACATTAAATATATTTTTTGCAAAGGTAGCAATATCGTTCTTGTTAATTAAATAAATTATGGTTCGTGAATTTAAAATATTTTAATTGAAAATAAAATGATTAGGATACTCTATAATAAGCTTAAAAGAGGCTTTCAGAATCCGTATATTTGCAACTCTATTTTAGTTTAATTATACATTTGGAACAGATAAAAGCATACTTACAGCAAATAGCCAATATTTCTCAAGAAGATTGGGATTTTTTTACGTCTAAACTGCAACCTCGTGTGATTAAAAAGAAAGCTGTTTTCTTAAAACTAAACGAAATTGAAAATCATATTTCTTTTATAGAATCTGGCGTGGTACGTTTGTATATTCCTAAAGAAAATCCAGAAAAAGAAATCACTTTTGGCTTTAGTTTTAAAGACCAATTTATTAGTGCTTATGATTCTTTTTTAACAAGAAAACCATCTGCTTATGAATTACAAGCGCTTACAGAAACTACTATTTTAAGTGTTTCTTATACCGATTTACAAGAAATTTATAGAACTACTCAAATTGGTAATTTAATTGGAAGATTAACTGCAGAGCGTCTTTTTTTAATCAAATCTAGCAGAGAACAAAACCTTTTAAATCTATCTGCAGAAGAACGTTACCTTAAATTATTTAAAGAACGTCCAGAAGTTTTAAAAGAAATCCCTTTAAAGTATATTAGTTCTTACATAGGTGTAACCGCACAAGCTTTAAGCCGAATTAGAAAACGAATTGTTTAATTAAACTCCTTCTTAAGATTCGTTTATAAAATATTTTCCCGCCACGGCGGAAACAAAAACGGAAACTTTTATTGATTCAGGTTCATTGTTTCCCTTAAAATAGCAAACTACCTTTGTAAAAATTACAAATATGGCAGTCGTTATTTTTATTATAGTGCTTTGGTATGGAGGTTTGTTTTTTCAATCTTTCTTTTTGCATCGCTATGCAGCACATCAAGTATTTACCATGTCTAAAACCATGGAAAAAATTACATTTATTTTAACATGGATTTTTCAAGGATCTAGTTACTTAAGTGCTTACGGATACGGAATTATGCACAGAATGCATCATGCGTATACAGATACCGAAAAAGACCCACACTCTCCTTCTTACGATGCAAATATGTTTGCAATGATGTGGAAAACAAAAACTATTTATCAAGATATAAACGAGCAACGTATTGCAATTGATGAGCGTTTTACTAAAAATGTACCTCAATGGAAATCGTTTGATGCCTTTGCTGGTTCACGTTTTTCTCGTATCCTTTGGATTACATTTTATATTTTATTCTTTGTCTTCTTTGTAACTTCTTGGTGGCAATGGTTATTATTACCAATCGCATTTTTAATGGCTCCAATACATGGAGTTATCATCAACTGGTTTGGTCATATTTATGGGTATGTAAACTTCAAAATGAAAAACACAAGTAAAAACCTTTTTCATTTCGATTTCTTAATGATGGGAGAAGGTTACCATAATAATCATCACAAACATGCAAGTAGCCCTAATTTTGGTGTAAAATGGCACGAAATAGACATCACGTATTTAATTATAAGAATTTTAGACTTTTTCGGTTTCATTAAACTGAAGGCTATTAAAGTAAAAAAATAATACTGTGTAAAAAAGACATAGAAATCAGCTAAACATATTTAATAATTATCTTTTTGTAATTCAAAATTATAACTAGAAATATCATTTAAAAACACCCTTTAATAAGCGGTGTTTTTTTTCATTTTTAGTATCTTTGTTAGACACAGAAACCTCTCCATAAACCTAGCTTTCTAACTCTAAAATGAAAAACTACAAACCAAAAAAAAGATTACCTGCACGAGCTTACATAGATGGTGTTTTAAAAGGTGATAGAGTAATTCTTTCTAGAGCAATCACTATTATCGAAAGTAATTTAGAAAGCGATAAAAGTTTAGCCAAAGAAATCGTTCAAGAAATATTACCAAATTCTGGGAAATCCATACGTATTGGTATTACAGGCGTTCCTGGTGTTGGTAAAAGTACTTTTATTGAAGTTTTCGGGTTGCATTTGGTAAAACTAGGTCATAAGGTTGCCATTTTATCTATAGACCCAAGTAGTCAGCGTTCTCGTGGAAGTATTTTAGGAGATAAAACAAGAATGGATGAATTGTCTGTTTTGCAAGAAGCTTATATTAGACCTTCCGCCTCTGGCGATACTTTAGGTGGAGTTTCTAACAAAACCGGTGAAACCATGTTACTTTGTGAAGCTGCCGGTTACGATGTTATTTTAATTGAAACGGTAGGTGTTGGTCAGTCTGAAACTGCTGTACACGGAATGACGGATTTCTTTTTATTACTGATGCTTGCTGGTGCTGGAGATGAATTACAAGGAATAAAAAAAGGAATTATGGAAATGGCAGACATGGTGGTCATCAATAAAGCCGATGGCGATAATATTACCATGAGTAAATTGGCTAAACGTCAATATCAAAATGCTTTACATATTTTTCCTGCATCCGAGTCTGGTTGGACTCCTGTTGCGAGTACAGCTTCAGCCATAAAAAATATTGGAATTTCTAATGTGTGGAATGAAATTTTAAATTTTAAAAAGCTAGTTGATGAAAATGGTTACTTTATAAAAAACAGAAATCATCAACAAATAAAATGGATGTATAATAATATTAATGAAGAACTAAAACACTTGTTTTATGGTTCTGCTAATATTAAAAGTGAGCTGTCGGAACTAGAAAAAGATATTGTTACTTCTAAAATTTCACCTGTAAAAGCAGCGCAACAAATTATTAAAGAATTTAAAAACTCTTTCAAACACAGTTAATAATTCCTAAACCCTTAAAAATTGTAAAAAATGATATTTGATCGTTATTTTGATAGACGATTTGAATTAAGGTATTTTGAAATGAATAAATTAGGACTTGCAACACCTACTATAATGTTGGCTTTGTTAGAAGAAACAGCTGCAGATCATTCTCATTCTATAGGACATAGCTTGTTTGATCTCTTAGAATAAAATGTAGGTTGGGTACTTGTTTCTGGTGTTTTACAAATAAATCGGTATCCTAATTATAAAGAAAAAATTACGATTAGAACTTGGTTGTCTAGTTATTCTTCTATCAAAGGCTATAGAGAAAATATTATTTTTGATGAACAGAACAACATCATAGGTAGCGCAAAAGGTTTATGGGTTTTCTTTGATATCGATAAAAGGAGACCGATACTTATTTTAAATGAAATAAAAGAAAAATGGTCTTGTTTTAATAAAGAATCCATTTACGGAGATATCAAGAAAAAAATACATCCAGTTAAATTTGCAGATTATACCAATCACTTTCGAGTAAATCGGTATGATACCGATACAAATAAGCATGTAAATAATATTAGGTACTTGCAGTGGGTTCTTGAATCGATACCAGAAGAGATCTCTGAAAATTATTTTTTACATAAAATTGATGGACGTTTTATGGCTGAAGCTCAATTTGGCGATACTGTTTTATCCTTGACAAAAGAACAAGAAATAAAAGATGCTTTTACGCATACTATCAAAATTAAAGGAAGTGATAAAGTTTGTGCTACTGCAAAGACTATTTGGAAGGCTTATTGACAATTACACGCACAGTTTGTCTTTTTGTTTTTTATGTAAATATTTTATCTAACATTCAACTTTCCATACAGTTTTGTCTTTTCGACCAAAGGGAGAAATCACATAAAGGTGCTCATTTTTATGTGATCAGTATTATGAGACTTCTCCTCAAGTCGAAGTGACTAGTTCTTATGTTTTTTTCACCAATATAATACTCATAATTGCAAACACATAACAATCTAAAATTGTATTTATGTGGATGATAACAAAAAAAGCCCAAACAATTTAATGTTCGGGCTCTTTTATTTATAAATTTCAAACTTATTCTTGCTCTAAGTATTTTTCCATAATAGTAATCGCAGATTCAGAAATTACAGTTCCAGGACCAAAAATAGCGACCACTTTTCTTTCTAATAAAAAATCATAATCTTGTGCAGGAATAACTCCACCTGCAAACACCATAATATCTGGTCTTCCTAATTTTTCTAATTCGCTTATTAATTGAGGTATTAACGTTTTATGTCCAGCCGCTAAACTAGATGCTCCAACAAAATGCACATCGTTTTCTACAGCTTGTTTTGCTACCTCTTCTGGAGTTTGAAATAAAGACCCCATATCTACATCAAAACCTAAATCGGCAAAACTAGAAGCAACAACTTTTGCTCCTCTATCATGCCCATCTTGACCCATTTTTGCAATCATAACTCTTGGTCTACGACCTTCTATTTCTGCAAATTTATCCGTTAATTTTTGCGCTCTTGCAAACGTGTCATCACTTTTTACTTCTTTTCCGTACACTCCACTTATTAATTTAGTATCCGCTTTATGTCTTCCAAAATGAACCTCTAAAGCATCGGATATTTCACCTAATGTAGCAAAATTTTCTGCAGCTTTTACAGCCAATTCTAATAAATTACCTTTTCCTGTTCCTGCACAATCTTCTAGTGCTTTTAAATTAGCTGCAACCACTTCAGAGTTACGCGCTGCTTTCATTTTATTGATACGCGCAATCTGAGAATCTCTAACAACTGTATTATCTACATCTAAGATTTCAATATTCGTTTTTTCTGTTGTTTTAAATTTATTTACTCCAACTAAAATATCTTGACCAGAATCTAAACGTGCCTGTTTACGAGCAGACGCTTCTTCAATACGCAATTTAGGAACTCCGGTTTCAATAGCTTTTGCCATTCCACCTAATTCTTCAACCTCTTCAATTAGTTTCCACGCTTTCTTCGCTATTTCTTGCGTTAAATATTCAACATAATAAGATCCTGCCCAAGGATCTACCGATTTGGTCATCTGTGTTTCATCCTGAATAAAAATCTGCGTATTACGTGCAATTCTAGCAGAGAAATCTGTTGGTAATGCTATTGCTTCATCTAAGGCGTTGGTGTGTAATGATTGCGTTCCTCCTAAAGTTGCTGCCATTGCTTCTACACAAGTACGAGCTACATTGTTAAAAGGATCTTGCTCACTTAAACTCCAACCAGAAGTCTGACTATGCGTACGCAATGCCATGGATTTTGGATTCTTTGGATTGAAGGTTTTTATAATTTTTGCCCAAAGCATACGTGCAGCTCGCATTTTAGCAATTTCCATAAAATGATTCATACCAACAGCCCAAAAGAAAGATAAACGAGGCGCGAATTCATCAATTTTTAAACCCGATTTTAATCCCGTTCTAATGTATTCCATTCCATCTGCTAAGGTATATGCTAATTCGATATCTGCAGTTGCACCCGCTTCTTGCATATGATAACCACTAATAGAAATAGAATTAAACTTAGGCATATTTTTAGTGGTGTAATCAAAAATATCACCAATAATTTTCATAGAAGGTAATGGTGGATAAATATAGGTGTTACGCACCATAAATTCTTTTAAAATATCATTCTGAATCGTTCCGGAAAGTTGATCTAAAGCAACACCTTGTTTTTTTGCAGCAGCAATATAAAAAGCCATAATTGGCAGTACAGCTCCATTCATTGTCATAGAAACCGACATTTTATCTAACGGAATTTGATCAAACAAAATCTCCATATCTAAAATAGAATCTATGGCAACACCTGCTTTACCAACATCACCCGTTACACGTGGATGGTCTGAATCATAACCACGATGCGTAGCTAAATCAAAAGCAACTGAAAGTCCTTTTTGACCTGCTGCTAAGTTTCTTCTGTAAAAAGCGTTTGATTCTTCTGCAGTAGAAAAACCTGCATATTGACGAATCGTCCAAGGACGCATTGCATACATGGCACTATATGGTCCTCTTAAAAAAGGTGGTACGCCAGCAGCAAATCCTAAATGTTCTGCTTCGGCAATATCTTCTTTTGTAAATTGTTTTTTTACTGGAATTCCTTCAGGAGTATTCCAAACATCTTGATTCTCTGAAGTTTCGACAGTTTGTTTGACTGCTGAGTTTATTTTTATATCTGAAAAATCTGGTTTCATACTTCTAAAGATTTAAAGGTTTTTTGAACTTTTTTCTGAATGCTAGAAAGTGCTACAAGAACATCTGTCCTCATATTTACAACACCATCTAAACCAGCAGCCGTTAATTCATCCATGTTTTTTGGAGCACCTGCTAGTAACAATACTTTATCTGTATCTATGGCTCTAAATGCTTTTACAAACTCAACAGCAGTTTCGTCATAATCTTGATCAGAACTACAAATAACAACTACATTAGAAGTTGATTTAGCACTTTCTCTAGCGGCAACTTCTGCACTTGCAAAACTTTCTTCTTGATGCACATCAAAACCACTTACACCTATAAAATCATAAGCAAAAGCAGCTCTCGCTTTACGCATTGTTAAATTTCCATAACTTGCTAATTGTACAATTGGTCGCACATTTGTTTCTGCGACTAATTCTTCCGTAACCCTACGCATTGCTTCAATTTCTAAAGAAGCCCTTCTTGGAGTTAATACCTTAGGGTTCTCTTTAATTCCTGTAGAAAGTAAATTAGCTGACACTTTTTCCATTAAATTAGGGTACTTATTAATCCCAACCATTGGTGTTCTACGTTGGCTAATTAATTTTAATTTTTGAAGGCGAATTTCAGCAATTTGTTGTTGAATAATTTCTTTTTCAAAATTGATATAAAAACCACCATCAGCTTCAATTGCTTTAAACAACTCTAAAGCTTTATCTGCAATTTTAGAACTTACTTCTTCTATATAATAAGCCCCATCTACAGGGTTTGAAACTTTACCAAAGTAAGATTCCTCTCTTAAAATAGTTATTATATTACCTGCTATTCTGCTAGAAAAATCAGAAGAACTTTTAAATTCTTTATCATAAGCATCTATTAACACTCCGTCTACATTTCCTAATATTGCCGCCATTGCTTCTGTTGTACAACGTAACAAATTAGTTTCTGCATCTGTAATTGATTTACTCCAAATAGATGTTTTAGCCGTTATTGTATTCGAGAAATTAGCAAGCTGATATTTGGCAGCAACCTCAGCTAATAAATTATTGAATGCTCTAAATTTTCCGATTTCTACAAAATACTCTAATCCAATTGCTAAATTGAAATTTAGATTGTCGAATATCTGCTGCACAGAAACTCCTTTTTCTTTCAATTTTTCCGTTAAGAAAACGAGAGAACTTAAAGTATACGCTATTTCTTGCACTTGATTTGCACCACTATCTAAATACTCCGTTCCTGAGATCGTAATTGCTTTAAAGTTAGGGAGATCTTTTGTTAAATTTATCAGTTCTGCTGTAACATCTACAAGGCTTTCATTAAAAGTTGCTGTTGTTACATAGCCAGAAATTAGATTTGTATCAATATATCCCTTTAAATTTTTACCTTTTGCAAAAGCAACTAAATCTTTGGTAAAAGGAATAGCGTTATTAAATAATTTAAACGAAACCGAGATGCTGTTTAAATCTATTCCGTTTAAGAGTTCTTCTACAGATACATTGGTTATCATTTGAAAAATGATGCCATTTATTCCTTCTTCAATTGCTTTTAACGCCAAATCATTTCCAGACTTACCACAACAAGCAGCAACACTTCTATAGTTTACTAATGATTGTGAATTTTCTCCTGTATTTTTTAGCTGTGTAATTGAATTTTCAATATTATAACAAGGCTGAAAATTGATACCAGTTAGGTTTTTCCACACTAGTTTTCTATCAAAATCAGCACCTTTTAAATCTGCGGTCACTCTTTCCATCCACTGTTCAGTAGTAACTGAAGGGAAATCAGAAAAAAGTGTTTTATTTTTATCGCTCATTATATGTGAATTTATTTAATACAAAAGGCTACAGTTCTTAAAGTTACAAAATTTAAGACTTCTACCTTCCGTAAGTTTATTTTATCATTAAACTACTTCCAAACCTATCAAAAATAGCTTTGTCTAATTCTTCCCTATGATCTGGGTGTGCAATATCTCTTAGCGCTTGCGCACGTTGTTTTAAGTTTCTACCAAATAATTCAGCGATACCATATTCTGTAGCAACAAACCTAGCATGTGCACGAGTTGTTACTACACCTGCCCCAACTTTTAACATTGGTGTAATTTTAGAAATACCTTTTCCTGTGGTTGATGTAATTGCACAAATTGGTTTTCCGCCTTCAGACAAAGCTGCACCACGCATAAAATCCATTTGCCCTCCAACACCAGAAAACATTCTTTGACCAATAGAATCGGCACAAATTTGACCTGTTAAATCTACTTCTATCGCAGAATTAATTGCGGTAACTTTTGGGTTCTGACGGATAACAGAAGTATCATTTACGTAAGCGATATCATTCATTTCAATTTCAGGATTATCATCCATAAAATCATATAAACGCCTTGTTCCCATTGCAAAACCAGAAACTATCTTATACGGATTCGTTTTCTTTTTAGAACCGTTTACAACACCATTTTTAACTAAATCTACAATCCCTTCCGAAAACATTTCTGTGTGTATCCCTAAGTTTTTGTGGTTGTGTAAAAAAGTTAAAACTGCATTTGGAATTCCACCAATTCCCATTTGAAGGGTTGCTCCATCATCAATAATTTCTGCAATGTTTTTACCTATTGCCTTTTCAAGATCAGAAGGTTCTACAAAACTCATTTCGTAGATTTCTTCTTCAACTACTACACATGCATCAAAATGTTTTAAATGTATTTGGGCATCTCCAAAAGTACGTGGCATGCGCGAATTAATTTGAGCAATCACTTTTTTACCTTGTTCAATACCCGAAATAACAATATCTACTGAAACTCCTAAAGAACAAAAGCCATGTTTGTCTGGAGGTGATACATTTACCAATACCACATCTAAATCCATATAACCCTGACGGAATAAACTTGGTATTTCACTTAAAAAAACAGGAATATAATCTACAGTGTCCCCTACCATTTTACGAACATTTCCCCCAATAAAAAAAGCATTGGTATGAAAACTTTCTCTTAATTCTGGTGCGGTATAACCACAAGCTCCTTCTGTATGTAAATGTACAAGTTCAACATTTCTTAATTCTGGTGCTCTTGCAACCATTGCTTTTATTAAAGCTTGTGGTGTAGCAGAACCTCCTTGAATTAAAACTCTATCGTTAGATTTGATTAACTTAACAGCTTCTGTTGCTGTCATTTTATTTGGTATGTTCATATTATCAAATTTTAAAAATTGTTGTTTGTCCATTTACACGCAAAAAATGAACTTCTATGTATCCTCTATCCTAAGAAACTTAAAATAATACCTGCAGCAATTGCAGAACCTATTACACCAGCAACATTTGGTGCCATAGCATGCATTAATAAGTAGTTACTTGGATCTGATTTTAAACCTTCGTGATGTACAACACGCGCACTATCTGGAACAGCAGATACGCCTGCAGCACCAATAAGTGGATTAATTTTATTATCTCCTTTTAAGAATCTATTCATAAATCTTGCGAATAATAAACCTCCACAAGTTGCTATTACAAATGAGATTGCTCCTAAACCAAATATCAATAGTGAATCTTTTGTAATAAAGATATCTGCCTGGGTTGAAGCACCTACCGTAACACCTAATAAAATGGTTACAATGTCTATTAATTTAGTTCTTGCCGTATCTGCTAATCTCTCTGTTCTTCCAGATTCTTTTAATAAGTTTCCAAAGAATAACATTCCTAATAATGGCAATGCACTAGGTGATATAAATAATGTTAACAATAAAGCAACTACCGGGAAAATCATTTTTTCTTTTTGAGTAACCGCTCTTGGTGGTTTCATTTTAATTTTTCTATCCTCTTTAGAGATTAACAATCTCATTAATGGAGGTTGAATTACAGGAACCAATGCCATGTATGAATAAGCGGCAATTGCAATAGGGCCAATTAGGTTTTTAACCGTAGTACCATCTGCCATTATATTCACTCCGTTTGCTAATTTTGAAGATAAGAAAATAGCGGTAGGACCATCGGCACCACCAATAATTCCGATTGCACCAGCTTCAGGGAGATTAAATCCTAAGTATAATGCTCCCATAAACGTAGCAAACACACCAATTTGAGCTGCAGCACCTAAAAGCATTAATTTTGGATTTGCAATTAAAGATGAAAAATCTGTCATTGCTCCAATTCCTAAGAAAATTAACGGCGGATAAATACCTTTTACGACCCCGAAATAGAGATAGTTAAGAACAGATCCCGTCTCGTAAATACCCGTTTGATTTCCTGCTACAAAGGGGATGTTTCCCAATATAACACCAGTACCAATTGGTATTAAAAGTAAGGGCTCATAATCGAATTTAATACCTAAGTAAATAAATGTAATTCCGATTACAATCATAATTAAGTTTCCTGAAGTTGTATTTGCAAATCCGGTGTAACTGTAAAACTTTTTTATTCCTTTAAACGCATCGTCAAAAACGCCTTCTACTTGTGTTACTTTATCAACTTGCGTTGTAGTAACCGTAGTATCGTTTATTGAATCTGGGTTAGCATCTGTGCTTAGGCCTAATACAGGTCTAATAAAGATCAATAAAGATAAAACACAGAATATTAAAATTACTTTTTTCATATTTCGTATTTTATTCTAGTTCTATCATTAATTCATCATGCAGAACTTGTTGTCCTACACTAATTTTTATATCAGTAATAGTACCTGCTTTTTCACAGACAATGCTATTTTCCATTTTCATTGCCTCTAAGACAAGCATTCTATCTCCTACTTTTAAGGTATCACCAACTTTTACATCAATAGATAATACTACTCCAGGAATAGGAGCAACAATTCTTGTTTTTGCAGATTTTGGATTTACTTGTAATGGTGCAGATGGTTGTTTAGAAGCAGATCTAATTAATGTAGGAGTCTTTGTTTTTTTAACCTCTTCCTGCATTTTTACTTCATAAGATGTTCCATTAACTTCTAGCTGAATAATATTATCTTCATGAGATTTTATATTAACGGTATAGCCGTTTTCGTTTACTTTAAATTTATAGCTTTTCATTTGTTATAATCTATTTTGAATCCCGTAAATTTTAGAACTCCAAGGTGAATATGTTTTTTTAACTTGTTTAATTGTTAAAATTGCACTTTCATGGTCATGTTGTTCATTCTTGTACATGTGTATGGCAGCTCCAATAACTGCTGATATTTCACCAGTAAAATTACTATCTCCTTTTACCTTTATTTCACTAATTTTTTTATCCTTTCCTTTGGTGATTATTTTATATACATAAAGCATCACAGGAAGAGCGTAATTAAAAATAAGAGCCAACGCTACTAAGGAGCTAAAAACAATGAATAACCCCGTAAATAAGATCACATAACCTTCACTAATTGGATTTGTATTTAATAGTATATTTGTCATTATAATGGAATGTTTGAGTGTTTTTTAGGAGGATTTACATCTTTTTTATTTTGAAGTAATTCTAAAGCTCTAATAATTCTGAAACGAGTGTTTCTTGGCTCTATAACATCATCTATAAACCCGTATTTTGCAGCCATGTATGGATTGGCAAACTTTGCAGTATATTCGTCTTCTTTTTTCTGAATATATTCTTGCTTTTCTTCTGCATTTTCAATTTTTCTAATATTAGATCCTTCTAAAACTTCTACGGCTCCTTTAGCGCCCATCACAGCAATTTCTGCAGTTGGCCACGCATAATTTACATCACCTCTTAACTGCTTACAACTCATTACATCATGCGCACCACCATAAGATTTACGTAAAGTAATGGTTACCTTAGGCACGGTAGCTTCTCCATAAGCAAATAATAATTTTGCACCGTGTAAAATAATTCCGCCATATTCTTGTCCCGTTCCTGGTAAGAAACCTGGTACATCTACCAATGTTACTATTGCAATATTAAAAGCATCACAAAAACGAACAAATCGTGCCGCTTTTCTAGAAGCATCAATATCTAAAACACCAGCATAATACTTTGGTTGATTGGCAACAATACCAACAGGACGCCCATTAAACCTTGCAAAACCTACACAGATATTTCTTGCATAATTTCTATGTACCTCTGTAAACTCTCCGTTATCTGCAAGTATTGAAATTACATCTACAATATCATAAGGTTGATTTGGGTTTTCTGGAATAATTTCATTTAAAGCATCCTCTAATCGATCTATAGGATCATTACATGGTAGTATTGGTGCTTCTTCTAAATTATTTGAAGGCAAGTAGCTTAATAGTTTGCGGACTAATAATAAATTTTCTTCATCATTTTCTGCTAAGAAATGAGAAACACCTGATCTTGTAGAGTGAATTTTAGCACCACCAAGTTCTTCTGCTGTTACTACCTCACCTGTTACTGTTTGTACCACTTTAGGACCAGTTACAAACATATAACTGGTATTCTCTGTCATAATGGTAAAATCTGTTAATGCAGGTGAATAAACTGCTCCCCCAGCACAAGGACCTAAAATTGAAGAAATTTGAGGAATTACCCCAGAAGCCATAATGTTTCTTTGAAAAATCTCTGCATACCCCGCTAAAGATCTTACTCCTTCTTGAATACGCGCTCCACCAGAATCATTTAATCCAATAACCGGAACACCAATTTTCATTGCCATATCCATTACTTTGCATATTTTTAATGCATACGTTTCAGATAAAGAACCACCAAAAACCGTAAAATCTTGTGCAAACACATACACAATTCTACCGTCTATAGTTCCATGGCCCGTAACAACACCATCAGACAGATAAAGTTGCTTGTCTAATCCAAAAGATTTTGTTCTGTGTGTCACAAACATATCAAACTCTTCAAAACTATCATCGTCTAAAAGAATATCTATACGTTCACGTGCAGTTAATTTACCTTTAGCATGCTGAGAATCGATACGTTTTTCTCCGCCCCCCATTTTAGCTTCCGCTCTTTTTTCAATGAGTTCGTTAATTTTATCTTGATTTGCCATTTTTATATAAGTATTTTCTTTTAAATTATTCTTTAGAACAAAGTTCTGTAAGTACTCCTAGTGTAGATTTTGGATGTAAGAACCCAATATTTAATCCTTCTGCCCCTTTTCTAGAAACTTTATCTACAAGTCTAACACCACGTTCTTCTGCTGTTTTTAGAGCTTCTGTTGCATTGGGAACAGCAAAAGCTATGTGATGAATACCTTGCCCTTTTTTCTCTATAAATTTACCTATTGGGCCGTCTGGAGAAGTACTTTCTAATAATTCAATTTTTGTATTACCCACCAAAAAAAAGGCTGTCTTCACTTTCTGATCGACAACCTCTTCTATTGAATAACATTTTAAACCTAAAACTTCTTCATAATATTTTATTGATACTTCTAAATTCTCAACAGCAATACCTAAATGCTCTATATGTGAAATATTCATAACTTCGATGTTTTAATTTCCTCAAATTTAGCTCACATATTGATTTTATTCTATGATAGTTGTCATGTTATTAGACATTTAAAAGAAGTGCTTTATTTTAAGTAAATGAAAAGTGTTGAATATTTTTTTTGCTATTTAACTGTATTTAAAATATTTACATATAACTTAACGAATGCTACATTGTTTCAAAAAATAAAAGTTATCATTTTATTTTTTGATAATTCTTGGAAATAAATCGAAAGGAAAAATTTTCTCTTTTACCTCCTTCTCTCCATAAACCTGAAACGTGATTCCGAGATTAAAAAAAGAATCTTTTGCTTTTTTATTTAAACGATCAAACTCTGAAACAGAATAGGATCCAAATAAATTATACAATGTTTTATAAACTTCTCTTATTTCATCATTCTTATTAAAGAGCTCATCATAAAATCTAGAATCTAATTCGTAAGTTGAAAATAGCGGTAGTGTTGTAGTTTTTTTCAAATCTTATAATTTTTAGTAAATATAAATTAGTTTTATGAAAATGTCAATAATTTTTAAAATATGTTACGATTATTGTAATAGTAATTTTATTTCATTTATTTTTTTACATTAATAACAATAAATTCACACCAAATCTTTAATAAATCAATTATAAAGATATAGTTGATATACATTTATTTGTTAAAAAGACGAAAACAATGGTAAAATCTATAAATAACAACAATAAAAGAGTTTTTTTTAATTAAAAAACCTGCATTTAGGTACTTTCTTAAAATTCTTACAAAAGATAGCGTTTATTCTCTTAAAAGATTGAAAAAGTTTGTTATTAAAAAAATAACTTTTTAATAATAATCATTAAATAAAAAGTAAAACACTATTTCACAACAAGTTAACCAAAATTTTAATTGCTGTTTGTAATTTTAAATAAAATACTAATTATTAACTGTTTCATATTTTTTTGATTCTACTATCTTCGCGCGCATTATGTGGATGTACTTAGGACTTTTAGCTGCTTTATTTTTAGGATTACACAATTTATGTAAAAAACATGCCGTACAAGGCAATGAAGTTTTCCCTGTATTGTTGGGAACAATTTCTGCTGGTTTTCTGTTGATACTTCCCTTCTATTTGGGATCTATTTGGAATCCAGATTATATGCAAAAGATAGGATTTTATATAACAAGTATTCCTTGGACTACTCATGGTTTTATTTTTATAAAATCGATGATAATGGCTGCTTCTTGGGTTTTAGCTTATCAGGCTTTAAAGCATTTACCTATTACTATTGTAACCCCAATTAGATCTGCAGGCCCTTTTTTCACGTTTATAGGTGCTATTTTTATTTATCAAGAAAAACCAAATCCACTGCAATGGGTTGGTTTCTTTCTTATTATCTTTTCTGTTCTACTATATTCTAAAATTGGAAAAAAGGAAGGCATTAACTTTAAAAGAAATAAATGGATTTTTGCCATTATCGGAGCAACCTTTTTAGGAGCTTCTAGTGGTTTGTATGATAAATTTTTGATTCAGAACTTAAGCTTAAACCCACAAACATTACAATTTTGGTTTTGCTTCTACACCATTCTAATTTTATTAATAATTTTATCTATTACTTGGTTTCCTTATGCTGATAAAAGAAAAGCTTTTAAATTTAGATGGTCTATACCCGCAGTGGGAATTTTATTACAAACAGCAGACTACTTTTATTTTAAAGCTTTACAAGATCCTGATGCATTAATTATGTTATTATCGGCCATCAAAAGAAGTCAGATTTTAATTGCAGTTGTAGTTGGTGGATTGCTATTTAAAGAACAAAATAAACGTAAAAAGTTGGTTCCTTTATTCGGTATTCTATTAGGTGTATTTTTAATATTATATTCTTAAACAAAAAAGAGGCTGTCTAAAAAGATATTCTTTTTAGACAGCCTCTGGCTAATACTAATTATGTACAACGTTGCTTTTAAACAGTCTTTTGTGCAATAAAGTTTAAAATATCACTTTCTTTAATTTCAGGATTTGCGCCTTCACTACTTGCAACAATGGCACCTACAGCACAAGCAAAATCTAACGCTTCTTGAGGTGCAACCTCTTTTAATAATTTATTTATTAAAGAAGCTAAAAAAGAATCTCCAGCACCAACTGTATCTTTAACTTCTATTGAATAACCACTATTATAATAGAAATTGTCATTATAATAAAGTATCGCACCAGCACTACCTTTTGTAACACAAATAGATTTAGTGTCTGTAGCTTCTGCTATAAATTGAATATTTTTTTCTAATGAATTTGATGAAAAATTTAATCCTTTTGAAATTTCAAAAATTTCATCATCATTAAATTTAATAAAATTAGCTTCCTTCATTAAATAACTTAAACCATCTATATTATAATAAGGTGCTCTAAGATTAACATCAAAAATTTTATAGTTTGCTATTTTTAAAAGTTCATACAGGGTATTTCTAGATACTTTATCTCTAGCCACCAAACTACCAAAAACAAAAGCATCTGACACTTTAACTATTTTCTTTGCACTTTCTGTCAATTCAATTTGATCCCAAGCCCTAGGGAACATAATATCATAAGAAGCACAACCTTTATCATCTAGTATTACTTTAACTTTTCCTGTTTTTAGATTTTCATCTACTTGTAAGGCTACTTTATTAACGTTATTTTCCTTAATAAAATCCTTAATTTTTTGACCGTTATCATCTGCTCCAACCCTAGTAATTATATATACATTATTATCTAAAGATTGTAATCTTACTGCAACGTTTAAAGGAGCTCCTCCTATTTTTTTGTGCGTTGGAAACACGTCCAAAAGCACTTCGCCAAAACATGTAATATTTGCCATCTAAATTTTATTTAAAACTGTACTATTTATATCTTTTACCGATTTTTCTATACCATTTTTAACAATATTTTGATATGCATCGGTATAAGCTTCTAAAAATATCTTAGAGTTTTTAAGTTGCCCAAAAATAGATTCTATTTCTAAAAAAGGGGCAGGGTTATTTCTTGATAAAATTGCTTTTTCAGTTAAAATTGCTTCCATAGCGTCTTTTATCATTAATTGCGAACCATTCTCATTTACTCCAACACTATATATTGCAAAAGCAGCAATGATAAAAGCGGCATGGTTTATTGTTCTATTATTCTCTAATTGCGCATAAACCGTTGGTAAAATAAAAATTGGAATTTTAGCTGAACTCTCAGAACAAATTCTTTCAATTTGATCTTTTATGTAAATGTTTCCAAATCTTTGGATTAATGAAAACTTATAATTTTTTAAGTTTACACCTTCTAAATCTCCTAAAGTTGGTGTTACTTCATTCCCCATATATATTCTTAAAAAAGAACTGATATCAGCGTCATTTGCTGCTTCATCAATAGTTGAATATCCATATAATGCGCCTAAAATTCCTAATACAGAATGACCTGCATTCAGTAAACTTAATTTCATTTTTTCATACGGTACTACATCTTTTACAAACTGAGCACCAACAGTTTCCCAAGCAGGTCTTCCTGCAGCAAAATTATCTTCGATAACCCATTGTTTAAAAGGTTCACAAACTACTGGCCAACCATCATCAATACCTGAAGTTTCTTTTAATTTTTCGATATCTAATGCTGATGTTGCTGGCGTAATTCTATCGACCATTGCATTCGGAAACGAAACGTTTTCATTAATCCAAGACACTAATGTTGGTTCAGCAACTTTTACATAACTCAACAACATTTTTTCTGTCATATGCCCATTTCCTTGAATATTATCACAAGATTGAATGGTAACACCTTTTAAACCTTTTTCTTTTCGTAATTTTAAAGCTTGTGTTAAATATCCAAAAATAGTTTTAGGTGCACTTGGCGTTTCTAAATCGTGCTGAATTAAAGGGTTTTCAAAATTGAATTCTCCTGTTGCTTCATTGTAATTATAGCCACCTTCTGTAATTGTTAAACTAATAATTTTAACATCCGGACTAGCCATTTTTTCAATTACTTTTATTGGGCTTTCAGGTGCATATAAAACTTCTACCATAGAACCGATAATTTGCTTTGTTAACGAACCATCTAATTCTTTTATAATCAACGTATATAAACCGTCTTGTTCTTTTAGTATGTTATAAATTTTAGTATCAAAATCTAACAATGCAACACCGCAAATACCCCAATCTTTCTGTGCTTCACTTTCTAATAATAAATCCGTATAAAAAGCTTCATGAGATCTATGAAAGCCACCAATACCAACATGTACAATACCTGTTTTAATTTCGCTTCTATTATAAGTAGGTGAAGTTATTTTAGTACTAATTTCTACTAAATTCTTTTGATTTAATTTAATTATATTTTCCATGATTTTTTTTATTTATTTAAAGAATTGCCTCTTCTAAGTGCCCAAATTGATGTTGCAAAATAAATTACAGTACATACAAATGCGTAAGTATAAAATAGTTCTCTATTTTCTATATATATTTTCTCTGTTTCACTGCCAAATAATACAATACAAGCCAACACAAGTGTAATTGCTAATACAACTAATGAAATAATTTTTAGCACCTTTGTAAATAGTGAATTATCGACTATGATAACAACTTCTTTTTCGGCCTTCTTTTCTTGAAATTTTTCTATGTTGATATTTCTTATTCTCTCTTTTTCTTCTTCCTCTGGATATTTATTTTTTGCACCATAACGTCCTGCTAAAAAGGTGTAAATAAGTATTGTAAAAATCCAAGTTGGTATAAATAAATAATAAAAAGACATTACATTTAACATATTTAAACCAAACCCAAATAACAATCCTAATGCCCAAGAAGCAATAGCAGGAGTACTAAATGTTAATTTACGGTATTGAGACCAATAACGTGTATATCCTATTTTAGGAAATATTTGATGTTCTGCAAAAACAATACTACCAACTGGCACCACTAACAAACCAGCATACGTTAATAGGGGAAGCATTTGAGAAAACACAAACGGAAAACAAGCTACTACCATGGTTACTAAACCAACAATTATAGTTGTCTTTTTTCTTGAACTTTTAGTAAAAATAGCTTGTGCAGCTAAACCTGCTCGGTAAAGATTAGCTACAGCGGTGGTCCAACCTGCTACAATTACAATTACAAAACCAGACCAACCTAATGCATAATAAGCAACATCTCCTGGATCTAATTCCACAATAGATTTACCGATAATAACAGCAGCACCAGCTCCCATTATTCCTGCAGAAATCCAAGCAACAAAATGACCAAACATCATTCCTGTACTTGTTGCTAATCCGTAAGATTTCTTTTTCGCAAAACGAAATAAAGCCATATCAATTAGTCCAAAATGAGTAATTGAATTTGCTGCCCAAGCAAAACCAATTACTTCTAGCAATCCAATACCTGGTTCCCCATCACTGTTAACTCCTGTCCAAATAGATTGATCTCCTAAATTTATAAGTTCCGTCCATCCACTTGGTAACGTTTCTCCTAAAACATCTAAAGAAAGCGCAGGTAAAAGTATAAATGCTCCACTAATAAACATCACAAATAACCAAGGTGCACAAATTGCAGAGAATTTAGATACTGCTGTAAAACCATATATAGCAATAGCAACCACCACAATACCAACAAATAAAACGATTAAAACAAATCAAAGATTTGTTGGATACCAATCTAATTGTGCCGGAATATCAAAAGCAAACCGAACTGCAGTAGATGAAACGGTTATCATTGCCGCAGAAATTACCGTAAAAATAACAACGTTTGCCCAATTATAGAGCTTTGTCATAGAATCTCCTGCTATTTTATTAAGATATGTATATAAACTCAATCTAGTATCTACAGCAATAGGAGATGCAATTAAAGTCCAACTTAAAACGGCTAATATATTACCAATCAATAAACCTAAAATAATACCTTTAGTAGTTGCACCTAAAGCTACAAAGGTTGCACCAATTACAAATTCTGTGGCAGCAACATGTTCTGCAGCATATAAACCAGCAAAATGCGTCCAGTTATGAAGTTTGTTTTTAGCAATTGGTAATTGTTCTATTTCTAAGTTTTCGAACTGCTGGTATTGATTGGGTGTTTCCATGTAATGTTTTTTTTAAAGTTAGTTCTTTTTAATTTTAGTTACAATGCGCGGCATGGTAAACTGTAAATATTTAGTAATTATATTGATCTTAAAATAACGCTATATCCAATTGAAGCACCATTTTTTCTTGTTCCGGATTCCACATAGCAGTAACACCAATTGGCAATTTGTAGGTACCTATTTTTACATCTTTGCTTAATGTAGCTCCTACATTTATAATATTTCCTGCATTATTGGTATAAAAAGTTTTATCGGTAATAAAAGACCAAGCTCCACCAGCAAAAAGTGATAAACTAGCATCTCGTTTTTGCCATACTTTACTTTGAACTTCAAAATAATGTGTCCAAGAATTCTTTAAAGAACCATCTGTTTGAATTTCATAATCTCCAGAACCACCATTTACAATGGTTGCCAAATACAATAATGTGTTTGGTGTAACATTATAACCAAAACTAACATCTACAAAATTATATCCTTGTTTTTTATCATAACTCCAAAATTGTAATTCATCTCCCCTTTCTTCCACTCCTGTGTAATAATTATGAGATACAGCTTCAATAAAAAAAGCATCAGAAAAGCGATATTTAGTATAAATTGAGACTTCTTTATAATAAGCACTTTCATTTTTACCTGTTGTATTGTTTTCTACATCTATAGTAGAAAAACTTGCGCCACCCCAAAAACCAAAAGTAAATTTCTTGTTTTTAGAATTGTACTCTATACTCGTAGCAATCATTGCTCCTGGATGAACAACACTCCCATGCCATAAGTGCATATTTTTAACATTTGCGCCAACACTAAAAGCCTGATATTATCATTCGTTAAATCGTTTTGACCAGTTGCGTATTGTGCCGATAATAGTAAAAATAGACAAAGAAGTACTGTTGATATACTTCTCTTATTAATACAATAATTTACCTGTTTCATTTCTTTCGATAATTGTCTCATTACTTATATTTTAAATAGTTCTAAATTCTGATGTCAGACCTTTAAAAATAAAACGTCATAATGACGTTTGATAGAAAAATGTAAATAAAAAACTTTTACAAAAACAAAAAAATACAAAAAAAAATACTCTATATTAGCATTAATATATGTTAAATTGATTTTAAAATCATTAGTTTTGTCAACAAACCCCTCATTCAAAAGAGTTTTTCAAATATTAAAGAGGAAAGAAATATTTATCAATTATTACACGTAATAATAACGTTTAATTGAAAAAAAAGATTAAATTTACATTATAAAAAAGAATATGAACAACAAGAAAATATCAAATATATCGGTAGATTGTGTCGTTTTTGGATATGATACAGAAACCAAATCTTTAAATGTTTTATTAATAAAGCGTTATTTAGAATCAAAATCTGAAAAAAAAATACTTGTTGATGATTATGTATTAACCGGTTATCATGTTTATGAAAATGAAGCCTTAGATGACTCTGCTTCTAGAGTATTAAAAGAGTTAACGGGTTTAACGAATCTATATAAAAAACAATTTAAAGCTTTTGGTGATCCAAATAGATTGACCAATGAAAAAGATTTACTTTGGATTCAGAACGAAGAGTTTAACTTAAGAACAATTACCATAGCTTATTATTTTTTATTAAAAACAGATGACGTTTCTATAGAAAATAATAAATACCAAGCACAGTGGTTTTCCATTAACGATTTACCTGAATTAGGATTTGATCACAAACAAATCATTTTAGAAGCCTATGAAGATTTAAAAACAAAATGTCTACAAGAACCAATTATATTTGAGTTATTACCAGATAAATTTACCATAAATGATGTACAAGACTTGTATCAATCTATATTGGCAATAGAAATAGATAATCGGAATTTTAGAAGAAAATTAATCAATAAAAAATACTTGGTTCCTTTAGACGAAAAACAAGTTGGAGTTTCTAAAAAACCAGCACAGTTGTATATGTTTAGCAAAGATATTTACAATAAAATGTTTCAGAAAAATTACTTAATCAACATTTAATGATATTAAACACTTTTATTTTTGACATGGATGGAGTTATCATAGACTCCGAACCTTTTTGGCGACAAGCACAAATAAAAATTTTATCCACTTACAATGTAATCGTTACTGTAGAAGATTGTATAAAAAACACCATGGGTAAAAGGATAGATGATGTTGCTCTCACTTGGTGTCAATTACATCAATTATCTATAAATCCTAAAATATTAGAAAAAGAAATTATTACAGCTGTAGTTGAATTAATTACTGAACAGGGAAAAGCAAAAAAAGGCTTATTCGAGTTGTTAGATTTTTTAACTAAACACAACTTTAATATTGCCCTTGCTACCTCTTCTAGCAAACCTATCATTAACGCGGTTTTTAACAAACTGAATATTACTCATTATTTTAAGGTAGTTTGTAGTGCAGACGATGAAGAATACGGAAAACCACATCCGGCTATTTATCTGAAAGCAGCAAAATTGTTAAAAGTACCTACTAGAAATTGCTTGGTGTTAGAAGATAGTGTTACAGGGTTAATTGCCGCAAAAGCTGCTAGTATGCACACCTTTGTTATTCCTGAAGACAAAAATGATCCGAGATTTACATTAGCAAATAACATTTATACTTCAATGCTAGATGTTGTTAATTATTTAAAAACATTGCAATAATATAATTATAAAAATAGAACTAAACATACATATTTAATAACACAAAAAAAAGCTTCAATATTATATTGAAGCTTTTTAATAATTTATAAAGTGTTTAACTTTAGTTCATTCCTCCATCTACAGATAAAGTTTGCCCAGTAATATAAGCACTCATATCAGAAGCTAAAAATACACATGCGTTTGCAATATCAATTGGCTGTCCTCCTCTTTTTAAAGGAATTCCATCTCTCCAACTTTGCACAGTAGCTTCATCTAATTTTTCAGTCATTTCTGTTTCTATAAAACCAGGAGCAACTACGTTACTTCTAATATTTCTAGATCCTAACTCTAAAGCAACAGATTTAGAAAAACCAACAATACCCGCTTTAGAAGCTGCATAATTAGTTTGACCTGCATTACCTTTTATACCAACAACAGAACTCATATTTATAATAGAACCTTTTCGTTGCTTCATCATAGGACGAATAACAGCTTTGGTTAAATTAAATACAGATTTTAAATTTACTTCTATTACTTTATCAAAATCGTCTTCAGAAATACGCATTAACAAATTATCCTTTGTAATACCTGCATTATTTACTAAAATATCAATAGCTCCAAATTCTTTTAAAACTTCTTTAGCTAATTCTTGAGCAGCATCAAAATCTGCTGCGTTAGATTGATATCCTTTAGCAGAAACTCCAAAAGCTTTTAACTCTTCTTCTAAAGCATTTGCAGCATCAACAGAAGAACTGTAAGTGAAAGCCACGTTTGCACCTTGTTTTGCAAATTCAATAGCAATTCCACGACCAATTCCTCTTGTAGCACCAGTAATAATTGCTGATTTATTTTCTAATAATTTCATATTATTTTGTTGTTTTTACGGGGGTAAAGATACTAAAAATAAAAAACTCGTAAAACAAAAATGTCTTACGAGTTTATACTTTTTATACCTACATATTGCAGGTAAATTAGTTTTTTTATTTTAAAACCTTTGCAATCATTTCACCAATTTTAGCTGGAGAACTAACAACGTGAATTCCGTTTTCTGCTAAAATTTTCATTTTTGCTTGTGCAGTATCATCCGCTCCACCAACAATTGCACCTGCGTGCCCCATTGTTCTACCAGCTGGTGCAGTTTGACCTGCTATAAAACCAACAACTGGTTTTCTGTTACCATCAGCTTTAATCCATTGAGCAGCTTCTGCTTCAAGATTTCCACCAATTTCACCAATCATTACAATTGCTTCTGTTTCTGGGTCATTCATTAATAACTCAACTGCTTCTTTTGTTGTAGTTCCAATAATTGGATCTCCTCCAATACCAATTGCAGTAGTAATTCCGTAACCTTGTTTTACAACTTGGTCGGCAGCTTCATACGTTAAAGTTCCTGATTTAGAAACAATACCTACTCTACCTTTTTTAAAGATAAAACCTGGCATAATACCTACTTTGGCTTCGTCTGGCGTAATTACTCCTGGACAGTTAGGGCCAACTAATCTACAGTCTCTACCATCAATATAAGCTTTTACTTTTACCATATCTGCAGTAGGAATTCCTTCTGTAATACAGATAATTACTTTAATTCCTGCGTCTGCAGCTTCCATAATTGCATCAGCAGCAAATGCTGGTGGTACAAAAATAATTGAAGTATCGGCTCCTACTTCATCTACAGATTCTTTTACTGTATTAAAAACTGGTTTTCCTAAATGTTCTTGACCTCCTTTTCCTGGAGTAACCCCTCCAACAACATTCGTTCCATAATCAATCATTTGACCAGCGTGAAAAGTACCTTCACTACCTGTAAAACCTTGAACAATAATTTTTGAATTCTTATTTACTAAAACACTCATTGGTTTGATATTTTATTTTGTTTCACAAAAATAGTTTATTGATAGTTTCTAAAAAAGGATTCAAACAAAATATTACCAATAAAAAAGTAATAATTATATGTTTTGACCTCACATTTTTTAGAATAAGACGGTCTTAAATGTATTTACGAGTTCTAATTCTCGAAAAAAACATTTACGAATCTTTTCTATCTTTTAAAAAACGTTTTATTTCTGCCATTTCTTTTAATTTTTCTCTTGATTCTGAAACTGGTGTTCCAAAATAACTTTTTCCTCCTGCAACAGATTTTGTAACTCCTGTTTGACCAAGAATTATAGCACCTTTACCTATTGTAATTCCACTATTTGTACCAACTTGTCCCCAAATTGTTACTTCATCTTCAATAATTACGCAACCAGCAATACCTGTTTGTGAAGCTATTAAACATTTTTCTCCAATTTTTGTATCATGACCAACATGAACTTGATTGTCAATTTTGGTTCCCTTTCCAATTGTTGTATCTCCGGTAACACCTTTATCTATTGTACAAGATGCACCTAAATCTACATTGTCTTCTAAAACTACCCTTCCACCAGAAATTAATTTATCAAATCCTTCTGGTCTATTTTTATAATAAAATGCATCTGCTCCTAAAACTGTATTTGCATGTATGGTAACATTATTACCAATAACTGAATTATCATAAATTGTTACATTGGGGTGAATTATACAATTCTTACCAATTGAAACATTGTTTCCAATAAAAACATTGGGTTGTACTACAGTATTTTCACCAATAATAGCAGATTCAGAAATACTTCCCTTAGAAGCTATAAATGGATTAAAATATTTCGTGATTTTATTAAAGTCACGAAAAGGATCTTCAGAAATTAATAATGCTTTTCCAACCGGACAATCAACTTTTTTGTTGATTAAAATTGTAGTTGCAGCAGAATTTAACGCTTTGTCATAATACTTAGGATGATCTACAAAAACAATATCTCCTTTTTCTACAACATGAATTTCGTTGATTCCTAAAATCTCGAAATTTTGATCACCAATAAACTCAGTATCTATTAGTTTAGCTATTTGCTGAAGCGTTTGTGGGTTTTGGAATTTCATTATTTGCTACATGCTTTGGGCAATAAGCTTTAAGCGTATTGCCTAAAGCTTATTGCTAACAAATTATTCTTTAATACGCTCTTGGTATGTACCTTTGGTAGTTTCTACCTTAATTTTGTCTCCTTCATTTATAAATAAAGGCACATTTACAGATGCTCCTGTTTCTACTGTAGCAGGTTTTGTTGCATTTGTAGCCGTGTTTCCCTTTACACCTGGTTCGGTATGAGTCACCTCTAAAATAACACTTGCTGGTAAATCTACAGAAAGTGGCATATTATCTTCAGAGTTGATGATAATAGTTACAATTTCTCCTTCTTTCATTAATCCAGGATTGTCTAAAGCAGCTTCTAACAAACGAATTTGAGAATAATCTGCTTCGTTCATAAAATGATAAAATTCCCCATCATGATATAAAAACTGAAACTTATGTGTTTCTACTCTTACATCATCAATTTTTCTTCCTGCCGGAAACGTGTTGTCTACTACTTTACCATTAGTAACACTTTTTAATTTTGTTCTTACAAAAGCAGGGCCTTTACCTGGTTTTACATGTAAAAACTCTACTATTTTGTATATATCGTTGTTGTATCTAATACACAATCCGTTTCTAATATCTGATGTAGTTGCCATATTTTTTTGTGCTATTTTGCCTTTAGTAATTTACTATAAGCAATATTTATTAATTTTACTTTTAAGCTTTATAAACTATTATTTGGGTATAAAAACTTAGTTAGCTTTAGAATATCCTTTCATAATTCCTCTATGAGATTCTTTGATAAAGTGAATAATCTCATCACGCTCTGGAGTTGCTTCCATTTCTGCTTCTATAATATCAATTGCTTGTGAATTGTTATAATTTCTTTGAAAAAGTATTCTATAAATATCTTGAATTTCTCTTATCTTTTCTGTTGTAAATCCTCTTCTACGTAATCCTACAGAGTTAATTCCTACATAAGAAAGAGGTTCTCTTGCGGCTTTAACAAATGGAGGAACATCTTTTCTGACCAAAGATCCACCTGTTACAAAAGCATGATTTCCTACGGATGCAAATTGATGCACTGCAACCATACCTGCTAACACAACATTATCTCCAATAGTAACGTGACCTGCTAAGGTTGTATTATTAGAAAAAATACAATTATCACCAACAAAGGTATCATGTGCAATATGACAATACGCCATTATTAAACAATTGTCACCAATTTTGGTTTTCATTCTATCTGAAGTACCTCTGTTAATAGTAACACATTCTCTAATAGTTACATTGTTACCAATTTCTACAGTAGTTTCCTCATCATTAAACTTTAAATCTTGAGGAATTGCAGAAATAACTGCTCCTGGAAAAATTCTACAATTCTCACCAATCTTAGCTCCTTCCATTATGGTTACATTAGATCCTATCCAAGTTCCAGAACCAATGGTTACATTATTATGAATGGTAGTAAAAGGTTCTATTACTACATTTCTTGCTATTTTTGCTTGCGGATGCACATACGCTAAAGGTTGATTCATCATTTATTTTTTTCTAGCAATTTGTGCCATTAATTCTGCTTCTGCAACTATTTTTCCGTTAGCATAAGCATACGCTTGCATATGGCAAATCCCTCTTCTTATCGGAGTAATTAGCTCACACTTAAATGTTAATGTATCTCCAGGTAAAACTTTTTGTTTAAACTTTACTTTATCCATTTTCATAAAGTACGTAAGATAATTTTCTGGATCTGGAACCGTATGCAAAACTAAAACGCCACCACATTGTGCCATTGCTTCAACTTGTAATACTCCTGGCATTACAGGTGACCCTGGAAAATGACCAACGAAAAAGTTCTCATTCATCGTTACATTTTTCATACCAACAACATGTGTATCCGAAAGTTCAATAATTCTATCGATTAATAAAAACGGAGGTCTATGAGGTAGTACATCCATAATTTGATGAATATCCATTAAAGGAGGTAAATTCAAATCATATTGTGGAACGTTGTTTCTTTTTTCTTGTTTAATAATTTTTGCTAATTTCTTTGCAAAAGTGGTATTAACTAAATGTCCTGGTTTATTAGCTATCACTTTTCCTTTGATTCTCATACCAACCAAAGCTAGATCTCCAATAACATCTAATAACTTATGTCTTGCAGCTTCATTAGCCCAATGTAAAGTAAGATTATCTAAAATACCGTTTGGTTTAACAGCAATATCATCTTTTTTAAATGCTGTTTTTAACTTCTCCATTGTTGCTGCAGATAATTCTTTATCTACATACACAATAGCATTATTTAAATCACCACCTTTAATAAGGTCGTGTTCTAAAAGCATTTCTATTTCATGCAAAAAGCTAAACGTTCTAGCATCAGCAATTTCTTCTTTAAAATCAGAAATTCTTTCTAAATTTGCATTTTGAGTACCTAATATTTTAGTTCCAAAATCTACCATAGTTGTAACTTGGTATTCATCTGATGGCATTAAAATAATTTCACTTCCTGTAACTTCATCTTTAAAAGAAATTATTTCTTTTACTACATATTCTTCTATATCTGCATCTTGCTCTTGAATACCAGCGCTTTCTAATGCTTCAACAAAATATTTAGAAGAACCATCCATAATTGGAGGTTCAGAAGAATCTAATTCTATTAAAAGGTTGTCTATATCTAAACCAACTGCTGCTGCCAAAACATGCTCTGAAGTCTGAATTTGAACTCCATTTCTTTCTAAGTTGGTTCCTCTTTGTGTATTAACAACATATTCTGCTTTTGCCTCTATAATTGGCGCTCCCTCTAAATCTATTCTGCTAAAAGCAAAACCATGATTTACAGGTGCAGGTTTAATTGTCATTTTTACAGTATTACCAGTATGTATACCAACACCAGATAAACTTACCTCTCTCTGAATTGTTTTTTGCTTCTTACTCATTTATTATCAGTTTTTGAGTCTTCAACTCTTTTTCTATATTGTTAATCTTCGATGCTATTTTAGGTAAATTTCTAAAATAAACCGAACTTTTATTAAAATCTTGTATTTTAAATGCAGGTGAACCATTGACCATCTCATTGTCTTTTAAACTTTTTGAGATTCCTGCTTGCGCTAATATTTTTACATTATTACCTACTGTTATATGACCAACAAAACCAACTTGTCCTCCAATCATACAATTTTCACCAATTTTTGTAGAACCAGCAATACCTGTTTGAGCTGCAATTACCGTGTTTCTCCCAATTTCTACATTATGAGCAACCTGTATTTGATTGTCTAACTTTACCCCTTCATGTATAATTGTAGATCCCATAGTGGCTCTATCAATTGTACAAGCAGAGCCAATATCTACATTGTCCTTTATAATAACATTACCAATTTGAGGTATTGCATTATAATTTCCGTTTTTATCTGGTGCAAAACCAAATCCATCTCCACCAATTATAGATCCAGAATGAATTTTGCAATTATTCCCTATAACTGTTTCTGAATAAATTTTTACTCCAGAAAAAATGACACAATTATTACCAATAATTGTATTGTCTCCAATATAGGCATTCGGATAAATTTTTACATTCTCTCCTAAAACTACATTTTCTCCTACGTAAGAGAACGCACCAATATATTCATTAACACCTATTTTTGCCGAATCAGAAATAAAATGAGGATTTTCTCTTCCCATTTTATTATTCTTAACTTCATTATAAAACGCTAATATTTTAGAAAAAGCTTCATAAGCACTTTCTACTTTTATTAGTGTTAAATTCACTTCTTTTTCCGGAACAAAAGTATTGTTAACTATAACTACGGATGCATTTGTAGTATATAAAAAAGATTTGTATTTTGGATTAGAAAGAAAGGTTAATGAACCTTTTTCTCCTTCTTCTATTTTAGATAATTTAGAAACTTCTACATCAGAATTACCAATGATGTCTCCTTCTAAAATATCTGCTATTTGTTGTGCTGTAAATTTCATTAGACGCAAAAATATAAAATTTATAGTGATTTGGCTAATCTCATTCTATTTTGGGTAACAAATAAAGTATTTTATTACCGGATTTGTGAGCGCTTGTAAATTTAATTGGTCAGATGCTTTTGCAATATCTCTTAGTTTTCCCTTTTTATTCAGAATAAAAATAGGTTTTTCTTGCTGATATGCTTGGTTTTCTATTTTTTTAGTGAAAACAAAATATTTTGCTTCATTTTCTGAAAGCTCTAATTTTTTAGAAACTTTATTTATTTTTTTATTTAATTCTGCGGCTTCAAATTCCTTTTGCTGAATTTCTATACGCAACAATTTACGATCAACAATCATTTTAGATAATAATGACAAAATTTTATCACTATGATTTGTCCATTCTTTGATGGCAGACATTACATCATAATCATCCAATTTAGAAAACATTTCTAAAGTTTCATCTGTAAAATTATCTTGCGATATTTTTTTATATAGAAAATAACGTAAAGAAGTACTTGCAAACAATTCTACTCCTTTATCCGCCAATTCTTTTGCTCTTTTTAAAACATTTACTAGCATGTTTTCTGCCACTAAACCAGTTTTATGTAAATATACTTGCCAATACATTAACCTTCTAGCAATTAAAAAATTTTCTACAGAGTAAATTCCTTTGCCTTCAATAACCAATTCATCATCCTTTACATTCATCATGGCTATTAACCGATCCGAAGAAATATTACCTTCTGTAACACCTGTGTAAAAACTATCGCGTTTTAAATAATCTAATCGATCTATATCTAATTGACTAGAAATAAGTTTGCACAAAAATTTTCTATGATATTTCCCTTCAAATATTTCGATGGCTAAATCTAGCTTTCCGTTAAATTCATCATTTAACTTTTTCATAAATTTTAATGAGATTTCTTCATGAGAAATACCATTTACAATACTATGTTCTAAAGCATGCGAAAAAGCTCCATGACCAATATCGTGCAATAAAATTGCTATATACAAACCATTTTCTTCTTCCTCAGAAATTCTTACTTGCTTAAAACGTAAAACTCTTACAGCCTTTTGCATTAAATGCATACAACCAATTGCATGATGAAAACGAGTATGATTAGCCCCTGGATACACCAAATTAGAAAAACCCATTTGAGTAATTCTTCTTAAACGTTGAAAATAACGATGTTCTATTAAATCAAAAACTAACGTATTTGGTATTTGTATGAATCCATAAATAGGATCATTCAAAATCTTTAATTTATTATGTTTTTTATTCTTCAAATGAGTGTTTTTATCAATCTATGGCAAATTACAAATTAATGCCACGAACTGGCAAATTTAAAGTTTTAGTTTTTTCTGAAAGCAATTATGTTTAGAAAAAAGAAACTTTGTCTAGAAAATAAGCTTAGTAGTTCTATTTGATTTAAAAATTCTAGATTTCTATTGTTAGTAAGTATGCCAAATTTGGCAATATTTTATCTTTTTTAAACCTTAAAAAGTACAACTTTTAATTACTTTTATCGTTAAATGTTAAAATGATAAACAAAAATATGAGCAGTATACAAATTTTATGGGTAGATGATGAAATAGAGTTATTAAAACCGCACATTCTTTTTTTGGAACGTAAAAATTATAAAGTAACTACTTGTACAAATGGTGCAGATGCTATTGATTTAGTAGGTGAACAAAATTTTGATATCGTTTTTTTAGATGAAAACATGCCTGGGTTAACAGGATTAGATACACTTGCAGCAATAAAACAAATACAGGCAAATTTGCCTGTTGTAATGATTACAAAAAGTGAAGAGGAATATATAATGGAAGAAGCAATTGGCTCTAAAATTGCCGATTATTTAATAAAACCTGTAAACCCAAATCAGATTTTATTAAGCTTAAAAAAGAATTTAGATCATTCTCGTTTAATATCAGAAAAAACAACGTCTAACTATCAACAAGAATTTAGAAAAATCTCTATGGATTTAGCCATGGTAAATTCTTACGAAGAATGGATTGATCTTTACAAAAAACTTGTTCATTGGGAGCTAGAGTTAGAAAACATTAGTGATCCTGGAATGTTAGGTATTTTAGAAAGTCAAAAGCAAGAAGCCAATAGTCAGTTTTTTAAATTCATCAAAAAAAATTATGAAGATTTTTTAACAGCACACGATAAACCTACTTTTTCACACACACTTTTTAAAAATTATGTGGTACCAGAATTAAGTAAAGACCAAGGTGTTTTATGGGTTGTAATTGATAATTTACGTTATGACCAATACAGAATTTTAGAGCCGTTAATTAATAATTATTACAAAAAGGATCAAGAATATTCTTATTTTTCCATTTTACCTACAGCAACACAATACGCTAGAAACGCAATGTTTTCTGGCTTAATGCCTTCTGAAATGGAAAAACGTCATCCAAATTTTTGGAAAAATGATACTGATGAAGGTGGAATGAATTTGTATGAAAACGACTTCTTAACAGCGCAAATAAAACGCTTAGGTTTAAACATTAAACACGAATATTACAAAATTACCAACTTAAAAAATGGTAAGGATTTAGCCGATAATTATAACGGAACCAAGCAAAACGACTTGACAGCTGTTGTGTATAATTTTGTAGACATGTTATCGCATTCTAAAACAGAAATGGAAGTTATTAAAGAATTAGCTGGAGATGACAAGGCCTATAGAAGCCTTACTTTAAGTTGGTTTAAAAACTCTCCGTTGTTCGAAATTATACAAAAAGCACAACAATTAGGTCAGAAATTAATTATTACCACAGACCACGGAACCATTAATTGTAAAAACCCAACCAAGGTAATTGGGGATAAAAATATAAGTGCCAATTTGCGTTACAAAACCGGTAGAAGCCTTTCTTACGAAGATAAAGATGTATATGCTGTTAGAAACCCTAAAGACATATTTTTACCAACAATAGCAATGAATAGCCCGTTTATTTTTGCTAAAGAAGATTTATTTTTTGCATACCCAAACAACTTTAATCACTTTGTAAAGTACTATAAAAACACCTATCAACACGGAGGCATTTCTCTAGAAGAAGTCATTATTCCTTGTGCTGTTTATAGCCCGAAATAAGAAAGTGTGAAGTCAAAGAACAAGTTTTTTTATATACATATCGTTTTAAGTATTAGAAGCTGTTTCCTGCTTTCACTACTCGCTTTTTTCGTACCTCAAAAGAGCTCAAACACACCGTTCAATCAGGGCTAAACTTCATTGCTTGCTGAATAAATTATAAAAAAGCCTGATAAGTTTTAAAATACTTATCAGGCTTTTTATATGTATCAAATTGTGTAACAGCCTTTATTACTCGTTTTTCTATTTAATAACTTTATGTATTATTGACTAAAAACAATAACTTAATACTGAATACTTTTTCTATTTTTGTCTTTATGAACAAAAACTATTCTTTAGAAAACTTATCTGAAGTTGCAGCAGAACTTATTTCATCCGCAGAAAATAAAACTTTATTATTTTACGGACAAATGGGTGTTGGTAAAACAACCCTTATTAAAGAAATCTGCAAACAATTAGGTGTTTTAGACAACATCTCCTCTCCTACTTTTTCATTAGTAAATGAATATCAAACGAATAATAATAAAAAAGTTTTCCATTTCGATTTCTACAGAATTACAGAAGAAGAGGAGGCTTTAGACATGGGAATTGAAGAATATTTAGATAATAATGATTGGTGTTTAATAGAATGGCCAGAAAATATAGAAAATTTACTACCTTTAGAGGCTGTTCAAATTTATTTGTCTATTTTAAATGACGAACAACGAAACATTCATCTAAAATAACCTAACTATGAGTTCATTTTCTCCTTTCAGTAAAGAAGAATTGCTTCCGCAAGAAGAAATGTTGGAAATTAAAAGGCAAAAAGGAGAACTATTTATTGGTTTGCCAAAAGAAACCTATTTAGGTGAAAAACGAGTTTGTTTAACTCCAGATGCCGTTTCTGCCTTATGTGCTCACGGACATAGAGTTGTAATAGAAACAGGAGCTGGAGATCATGCTAATTATGCAGATAAAGAATATTCTGAAGCTGGTGCAAAAATTTCTTACGATATAGAAGAAGCTTTTAAATGCAATATTGTATTAAAAGTTGCTCCACCAACAGAAAAAGAAATCGAATACATAAATCCGCAAACAATTCTAATTTCTTCTTTGCAGTTAAAAACTCAAAATAAAAAATACTTTGAGTGTTTGGCAAAAAAAAGAATCACAGCAGTTGCTTTCGATTATATTAAAGATGACCATAATACGTATCCTATTGTAAAGTCTTTAAGTGAAATTGCAGGTACAGCTTCTGTTTTAATTGCTGCAGAATTAATGAGCGGAATTAATAAAGGAAACGGACTATTATTAGGTAATATTGGTGGTGTTCCGCCTTCTAGCGTCGTAATTTTTGGAGCAGGAACTGTTGGTGAATATGCCGCAAAAACAGCTATCGGTTTAGGTGCAAGAGTTAAAGTTTTTGACAATTCTATTAGTAAATTACGCAAACTACAAGATTCTTTAAGCGCACCTATTTACACTTCTACATTACAGCCAAAATCGGTTGCAAAAGCATTAATGCGTGCAGATGTAGCTATTGGAGCCATTAGAGGTAAAAATAGATCGCCTATTTGCGCTACAGAAGAAATGATAGAAACCATGAAGGAAGGCGCTGTTATTATAGATGTTAGCATAGATAGAGGTGGTTGTTTTGAAACTTCTAATGTTACTACGCACAAAACACCAACATTTATAAAACATGGTGTTGTACATTACTGTGTGCCAAATATTCCTGCTCGTTATGCTAGAACAGCATCTTTGTCTATTAGTAATATATTTACACCTTACTTATTGGATATTGCAGAAGAAGGAGGTTTTGAAAATGCAGCTCGTTTTGATAAAAGTTTAAGAAACGGAATGTATTTCTATCATGGAATTTTAACAAACAAAACAGTTGCAGATTGGTTTAATTTACCATTTAGAGATATTAACTTATTAATGCTTTAAGTTCTTTTTTGCCGTATTGTTTTAATTTATTAATTTTAGTTAACTATGAACCACAAATCTTTAGCATTAAGTATAATACCTTTAAATAGATTTTTAAAATCTTTTATTTTTATTAGTGTATTTTTAATTACAACTTCTTTATTTTCTCAAACAGTAAGTATCGATGATACTTCTTTTACAGAAGAACAACTTGCAAACCAACTTGTAGAAGATAGTTGTATCTTAAAATCTAACTTTACATTTTCTTCAAACAAATCTGTTGCTAATTTTAACAACAATGGTGGTAGTTTTCCTATATCTAAAGGTATTATTATTAGGTCTGGAAAGGCCAAAAATACTGAAGGTGCTTTTACCAACACAAACTTAAGTACAACCACGACTACTGATGGTGATGATGATTTACAAAGAATAAATGAACTAGATGGAGGCGTTTCTGATATTACAGATGTAGGTTTTTTAGAATTTAATTTTACACCAATAGGAAACAGATTTAACTTCAATTACATATTTGCTTCAAATGAATATGGAAATTTTCAATGTGATAGTAGAGATTTATTTGCAATTATATTAACAAATATAAGTACTGGAGAAACTATTAATATTGCTAAAATACCAGAATCGGATACAAGTATATCTGTTAAAAACATTAGAGATGGACAATATAATATTAATTGCCCTTCAAATAATGAAGACTTATTTAGCTCCTATTATGTTAACAATACTGATAATTCTACAATTAATATGAGAGGTTTTACAGAAATTCTAAATGCTTCTGCAACTGTAATACCTAATAATGAGTATAAAATAAAATTTGTTATTGGAGATTATGATAATTCAGATTTTGACTCTGCAGTTTTTATAGAAGCAGGTAGTTTTAGCAATACCTTAAATTTAGGAGAAAATCAAGAACTTTGTACAGGAGAAAATATTAGTATCGATTCTGGTTTTTTTAATACAGATAATTTTGAATTTGTATGGACCAAAGACGGAATTCCTTTAACAGAAACCGGAACAGCAATAACAATTGATAGTCCTGGTGTATACGGTTTAACAATAACCTCTTTAACAGATGTTACTTGTTCTATAAATGATGAAATTACAATATCAACCATTACAGCAACAAAACCAGATGATATAACAATTTGTACAGATGATACAACTATTGATCTTCTGAATAGAATAGACGCTATAATATTAAATGGATTAACAGCTGCAAATTACAATATTAACTATTATACAACAGAAGATAATGCAAATAACAATATAGATCCTATTACAGCCCCTTCAAATTATCCCATAACAAATAACACATTTACACTTTGGGCTAGGTTATCTAATACCACTAAAGTATGTGTTGATGTTGTTAATTTTAACGTAGAAGTTAATTCACTTCCATTAGTCGATGATTTACCAGATGTTAATGTCTGTTTAGAACATCAATTAACAAGACTAACAAATGGTAGGTATTTCACTTCTGCTGCAGGAGGTGGTACTGAGTTATTTGAAGGTGATATAATAACAAACGACGCAACTATATATATTTACAATGAAAACCTTGTAACTGGTTGTACTAACGAAACTTCTTTTAAGGTTTCATTGGCAAGAAACTTTAATATAGCGCTAGAACATTGTGGTTCATATACAATTCCTAGTACTTCTTTAGGTAAATTTTATACAGCTCCAAATGGTGTAGATGAAATATTGGCTGGTACAATTTTAACAGATGATACTACTATCTATTTTTATTCAGAAGTAAACGGTACGGCTTGTCAAGAAACACAATTCGATTTAATTATTCACCCAACTCCTGCAGTAGATACTTTAGATGATATTATTACTTGCGAATCTACTACACTTGCACCTTTAACAAATGGAAATTATTATACAGGAGCAAATGGAACAGGAACGCTATTAAATGCAGGTGATATAATAACAGCTACACAACGCATTTATATTTACAACGAAGAACCTATTACAAAATGCCCAAGTGAAGAAAGTTTTTTTGAAGTAATAATTGTAAAATCAAAAGATTTTCAAGACCTTGAAATCTGTGAAATTTATAGAATCCCCAATCAACCTATTGGTAAATATTATACAGATAGCACCCTTAGTCAAGAATTAGTAGCAGGAACAGAAATTACAACTTCACAATCTATCTATTATTTTGTAGAAGAAATAACAACTAGTCCTAATTGTACTGGTTACGAAATAGCAATTACAATTAACCCGCTTCCAGAAGTAGATCAATTAAGTGACCTTATAAATTGTATAGATGATTTACCTACCTTACCAGCTTTAGTTAATGGTAATTACTTTACAGGCAGAAACGCTTCTGGTACTGAGTTGTTTGCTGGTGATGAAATAAATAGCACACAAACAATTTACATCTATAATACCAATGATAATTGTAGCGCAGAAACTAATTTTAGAGTAACTATTAAACCAATACCAACAATACCAGATGTTTTTGATATTTCTTTATGTGAACTATATATTTTACCAGACATCAGTTTTGGAGGAAGATTTTTTACAGAATCTAACGGACAAGGTATTGAGTTATTTGCTGGTGATGCAATAGAAGAAACACAAGATATTTATATCTACAATCAAGATACAGACATAGCAACCTGTGCAAATGAAAAAGTTTTTACAGTAAGTATATTAAATATTGAAGTAGATGTTTTTGATGATGTAAACGCCTGTGTTACTTTTGTTTTACCTGCATTAACAAAACCAGGAAATTACTATAAAAATGACGATAAAACAGGTTTATTAAATGCTGGAGATATTATTGATGAAACACAAACTATTTATATTATAGGAGATGATACAAGATTTATACCTTGTCAAAATAATAGTAGTTTTACAGTTACTGTATTCGAAAAACCAGATTTAGGAGTATTAGACGATATAGATTTATGTGGCTCTGTAACGCTACCAACAATATCAATACCTAATATAATAGTAGAATATTATAGAGGTCCTAATAAAACAGATTTAATAGATCCTTTAGAATATACTATAACAAACACAAGTAGTCTAACTGAAACACAAGAAATCTATGTACACGCGTATCAAGAAGAACACCCAGATTGTTTTATAGATGATGTTTTTTCAATTACAATATATCCTTTATTAGATTTAAATGTTCTTGGAGGCGCTATTTGTGTTGATCATAGTACCAACACAACAAATAATCCATTTTTAATAGAAACAGGGTTAGACGCAACTGTTTATGACATAAAATGGTATTTAGAAGGAAGTTTATTAAACCCAACCTCTGTAGCAGATTGGAATGCTACAAAAGCAGGTACATACACAATAGAAGCTACTAAAATTAGACCTCTAAATAATGCCGATTGTAATTATAAGCCAACAGACGTAATAATAGCAAGTTCTAGCCCCGAATTTGAAATTAAATTTTTAACAGATAATTTCTCTAATTTTTATGCTGTAGAAATCGAAACTATTAATCAAGGTTTAGGTAGTTATCAATACGCTTTAGATGATGGTGCTTTTCAAGAGTCTAATTTCTTCGATAACATTAAACCAGGTACATATAACATTACAATTAAAGACCTTACAGGTATTTGTAATAACTTAACATTAGAACTTGTTGCATTAGATTATCCTAAGTTTTTTACTCCTAATAACGATAATAAAAATGATCGATGGAACATCCCTGACCTAGCAAACGATTTAAACGCTACTATAACTATTTATGATAGATATGGAAAATTGATAAACGCTATTAAACCTAGTGAGTTAGGATGGGATGGTTTTAATACTAATGGAAATAAAATGCCAAGTACAGATTATTGGTTTGTATTAAAGTATACTAAAGACGGAAACGAAGCTATTTTTAGATCACACTTTTCTTTAATAAGAAAATAAGTAATATTATTTAAAACTGAATAAAAGACTTAAATTTGCATTTCAAAATTGTACAATGCTCATTAAACGAATAGGATATTATTTAGTAGGTTTATCATTAGGTTCTGTTGCCGTATATTTTTTCTGGCAAAAAAAACAAGCTACCTTTGATTATGGAATGGATGCTAGGACACTAAAATCTATCAGAATAAAAGAACGTTTATTTTCTGAAGATGCTAGAAATGCGATGCATAAATTCGATATTGATACTTTAAAAATAAACACCATTTTATATACAGGTGATGTAAATTTTGGAAAAAGTAAACCAAGACAAGAACCTTGTGCAGAATACTATATTACTGGTACAAAAGAATTAGAAAAGGTTAGTTTATTAGTAAAACGCTGCGAAACTTCTGCAACAATAGAAAAAATAATAGTAGATTAATACTATTTTCAAAATAAAGACTCCGTTATAATTCCTGCAAAAGCAAGAATTATAACGGAGTCTTTAACAATTAAATAAGCTCAGAAAAATATTATTCTGTCTTTAGATTTTCTAGGTAATACTTCTCTATTTTGTCTACATTTTTAATTGTTTTCTTTACCCAATTAAAATATAAAACGTCTTTTTCCTCTTTTGATAACTGCCAATCTACGTTAGAATTTCTCAATTTTGTAGTTACATCTTGTAGAATAATTGCTGCAGCTACAGATATATTTAAGCTTTCTGTAAAACCAACCATTGGTATTTTTAAAAAACCATCTGCTTGCTCTTTTACATAATCAGAAACACCCTCTGCTTCCACTCCAAATACAAATGCCGATTTTTTTGTAATATCAAAATCTTGTAATAAACAAGAATCATTATGAGGTGTTGTTGCAATAATTTGATATCCTTGTTCTCGTAAATTTTCTAAACACACCTTAGTGTTATCTCCGTCTTTTTTATAACGTTTAGAGGTAATCCATTTTTGAGAACCTTTTGCAACATGTCTTGAAACTTTATTGGTGTATTTATTTTCTATGGCATGTACATCTTGTACACCAAAAATATCTGCAGTTCTAACTACTGCACTTGCATTATGAGGCTGAAAAATATCTTCTAAAACCACTGTAAAATGTCTTGTTCTATCTTCTAAAACCTTTTTAAAAAGATCTTTCCTTTTATCGGTTAAATAGGTTTCAAAATAATTTAATAGTTTTTCATCAATCATAATTACAAACTTAGAATTATTATTTTTATCTTCATTAAAGATTTTATAAAAATACAAAAACGGATATTCAAATGAAAAGATTAGTTGTTTTAACTGGAGCAGGTATTTCTGCAGAAAGCGGCATACAAACTTTTAGAGATGCAGATGGTTTGTGGGAAGGTCATAATGTTATGGATGTTGCTTCTCCAGAAGGTTTTGCTGCAAATCCAGAATTAGTTTTAAATTTTTATAATGAACGTAGAAAGCAATTATTAGAAGTTAGTCCAAACAAAGGGCATGTTAATTTAGTGGCATTAGAAAAAGATTATAATGTAGAAATTATTACACAAAATGTGGATGATTTACACGAACGTGCTGGCAGTAAAAATGTTACCCATTTACATGGAGAACTTTTAAAAGTAAGAAGTTCTGCTGATGAAAATATTGTTTTAGACTGGGAAAAAGATTTAGTTTTGGGAGATTTATGCCCTAAAAAAAGTCAATTAAGACCACACATTGTTTGGTTTGGAGAAATGGTACCTATGTTAGATAAAGCTATAGAGATTACCAAAAAAGCAGATATTTTAGTGATTATAGGTACTTCTATGCAAGTATATCCTGCAGCTGGTTTAGTCGATTACGTAAAACGCTCTACTCCTATTTATTTTATAGACCCAAAACCAGCAGTTTCTGAAAGTAGTTTTAAAAACTTAACTATTATTAAAGATCTAGCAAGTGTTGGTACGGATAAATTGATGAAAATTTTAAAGGAATAGAAAATCCCTTCAAAATTTCTAAATAAAATATCAAGTATAAATCGCTACTGTAAATCATAAAAAATGAAAATAATAAAATTTATAATCATATTATTTGTTTCTTTTAAAAATTTTGGTCAAACAAAATCAGTCATTTTTCATAATGAAAATGGAGAACAAGTAACAAAAGAACAGTTTTATAAAACAAAAGATAATCGTAAAAATTTAGATTTATATTTTGAAAAGGACTCAATACAATATGGGGTCCTAATTAAAAGACAACGATTTGGTCAGCTTGATAAAAAGACATTTAGAACACTAAAAAATTATGTAACAGAATTAAGTGATGTAACAATTGATACAACCCAAAATATTGTAATTAATTATCTTACTGCAAATACTAAAAAAATAGATAATAAAAAATCAAAGTCAACTTGGAATGTCTTAGATAAAAATTATTTAAAAAAATTACATAAAATAGCAAATATTAATCAATTTTGGATTAATTCTCCAGAGTGTGACAATCTCAACTACTATCATCAAAATAAAATTAATTGGAAAACTGATAATGATGATTTATTTAAAAAAATATTTTTTCCTTATCAGGTAAAAAATGCAAACTATATACTAATAAAACCAGATGGAAAATTCTATTATTATATAGGTGAACATAGTAAATAACAAATTTGGGAATTATCTAAAAAATATTTCAATTAAACCTATGTACTTTCAAATTATAAAACTCACATTCTCTAAATAAACATTTTATTTACTTTAATTAATTAAAATTTTAGTTTTAAGACTCTTTTTCTAATTCAGACAAAATTAAATACGTTGTTGGTTCTCCATAATTAATTATATGATCAATAAATTGTTGTAGATATTATTTTTGAAGGTTTTTTCACTGGATTATTTTCAACCGGTGGTCCGTTATTTGTTATTATCGTTGAAAATGCTACTGCAGATATAAAAACATTTAGAGCTACTATGTTTGGTGTTTTAGGTTTAATTTCTATAATTAGAATTCCGATGATTACTTTTTTCGGAATTTTAAAATTAAGCCATTTATATAACTCTTTACTTATTTTACCATTATTCTTTCTTGCGATGTACTTAGGTAAAAAATGTACTTAAAACTAAATGAGAAACTATTAAAAAACACTGTGTTAATTGCATTATTATTTTCAGGCTTAATGCTAACCTTTAAATATTAATTTTTTATTTTAGAATTCTTTACTGCTGCAATTTGATTCCTCTAAAATGAAAATTCAGACTTTTTTAATACAAAGTATTTGTAGTGCTGTTTTCATTATCTGTCATTTTATTAATTTTTGGCTGTATAATCCAAATTCCAATAAAGTAAAACCATAACATAAAAAATTCACCAGTAAACTCACTAAATCGTACTTCTTTCTGCAACTCAACAGTCTTAAAGGTCTTTGCTACAAAATACAAAGAGTGAAAAATTCCAAACACAGAAAATAAATGAAGTGGTATAATTATTCCTGCCATTAAACCTATAAATCCAGCACCTGGCTCTGTTTCGTTTTGTACTATTCCATTTAACATTGTAACTATAAAAAATGAAAGACAAAGGATATAAATTAATGGAATAAAGAAAAATATTTTAAATCTCTTTATTTTCATTGTTACATTTTCTGGTACTTTTTTTTGTAAACCAATTGCAATAGACCAAAACCACCCAAAGAAAATTCCTGAATATAGAATCATTATTATTGGGAAAAATTTAAAAAAATTAAATATTTCTGTTGGATCAGGATTTGTTTCGGAATTAAACTTGGTAAACATTGCTACCATCATTATTATTTGAAAAACGATAGGAATTCCAAACATTAAAGAGAAAAGTTGCCAATGTTTTGCTTTTAAAAATCTATCAATCATTTTAGTTTTTATTTTGTGCTTCAGTATTGTTAGTAATTAAATCCCAAACACGTTCAGCCCTACTTACAGCAATTGTTTGAGCCCTTTTTTATGCTGTTTCAAAATAAAAAAAAGGGAGTGTTTTTCGGCTTTTCTCTAGATAAACTCCAAGCAGAAAATAGCATTTAATAAGCTATTTAATCATATTTTTTAAATAAAAACGCTCTACTTTTTCTCTTGCCCAAGGTGTTGTTCTTAAAAATTTTAAACTCGATTTATAGGTAGGATTGTTTTTAAATGCGTTAATATTTAAGATATCGCCTAATTCTTCCCAACCATATTCTTTGAACAATTGTTCTAACATGGTGGCTAATTTTATTCCGTGTAACGGATTATTTGGTTGTTCGGTGCTCATTATTTATCTAAATTTGGTAATACAAAATCGTCTAAAACAGACTTTTTTGCCATCATTTTTTCTATTTCTTTTACGGTTCTAGGTGCTTCCGCAGAAAGGTTTACAGGTCCATTTTTGGTTACTAGAATATCATCTTCTATTCGAATACCAATTCCCCAATACTTTTTATCACAATTACTACCTTCTGGAATGTAAATCCCAGGTTCCATAGTGGCAATCATATTTTCTTCAAAGTTATTATAATTTCCCGGATCGTGCACATCTAAACCAATATGATGTATAGTTCCGTGTGGTAAATAATTGTGTTTCTCATCAATAGATTTTATAATTCCTAATTTATACAATCCTTCATTTACTATTTTCACAGCAGCTCTATTTGGAGCGCTCATGCTACCACCAACAACATATAATGCAATACCAGCTTCTTGTGCCTTATAAACGATGTTGTAAATTTCTTCTTGTGCTTTTGTAAATTTTCCGTTGGCAGGAATTGTACGCGTAACATCGGCTGTAAAGCCTCTATATTCTGCCCCTAAATCCATCAAAACTAAATCGTTGCCAATTTTTGTTTTATTATTTTCTATATAATGTAAAATACAACCATTATTTCCGGCACCAACAATAGACGGATATCCTTCGTATTCTGCTCCGTATTTTTTGTACACAAACTCATGAATTCCTTGTAATTCGGTTTCAGACATGTGTGGTTTCATTGCTTTCATAACTTCTATCTGACCAATGGCAGAAATTCTGATTGCTTTGGTTAATAGTTTTATTTCTTCTTCTGTCTTTACTTCTCTTAAGGTTGCTAAATTATTGGGTAAGAAGGAAAAATCGAAATTATTTTCTTTTATAGCTTCTAAATTCAGGCTTATTTTTTGCTGATAATCTTTTAACTCATTATCATTTTTTGCACTTGCAAAATCCATGATTAGCTTGTCTTTCTTCAACTCTGGATAACGTGTAAGCTCTTGATTGATTTTTCTTGAAAGCTCTATTAATTTTTTATCAGGAACATTAGCAATAGCTTGATGCACTTTTTCTACATATTCTGATGAAAACTGTATCTCATTAAATCCTGATACTTCTTTAAAACTAGCAACTAAATCATAAATTTCTGCTTTGTTTCTAGTTGAATTTCTATAATCATCGTTAAACTTTTCTATAAAAACGCGATTAAATTTCTTAAAATCGATTTGTGAGTTTATAAAATCTTCTCCATTCATTACAGTGCTAAAACCTAATTCTTTTGCAGCACCTACTGCTCCCAAACGTGTTCCGTACCACATTTCTGCTTGGGCATCTTTTTTCTGCACATATAATATTTCATTATAAGAAGTTCCTTTTGCATCCGTTTGGTTTTCCGAAAACAAGACTAAAACCGCATTTGGCTCTCTATAACCGGTTAAATAATAAAAATTTGGATCTTGATGAAACACATAATCTACATCATTTGCTCTGTTTCTAACAGGGTTTGCAAACACAACAGCTACAGAGTTTTGTGGCATTTTAGAACGTAAAGCCTCTCGCCTACCTTTATGAAATTCTTTGGATAGAAAATCTGTGGGACCTTGTGCTACAGCGTGTAAAGTAAATAGTAAAAGAGTGATGCATAAAAAGTTAAAAACTTTCATAAAAGTGAATTTTATAGAGAAATTCAAAAGTAACATTTATTATTATCTAGTTAAAAATATTTACAAAGTATTCGTGATTGATAATTCCATTTTTTTCAATAATTTAGCTGAAATTTTAAGAAATCTATACATGAAAAATATTGCATTAAATAATATTCACGTTGCTTTAGGTGCTAAAATGGTTCCTTTTGCAGGTTATAATATGCCTGTACAATATGAAGGAGTTACAGCAGAACATTTAACAGTAAGAGAGTCTGTTGGCGTTTTTGACGTTAGCCATATGGGAGAGTTTTTGGTTGAAGGAGAAAATGCATTAGCTTTAATACAAAAAGTTACTTCTAATGATGCTTCTAAACTTGCCATTGGCGATGCTCAATACAGTTGTTTCCCTAATGAAGAAAACGGAATTGTAGATGATTTAATTTGTTATAAAATTAAAGAAAACACGTATTTATTAGTTGTAAATGCTTCTAATATTGAAAAAGATTGGAATTGGATTTCTAAATATAATGAGGAATTTAATGCTGATTTAAAAAACTTATCTGAAGGTTATTCTTTGCTTGCAATTCAAGGTCCAAAGGCTGTAGAAGCAATGCAATCTTTAACTTCTGTAGATTTAGCAGGTATCCCTTTTTATAAATTTAAAATTGGAGATTTTGCTGGTATCGATAATGTAATTATTTCTGCGACTGGTTATACAGGTTCTGGCGGATTTGAAATTTACTGCAAAAACGAAGAGGCAGAACAAATTTGGACTAAAGTTTTTGAAGCTGGTGCAGATTTCGGAATTAAGCCAATTGGTTTAGCTGCAAGAGATACCTTACGTTTAGAAATGGGATATTGTTTATACGGCAACGATATTGACGATACAACATCACCAATTGAAGCAGGTTTAAGTTGGATTACTAAATTTACCAAAGACTTTGTAAATGCAGAAGCCTTAGCTAAAGAAAAAGAGCACAAGCCAGAAAGAAGATTGGTTGCTTTTGAACTAGATGAAAGAGGTGTACCAAGACATGGTTATGATATTGTAGACGGAAACGGAAACGTAATTGGTGTGGTAACTTCTGGTACTATGAGCCCTTGTTTAAGTAAAGGAATTGGAATGGGTTATGTACCAAGAATCTTGTCTAAAGCAGGATCACAAATTCATATTCAGGTTCGTAAAAAAGCGATTCCGGCAACTATTGTAAAATTACCCTTTTACAAAGGATAAAATAAAAGCATTTTAGGAGTTCTCTAAAAAAATATTAATATGTCCGTTCGAGCGCAGTCGAGAACTTTATAAGTTATAATACTATACCTTTCTACTTCGCTCAAGCGGAAAAATAGTTGTCTGTTTTAAGACAACTATTTTTTTATTAAATCACCTATTGAAATTTTATCAAAAAAACATGAATTGTTTATTAACTGGAGGAACCGGAATTGTTGGGAGTCATATTATTTTTGAATGGTTACATAAAGCCATTGTAGATAAAACGGTACAACATCTTTTTGTAGTAATAAGAGCCAATGAAAAAACAGCAGAACAACGTTTGTTGGCTGTTTTACAAGACGCGTCTCGTCCGGATTTTTTAAATGATTTTACTATTGAAGCTTGTTTAGAAAAAATCACTATAATTCCGAATGATTTAGCTACAATTAGCAAAGAGGTTTTAGAAAAGTATCATTTTGACACTGTGATACATTGTGCAGGTTCTACTAATTTATCTAGTACAAGCGATTCTAAAAAGACGGTTCATTCTCAGAATTACTTAGTAACCAAGCAACTTTTAGAGCAGTTACCTAAACGTGTAAGTCGTTTTTTATACATTAGTACTGCGTATTCTTTTGGTATACAAAATGAAAAAGTAAACGATACCATCGAAAACTATACGGTTACCTATTTTAGAAATCCGTATGAGCAATCTAAATATGAAAGTGAACGTTTTGTAAAAGAAACCTGTGCTTCTAAAAACATTGCTTCTCAGATTTTAAGACCCAGTATTATTTGTGGTCGTTTAATTCACAAACCTTTTTTTGAAACGCCAAAATTTGATGTTTTTTATTCTTGGGCTATTTTTTTAGATAAATATGCGACCAAATCTAAAGATGCTTTTAGAATTTGGGTTGATAAAGAAAGTGGTTTAAACATTGTACCTGTAGATTTTGTTTCTAAAGCCATTTTATACGCTTTTTTAAATCCGCAGATTATAGAATTAAACATTGTAAATCCTACACAGATACTACATAAATATTATGTAGGTGATGTTTTAGAGTCTTTTGATGTAAATTCTTACGAATACGTTACACAAAAGCCAGAAAACTTAAATACTTTTGAAAAACTGTATTACAAAACCATTGGTGATATTTTTGAGAATTATATTTCCATTCCTGATTTACAATTTCATGCTCATTCAATATTAAAGTTTATAGAAGAACTAAAATTAGATCTTACCTTAGGTGTTCATGCAAATTTTATGAACCTAATTAATTTTTCTGTAGAAAAAAAGTTTAGAAAAAGTTACTAATTATTAAATACATTTTAAAACATTGGATTCATTAACGCAAATAGTTTTAGGAGCTGCAGTTGGAGAAGCTGTTTTAGGAAGAAAAATTGGTAATAAAGCCATGTTGTACGGTGCTATTGCAGGTACAATACCAGATTTAGATGTACTTTCTGCTTTCTTTACAGATAAAGTTACCGCTTTAGAAATGCATAGAGGTTTTACGCATTCTATCTTTTTTTCTGTGCTCTTCGCTCCTATTTTTGCTTTTATAGTTACACGATATGAGAAATACAAAAATCTTAGAGATTGGTCTTGGTTATTCTTTTGGGCGTTTATAACACATCCTATTTTAGATGCACAAACCACTTGGGGTACACAACTTTTTTGGCCTTTAGATATTCGACTAGCTTTTAAAAATGTATTTGTAGTAGATCCTTTGTATACCTTACCATTTATTGTGTTTTTAGTTTTGGCAATGCGTCAGAAAAAGGAATCGAAAAAAAGACGTTTTTATAATAATTTAGGGTTGATCATCAGCAGTTCTTATTTAGCATTAACATTGGTTTTAAAAGGTATTTCTTATCAAACATTTACCAAAGAATTAGCTGAACAACATATTCAATACAAAGAAATAGAAACAAAACCAACGCCATTAAACACCGTTTTATGGACTGCCAATGTAGAAACAGAAAATGCTTTTTTAATTGGTCATTCTTCCTTTTTTGATAAAAATCCTATTGAATTTTCTAGTTATCCTAAAAATCATGAGTTGTTAGGTAATTTGATACATCAACCAAAAATGCAACGCATGATTGCTATTTCTAAAGGTTGGTACACCATCAATAAAAAAGAAGGTGTTTTGTATTTTAATGATTTACGTTTTGGAGCTTTAAGCATAAAACCAAATGCAGAGAATTTCGTTTTTAAATATAAAATTGAAATTGATGCAAACGGAGTTCCGTTTTTTATAGAAGAACCCAAAGAAAAAAGTGATGGTAAAAAATTGTTATCAGAATTATGGGAAAGGATTAAAGGCAATTAAAAGCTGTCTTTTTTCAATTTGATATTTTAACTCAAAAAAGCTAATTTCGCTCACTTCTTATTAAAGGCATGAATTTTGAAGTTACGTCAAAATTAATATTTTAAGGAACTTGAACCAAGAACAACCTATCTTATGAAAAAACTACTGACAATTATTATCCTTATTTCTACATCAATTGTAAGCGGACAAAATAATAAAGACTCATTAAATGTAATTTATAAAAACTATTTTGAACTTTTAAAAACAAAAGAAAAATTAGATACCATTGTTCTTAAAGTAAATAATTTTGAAGAATTAATGAAGTCTAATAACAAAATTATTAAAGAGTTTTCTGATGCAGAGCTTTTTAGTTTAAAGAAACAATTAGAGCAACGAAGAAAAAAAATAATAAACACAACAGAATTTGTTTTTGCATCAAACGCTAGTTTAAACGCCATAAAACAATTGGATGCCACGAGCGATTATCTTACTCAAATTTCCAGCTTAAACAATCCTGAAAACTCAGATTTAGGTTTTTCTTTATCCGAAGAAATTGCAGAAATTTTAGAAAATGAAATTATAAAAGGTAATCGAAAAATTAATGGTGTCAAAAAATCTAAATTTCTTCTATTTATAGATAACATTATAAAATCTCCTTTAACTGAAGAATTAACCAGTGCAATACCCGTGGTGAGTTCTATAAAATCTGTGGTAGATTTGGTGATGGGCAATGCGCTTAAAGGAAATGATGTTTCGATAGATGATGTTATCGATTTAAAAAAATCATTAAACGTGTATTTGGTTCATTATGAAGGATTAGCAAAGGCACAAACTGAATTTGAACAAAATCTTGGCAATTTAGACATTAGAAAAGAAGGTTTGGTTTTGCTTCTAACACAATATACCACAGAACGTTCTAATACTTTAAATCCAAATGCCATTTCTGAACAAGATAAAAAATTAACCTTAACAAACGTAATAAATAAGCACTACACCAAAGGCATTGTACAGCAAAGTGTAGATAAAATAATTAGTGCAAAACCTTTAGATTACAATAACCATTTAACCAATAAAAACTTAATGTATCCTACTTATGCATTAAATCAGGCAAAATTTATACGAGATGAAGTAGAGTCATTAAGTAAGGAGTATATCTCAATTTTTAGCACTTACCAGTCTGCTTTAAAACAAGTTTTAGAAAAAAGTAAAGAAATTGGAGATAAAAATAAAATTGATAATAAAATTTCTGAATTAGAAACCAAACTGTTGGCTGTTCAGGTTGCATTTGATGATAATTTAAATATTTACAACTTAAATAGTAAGTTTAATGCATTAATGGAATATTAACTTTTTAACTACGACTTTTAAGAATAAATTACACAAATAAAAAATCAATTCTATGAGTAATAATGTAATAAAAACAGGGATTTTATCTTTTGGAATGTCTGGACAAATATTTCATGCTCCTTTTTTAGATGAACATCAAAATTTTGAATTAAGTGCTGTCGTAGAAAGGTCTAAAAAGAAAGCACATCTTATATATTCTGATATAAAAAGCTACGATACAATTGATGAAATTTTAGCAGATTCAGAAATTGAATTGATTATTGTGAATACGCCAAACCCTACTCATTTTGAGTTTGCTTTAAAAGCACTGAAAGCAAAAAAGCATGTGTTATTAGAAAAACCTTTTACTGTAAATTCATCCGAAGCGAAACAATTATTTACAGCTGCTAAGAAATATAATTGTTCAGTATTGGCGTATCAAAATAGAAGATATGACAGTGATTTTTTATCCGTTAAAAGCGTATTAGAATCTAATAAATTAGGAAAAATAGTAGAATTTCATCTTCGTTATGATCGCTATAAATATGTGATTGGTGAAAAAGTAACAAAAGAAACTCCCGTTCCAGGTAGTGGTTTATCTTATGATTTAGGTCCGCATTTGTTAGATGCAGCAATTTCTCTTTTTGGAACTCCTTTAGAATGGAAGAAAAGCTTAGGCCATTTTAGACCAAATACGCAAGTAGATGATTATGCTCATTTTCATTTATTGTATCCAGAAGGCATGCAAGTTTTTATTACAGCAAGTCTGTTGGTTACTGAGCCACAACCCGCTTTTATTTTACACGGAACAAAAGGTTCTTATGTAAAAGACCGTGCAGATGTTCAGGAACAACAGTTACAAGAAGGCATAAAACCCTCCATTCCTTTATTTGGTATTGAAAGTACTAATACCCTAGGTGTTTTGACATATTTTAATGATGAAGGAGTTAAAAAACATGAAAATATCATTTCTAAAAAATCTTCTTACAAGCAAGTATTTAATGATGTTTATGGAACTATTAGAGAAGGAAAAACATATCCCGTAACAGAAAATCAAATTATACAACAATTAGAAATTTTAGAAAGTTAAAAAACAATTTCTTATAAATTTAAGATTGAAAAATAATACCTTTACAGCTCAATTCAATTATCCTTTTTAAACATTATTGAATCGACATCAAACTAAAATTACTATAAAACTCTAAGAATGCAAACTACAAAACTGAGCACAAAAAGTATATTACCACTCACCTGCTCTCGCTCTGGAACTTGTTGTTTTGGAAAAGCTGTAATGTTAAATCCATGGGAGTTATTTAGTTTTAGTAAAGAGAAAAAAGTAAGTCCGAGAGAATTTCGTGATTTATATACAGATTTTAGAGGTATCCGATTAACTTTTAACGGAAAGCAAGATAAAAAAGGACAAAATGCTTGTAGTCAATATATAGACAATCATGGTTGTAGCGTACATCAAGGTCGCCCGTTAGCATGTCGTTTATATCCATTGGGACGACAAATACAATTTGAAAAAGCACATTATATTTTTGAAGGTGCACAATTTCCTTGCTTAACAGACTGCGCTGAAGTTTTAGAATTACCCAAATTGAGTGTTGGAGAGTATTTAAAAGGACAAGGTGCAGTTCCTTTTGAAAAAGCACAAGATGAATATTTAAAGGTAATGCAAAACATTGCAGATATTGCCTTCGAGTTATTGTTAGATAGTGGTTTATCCGCTTCTGGCGATACAAAAACACTCGCTTTATGGAGAGAAATGGGGAATGAACTACCAGAAAAATTAGCAGAAAGAATCGGTAAAGACTGGATAGATTCTTTAATGATTCCTAAAATAACAAATGTCGTTGAAAACCCTATTGAATTTATTCAGAAACACAATGATTTACTTCTAATAAAAGCCCAAGAATCATTTGGCAGCTTGCGAACATTTAATCAAGTACGAGAAGCTTGTGTTTTAATTATGGGAATAGCGTTGCATTTGTCTAGAGGATTGGGTGCAGACACCAAAGGAATTGCAGAACTTTGGATAGAGACTGCAAAAAGTCATGGTGCAAAAGAATAATATTTTAAATTTCTTACAAAAAAATGTAAGGTTGCTACTTTTTATCCGATTACAAGGAATCACAATCAATTAATATCTATTTAACCGAATTACATGAAAAAAACAATTATTACATTATTTGCTAGTTTATTACTTATTGTAAGTTGTAACAAAGCTCCAGAAAAAGCAAAACAAATAGAAGAAAAACCAGAACCTGTTGTAGAAAAGACTTTTTCTCAAAAAATTGAAACAGCACATAAAAAAGCGGCTTTTTTAACAAATGAAGCGGTTCAGTTTGATGCTGCCATTGAATTTGGAGGAAATGAAATTTTTAATGCAACAATTACCGTTTCTACTACTTCTGATATTGCCAGAATAACGTATAAAAATGGAGATGAAATATTTGTAAACAAAGAAAACATTTTTGTTTCTCCTAGTTTAGATAAAAATCCAGGAGTTCGTTTTCATGCATATACTTGGAGCTATTTCTTCTTGTTTCCTTACAAGTTAAATGACAATGGAACAAAATGGAACGACGACTTTAAAACAAATGAAACTACAAATACTTTTGATGTTGCAAAGTTAACTTTTGGTGCTAATATTGGTGATACTCCAGATGATTGGTATATTGTTTATGCTGATAAAAAATCACACCTTTTAGAGCATGCAGCCTACATTGTTACCTCTGGTAAAACAAAAGAAGCTGCAGAAGCAGATCCTCATGCTATTAAATATGAAGACTATAAGATGATTGATGAAATTCCTTTTGCTACAAACTGGGGTTACTATGGTTGGAACATCGAAACAGGCTTATCTGATAAAATAGGAAGTGCAAAAATAACGAACATCCAATTTGTGGAAGGTTTTAGAAAAAGTTTTGCTATTCCAGAAAACTATATTAAAAAATAAGCATTCTATTTTTTATAAATTATAATCCCACTGAGAAATCAGTGGGATTTTTGCTTTAATACTATTCTTAATAAATGTAACAAAGGTGATAAATGTCAGATTTTAATACATATACCTATCGTAAATTTACGATAAGAATTATGGAAAAAAATTTAACTACCTTAGAACACAAAGAAAATAATAAAACCTTAGCTAAATTTGCCAAAGCTTTGGCGCATCCTACACGTATTGCCATTTTAAAACATCTAGAAAACCAATCGTGTTGTTTTACGGGAGATTTGGTAGATATTTTTCCGTTGGCACAATCTACCATTTCTCAGCATTTAAAAGAATTAAAAAATGCGGGACTTATTCAAGGAGAGTTAAAACCTCCAAAAATAAAGTATTGCATCAATCAAAAAAACTGGAACATCGCTAAATCATTATTTCAACAATTTTTTGAATGATATTTTTATGTAACTACATAGCTTATTTGCGATAAACAAATATTAAAATTATGAGTAAAGTAATTAAAGTTTTAGGTACCGGTTGTCCAAAATGTCAATCGATGACGGCAGTTGTTAAAACTGTAGTTTCAGAAAACAACATTGATGCTACTATAGAAAAAGTAGAAGATATTATGGAAATTATGAAATATAACGTTATGACTACTCCAGCATTGGTCATAAACGATGCAATTACCATTAAAGGTAGAATTCCCTCTAAAGAGGAAGTACTATCACTACTAAAATAATTAAATTGTTGGGTATGAATTATCAAATCGAAACGATAGAAAATGTTTGATTGGATACAAAATATAGCAGATTGGTTTGTGTATGATGTTTTAAACTTAAACAAAGAACAACTTTTAGCAGAAGCCTTAAATTTCTTTATTTACGACACCACAAAAATTCTGATATTACTTTTTGTAATCATTTTTTTAATGGGAATTGTAAATAGTTACTTTCCTATAGATAAGGTTAAAAATTATCTATCAAGAAATAAATTATATGGTTTAGAGTACTTGATGGCAAGTCTTTTTGGAGTGGTAACTCCTTTTTGTTCCTGCTCATCAGTTCCTTTATTTATTGGTTTTGTAAGAGGCGGAATTCCGTTAGGTGTTACTTTTGCTTTTTTAATTACATCTCCTTTGGTTAATGAAGTTGCTATTGGACTTTTTATAGGTTTATTTGGAGTTAAAACTACTATTATCTATGTAGTTAGCGGTATTTTATTAGGAACTATTTCTGGAGTTATTCTTCAAAAATTAAAATTAGAAACCTATTTAACTCCTTGGGTAAAAGAAGTGTTGGCCAACGCACAAAAAGAACAAGACCTTTTTATAGCAGAAAAACAAACCTTACAACAACGTTTACCCATAATTTGGGCAGAAGTACTGACTATTTTAAAAGGTGTTATTCCGTATGTTATAGTGGGGATTGCTATTGGAGGTTTCATGCATGGTTATATCCCTGAAGGCTTTTTTGAACAATACATGGCCAAAGACAATCTTTTTGCGGTGCCAATTGCTACTATTTTAGCAGTACCAATGTATTCTAATGCATCTGGAATATTACCTGTAGCTCAGGTTTTAGTTGCAAAAGGAATTCCCTTAGGAACCGCAATTGCTTTTATGATGGGAGTTGTTGGTTTATCCTTACCAGAAGCAATGCTTTTAAAGAAAGTAATGACCTTAAAATTAATTGCCATCTTTTTTGGTGTAGTGACATTCTGTATCATCATTTCTGGATATATATTTAATCTGATTTTATAACCCAAATGATCATCAAAAAGAATGAATAGAAAACCTTAAATTTTAATCTGCTTAACGGTTACACGTTGCTCTAAAGAATGCGCAACAGGACCAAATTGATTAAAAAGAGCCACATCTGCAGCATCTAAACCATAACCTACCGCAACGTAGCCTCCTTTTTGTCCGGTTTGAGTAGCATCAAAAGTATACCAACGTCCACCCACATAAGCTTCAAACCAAGCATGCATATCCATGGGGTGTAATTTGTGTAAATAACCAACTACCATACGTGCAGGAATACTTAAACTTCGGCACAATGCAATGCCTAAATGCGACAAATCTCTACAAACACCAGAACGTTTGTAATTTACTTCTGTGGCAGAAATAGGAAAATCACTACTACCAGGAATGTAACTAATATTTGTACGCAGCCATTCTTCTATGGCAAACACTTGTTTGTAGCCAACAGGTTGGTCTGCGGTAATTGTATTTGCTAAGTCGTTAAAACGATCAGATTCACAATACCTACTCGGTAATAAATAACAAAGTACATCATTAGGTAGATTTTGAATTTCTACAAAAGGAGCATCAAAATTTACATCAACAAATTCAGACGTTCTTACATCTGAACTCGTAAAAAGAGTAAACCTACCTAATGGAGCAACCAAACGTTGACATAAATTACCATAATCATCTGTAAACTCTATAATGGGTAAATTTGGATATGTTTTAAATTCATCGCGCTCTATCCACTGTTCTGCACCACTTCTAGGGCGTAACATTAAAATAAAAGGAGTTGGTGTTTCTATATCAAAAGCCAAATTACAACTTACACGTAACCACATAAATAAATTTTATTAATAACAATTGCGAAACAAAAATAAGTAACTCTTAAATGTAACTGATTCATAATAGAAAAGTGCTGATTTATTTGTATTAAATACAACCTAAATTTACTTAAATAACAATAATATAGCTTAAAAATGGTGATTATAAAGTACTCTTGCTTATTAGAAGAAAAATCATTTCATCTTAAAAATAATCAACAAAATGAATAAACCGTCTTTAAATCATCGTTGTATTATCTATAATAAATAACCTTTTACAAAGGATATTTTAAACATAGAATATATTTTTTTAGAATTTTAACAGAAGTTGTTAAAGTTTAAAACGAGAGATGTTCCACGCTGATTTTTCAACTCAAAAAAACTAACTTCGCTTATTGTTTTAAAGTTAAAAGTAAACTCATAAAATATCTTGTAGTTACTTAAATAAAAAACAACAAAATCTATAGTACAAGTAAATAAAAACGTCAATTATGGAAGACAAAAAAATATTAAATTACATTAAAGATGTATTAGAAAATGCACCAACATCATGGGTAAATTTAACTACACATCGTCTAGATATTTATAATGAAAAATTAGCTAAAACTGACTTTTTAAATCAGTTTGAAACTTTGTTTAACAACAATAATACCACATCATCTGCTTTAAATACATTACCTACCGCTTATGATTATATTCGTTTAGGGCATCCATTATCTTGTGTTTTAGAATGGGGAATTTCAAAATTAAACACCCTTAATTCAGAGAACGTAATTAGCTTTTCTTCACAAACGATTCCTGTTTTAGCAGTGTTAAGAAAGAATTTATTAGAAAATAAAAATACTAGAATTGTTTATTTAGATAAACTACCTAATAACTTTGACATCGAAATAGTTAAAAACATCTATAACTATAAATTTCAATTAGAAAAAGTAGCAAAACTATCAGATATTTCTTCATTTAACGGAAGTACTATTTTTATATCAGAAGAAGATAAAATAGGTAGTTTTGACAACAATGAAAATTTTGACAACAATGAAAATATAGATTTCTTCGTTCAACTTCACGGGTATCTTGGGAGTATTTTGGTTGTAAATGGAGAACAGAATGAAAATTATATTTCAGACATTCAGCATGTAAGAAGAAGAGAAACCATTGCCATGACTCCTTCTAATTCTCTTATCGCTTTAAAAGCTTTGGTTGCAGAATCTGCTATTGAAGATAAAAAGAATAACGACACTAATAAAACAAGTGTTTTAAATGCTATTAAAGAAGTTACCAGGTCTAACACCAAACCTTTAGTTGCTTCTAGTGGACTGTCTATTCAGTATGCCATTTTAATGGGGTTGATTCATGACGCATCTGAAAATCATAATGGTAAAGCGATTAAAATTATTGTTCCACCAAATTGTTATGGTGGTACTAATGACCAGGCAAGACGTGTTGCTGCTTGTATTGACAATGTAGAAATTGTAGACTTATTAGTTGATAGAGATAATGATATGGTACAAAGTATTGATACCGTTTTAAATAACATTGCTAAACAAGACGCTGTACCTTATATTATTGCTGAAATACCAACCAACCCAAGAGTTGAAGTTCCGGATTTAATCAAATTAAAGGAAGCTTTAAGCAGAGAACGTACAACTACAACGGGAGCAATTGCTATAGACCCTGTTTTTATTTTAGACCAAACATTTTGTCCTAATGTTCACTTTTTAGGTGAAGGAGAAATACTATCAACAGTAAGAACTATTTCTTTTGCGAGTGGTTCTAAATTTCCAAGTGGCGGAAAATGTACTGCAGGTTACTGTATCGGAAATAAAAAAACAGATTCTTTAATCGATAAAATAGAACATCATTTACTTCTTTGCGATAATGAAGCTACTAGTCTTCAATATGAAATATTAGCACAACAATTACCATCGATGAAGCAAAGAATTGCAGATGCCTATACAAATACCCGTTTGTTTGTAAATTATATTCATGAAACGTTACCAGGAGCAAAAATCAATTTTGTATCAGAAGAATTAGCATCGCAAGGTTTTACGCCATCTGTTTTCTCTTTAGACCTTCCTACAACAGGAATTACAGATGAAGAAAAAGAAGCTAACAAGAGAGCCTTAAATTTAAAGTTAATCAACTTAATGATTACCGAAATTCCTGATGAAAGTAAATTCTGTGTTAGTTACGGACAATTAAAAGGATGTTATTGGACCATACCTGCAACATCTACACAAGGAACCACTAAAGAAGGCGATAAAGATTATATTGTACGTGCTTCACTATCTCCTAATATGGATTTAGAACATCATAAAGAAGTGTTTTTAAAGTTTGTTAAGAGTATTTAAAATACAACAATTAGAACTTATTTAAAGTGCATAAAAAATCCCAATGATTTCTCATTGGGATTTTTTTTATATTATCAAGTATACTTAATTACACATTAAATCTAAAGTGCATAATATCGCCATCTTTAACAACGTACTCCTTACCTTCTACTTTCATTTTACCAGCTTCTTTTACTTTTGCTTCAGAACCATAAGTAACAAAATCTTCATAAGCAATAGTTTCTGCTCTAATAAAACCTTTTTCGAAATCTGTATGAATTACACCTGCTGCTTGCGGCGCAGTAGAACCAATAGGAATTGTCCAAGCTCTAACTTCTTTTACACCTGCTGTAAAATACGTTTGTAAGTTTAATAATTTATATGCAGAACGAACCAATCTAGAAACACCAGCTTCTTCTAAGCCAATATCTGCTAAAAACATTTGTCTTTCTTCGTAATCATCTAATTCTGTAATATCTGCTTCTGTACCAACCGCTAATACAATAACTTCTGCATTTTCATTTTTAACAGCTTCTTTAACTTTTTCTACATATGCATTTCCAGAAACTGCAGAACCTTCATCTACATTACAAACATATAATACTGGTTTTAAAGTAATAAACTGTAACGGTTGTACAAATTCCATTTCTTTTTCTGTAAATTCTAAAGCTCTTACAGAAATTCCTTTTAATAAAGTTTCTTCAATTCTAAGTAAAACTACTAATTCTGCTTGCGCTTCTTTATTACCAGTTTTAGCAGTTCTTTTTACACGCTCTAGACGTTTTTCTACTGCTTCTAAATCTTTTAATTGTAATTCAATATCAATTGTTTCTTTATCTCTAACAGGATCTATAGAACTATCTACGTGAATAATGTTATCATTATCAAAACAACGAACTACGTGTAAAAGTGCATCTGTTTCGCGAATATTTGCTAAAAACTGATTTCCTAAACCTTCTCCCTTACTTGCTCCTTTTACCAAACCAGCAATATCTACAATCTCTACAGTAGCAGGCTGAACTCTTTCTGGAACAACTAATTCTTCTAATTTTTCTAAACGTGTATCTGGCACGTTTACAACTCCTAAATTTGGTTCAATTGTACAAAAAGGAAAGTTGGCACTTTGCGCTTTTGCATTTGATAAACAGTTAAATAAAGTTGATTTTCCTACGTTTGGTAATCCTACAATTCCGGCTTTCATGTAAATAATTTTTGCTTCAAAAGAAAGTTTTAACTAAAAATTAATAAACTCTCTTAAAGTTTTAAGAATGCAAATATAATACTTTGTTAAACTTAAAATGAGTTTTATTTATAAATATAGAATAAGCATACATTTAAAGAAAAATAAACAAAAATGATAAAAAAACTACTCTATTTTACATTACTACTTTTTAACATCGCAGTACTAAATGCCCAAACAATTACGGGTAAAGTAATTCATCTAAATTCTAATGAACCCATTGAAAAAGCAGCAATTATTACCAACACAAAATCAGGTACAACTTCTGATGAATTTGGTACTTACACATTAAATTTAAATAATGTACTTACCATTTCTATTTCTTGTTTAGGATATGAATCTAAAACAATTACAAAAAATCAGTTGATAAAAGATAATTACATTGTAAACTTACAAGAAAACGTAAATCAATTAGATGAATTTCAACTAAACCTTACCAAAGTTTCTTTAGATAGCTTATTGGTAAAAACAGCACTAAACATGAAAGAGCACTATCTTTCATCGCCAGTAAAACAAGATGTATATGCTATAGAGAATCAAAATTTGGACTTTAAAAAATTAGAGTTTGAATTAAATTCTAGCTCTCTTCTAAGTCGAAAAAAAAGAAAATTAGCAGAAAAAGAATTGATACAATTTGCAAATAATCTTCAGAATAAAAAACCTGCTTTTGGTACTGAATTTAAAGCAACTATTTTAAATAAAAAGTTTTACTCTGAAGAACGTAAAAAAGAAGTAGACTCTTATCAAGTAGAAGATATTCAGGGTTATAAAAAAATAGATATCGGAAACGGTGTTACCTTAGAAAATATCTCTGAAAGATTGCAAAACGTAGTTTTAAAACATTTAAGTTCTAAAAACACCTACAAAGTTAAATCTGGACTTTTTAAATTAAAAGACTCTTTATCTTTAGCTGAAACAGCTAGAGTTACAGATTCATTAGCAAAAGACAATACTTTTAGCGATTACAACCAAAGTTACCCTCTTAGAAATATAAAATATAGAAGTGTCTTTTTTAACAGTTCACCTCAAAAGAACTTTCTTGATCAGAAATATTACGAACATCAATTAGAAGAAAATGAAATACTTGGCACTAAAAAGTATTATGTAGTTTCCTTTACTCCAAACAAATCAAAATCTAAATATTCGGGTACAATGTATATTGATCCAACCGATTTTTATATCAAAAAAATAAAATACAAGTATGCAGAAGGTAAACGCGGACAACACCTTAATTTAAAATTTTTATTAGGTATTAAGTTTTCCGAAAACCAGCATAACGCTACTATTTACTATGAAAAAAATGAAAACAATAACATCTATACTGCTTATATAAAAGAAACTAAAACAAATTATGCATACATAGATAGGCCTATAAAATTTATAGAAAATGCGAAAGACAGAAACAAAGTAAAATTTAATATTAAGATAGAAATAAATATCAGTGAAGACAGAGAAACCTTTGTAAATAATATAACCGATTTTGATTCGGATAGCTTTAAAAAGAAAAGCAAAGAAGAAATTAAAGAGGCTTATAAAAAAAGAACTTCTTACCTGACCAAAGAAGCCTATGAAGCTTCTAGTTGGAAAAATAAAGTTTTAATAAACCAATATTTAACACAATACAACTAAACAAAAGCCCCCAAATCTAATGATTTGGGGGCTTTTAATATTCTAAAAATATCTTATTTAGTCGTTATGCATAAAGCTTTGCTTAGCTAACAATTCTTCTTCTGTTTCTACAACATCATCATCTGGTACACAACAATCTACAGGACATACTGCAGCACATTGTGGCTCATCATGAAAACCTTTACATTCTGTACACTTATCTGGAACGATGTAATAAATTTCATCAGAAACTGGTTCTTGAACATCGTCTGCATTTACAGATTTACCATTTGGTAAAACCGCATTGCCTTTTAAATCTGTTCCGTCTGAATATTTCCAATCATCTGCTCCTTCGTAAATTGCAGTGTTAGGACATTCTGGTTCACATGCCCCACAATTTATACATTCATCTGTTATTATAATTGCCATAATTTTCTGTTCTGTTTTTGTACCTTTGCAATTGCAAAAATAAAGCCAAAATAATAGACAACCAAAATAAATGGATAGTATTCAAAACAGAATTATTGCTTTCGCAAAATTAGGCGCCTTTTTAGGTCAGTTTTCTATCGATAAAATAAAAAAAATCGATAATATTGAACATAATGAAATCTTTTTTGATGGCTTTTTACATCAGATAAAATTAGCTCAAGAAAAGAACTCTTGGTTTACTAAAGACAATATTTTATTCTCATTAAATAGTTTACACAAAGCATTAACAAAAAACAACTTAAACAAGTTTACCGAAAGTTTTGATTCAGGTATAAAATCATCAAAAAAAGTAGCTATTGTTATGGCAGGAAACATACCATTGGTAGGTTTTCATGATTTTTTATCGGTATTAATATCAGGGCATTCGGTGTTGGTAAAGCAATCTTCTAGTGATAAACACTTATTACCCTTTTTAGCAAAGTATTTAGAGTACGTAGAACCTCTTTTTAAAGGAAAAATCACTTTTACAGAAGAAAAACTAACTGATTTTGATGCCGTTATTGCTACCGGAAGCGATAATACTGCGCGTTATTTTGAATATTATTTCAAAAACAAACCCAATATTATCAGAAAAAGTAGAAACTCTGTGGCGGTTATCACCGGAAAAGAAACCGAAGAAGATTTTGTTAAATTATCTGATGATGTTTTTCAATATTTTGGTTTAGGGTGTAGATCTGTATCTAAATTATATGTGCCAAAAGGGTATGATTTTGATACTTTTTTTACAGGAATGTATGCTAAAAAAGACATCATTGAAAATGCAAAATATGCTAATAATTACGATTATAACAAAGCGGTGTATTTAATGAGTTTATTTGATTTGTTAGAAAACGGATTTCTAATGATTAAAGAAGATGAAAGCTACGCCTCTCCTATTGCCACAATTTTCTATGAATATTATGACAATGAAACAGATTTAAAAATAAAATTACATCAAGATAAAGATAAAATTCAATGTATTGTTGCTAAGAATTTTATAGAAAATGAAATTGCTTTTGGACAAACTCAACATCCTGAGTTAACCGATTATGCAGATGGTGTAAATACATTAGAATTTTTATCAACAATATAAATTAGTAACAAATGTGCAAAGTTGCAGAGTAGCAAAATTTTACTTTGAAACTTTAATACTTTGTAACTCAGAAAAAACAAAAAAATGAAAAAACATAATTTTAGTGCAGGCCCTTGTATATTACCACAAGAGGTATTGCAAAAAGCTTCAGAAGCAATCTTAAATTTTAATGATGATAATTTATCATTAATAGAAATTTCTCACAGAAGTAAACCTTTTGTAGAGGTAATTGAAAAAGCGCGTTCTTTGGCTTTAGAATTGTTAGGTTTAGAAAATAAAGGCTACAAAGCATTGTTTTTACAAGGTGGTGCTAGTTTAGAGTTTTTAATGGTTGCTTACAATTTAATGGATAAAAAAGCAGCTTACTTAAACACCGGTACTTGGGCAGATAAAGCTCAAAAAGAAGCAAAGGCTTTTGGTGAAGTTGTAGAAGTTGGTTCTTCTAAAGACAAAGGTTACAACTATATTCCTAAAGGATACTCAATACCAGAAGACGCAGATTATTTTCACTGTACAAGTAATAACACTGTTGCAGGTACACAAATGAAAGACTTTCCGGAGACGAACATTCCTTTTGTTTGTGATATGAGTTCAGATATTTTTTCTCGTCAATTAGATTTTGAAAAATTTGATCTTATTTACGCAGGTGCTCAAAAAAATATGGGGCCAGCAGGTGCAACATTGGTCATTATTAAAGAAGAAATTTTAGGAAAAGTAGAAAGACATATTCCTTCTATGTTAAACTACCAAGTGCATATTGATAAAGACAGCATGTTTAACACACCTTCTGTATTTGCCATCTATGTTTCTATGTTAACTCTACAATGGTTAAAAGATTTAGGTGGAATTAAATTTATTGAAGAAGTAAACAATAAGAAAGCCGCTCTTTTATATACAGAAATTGACAGAAATCCTTTATTTAAAGGAATTGTAGCAACAGAAGACAGAAGTACAATGAATGCAACTTTTAATTTAACAGATGCATCTTTAAAAGAAAAGTTTGACACCATGTGTAAAGAAGCAGGCATTAGCGGTATCAATGGTCACAGAAGTGTTGGTGGTTATAGAGCAAGCATGTACAATGCGTTACCTCTTTATAGTGTGCAAGCTTTAGTTGATGTAATGCAAGAATTAGAAAGAACCCAAAAATAAAAAATAAATCGTCATTCCGAATGATTTGAAGGTGTCTTACGATTAAGATTGGCACATAATTTCAAGCTTCAGAATGACCTACCATATTAAAGAATGAAAATATTAGCAAACGATGGAATTTCTCAAAGCGGAATTGATGCTTTAGAAAAAGGAGGATTTGAAGTACTAAACATAAAAGTTGCACAAAATCAACTAGAAAATTATATCAATGAAAATAATGTTGATGCAATTCTAGTAAGAAGTGCTACCCAAGTAAGACAAGAATTAATAGAAGCTTGCCCTAGCTTAAAATTGATTGGCCGCGGTGGTGTTGGTTTAGATAATATAGATGTAGAATACGCAGAAGACAATGGATTACAAGTAATTAATACTCCAAAAGCTTCTTCTGGTTCTGTTGCAGAGTTGGTTTTTGCACACCTTTTTGGGATGTCTCGTTTTTTACATTCTTCTAATAGAGAAATGCCTTTAGAAGGAGATTCTCGTTTTAAAGAATTGAAAAAAGCTTATTCTGAAGGAATTGAATTAAGAGGAAAAACTATTGGTATTATCGGTTTTGGACGTATAGGACAAGAAGTTGCTAAAATTGCTATTGGAATAGGAATGAATGTTTTAGCTACTGACGATCAAGTAACAAGTGCTCCAATAACCTTAGAGTTTTTTAACGGACAAAAAACAACTTTTGTGATTGATACTGTTGATAAAGAAGAACTTTTAAAAGAGTCTGATTTTATTACTTTACACACTCCAGATCAAGAAGATTATATTATTACTGCAACAGAGTTTGAAAAAATGAAAGATGGTGTAGGTATTATAAACACAGCAAGAGGTGGTATTTTACACGAAGTAGATTTAGTAAATGCCATAGAAAGTGGCAAAGTACAATTTGCAGGTTTAGATGTTTTTGAAACCGAACCAACGCCAGCTGTACAATTATTAATGAACCCAGAAATTTCTTTAACTCCGCATATTGGTGCTGCAACTAAAGAAGCACAAGATAGAATTGGAGTTGAATTGGCAAATCAGATTATTGCTTTGTTAAAAAGTTAGTAATTGATTAAATACTAAAAATGGATGTTATTTCGAAACCTGTTTACATCAAACAAATCAGTTTTTTAAGACGATTTCGAAATTTCATCCAAATTAACGTTTAGTTTCTTCTTTATTCATCATCAGAATGACAAAAAAATAACACATGATAAAAGAAAACCTTTTAGAAATTAAAAAATCAATTCCAGAAAACGTAACCTTAGTTGCCGTTTCTAAAACCAAACCTATAGAAGACTTACAAGAAGCTTATGCTGCTGGTCAGCGCATTTTTGGTGAGAATAAAATTCAGGAAATGGTGGATAAATACGACGCTTTACCAAAAGACATTCAGTGGCACATGATTGGTCATTTACAAAGTAATAAGGTAAAGTACATGGCACATTTTGTAGATTTAATTCATGGGGTTGATAAATTCTCTACTTTAAAGGAAATCAACAAGCAAGCAAAAAAACATGATAAAGTTATCAACTGTTTATTACAAGTAAAAATAGCCAAAGAAGACACTAAGTTTGGTTTCTCTTTTGATGAAATTGATGAAATTTTAGCATCTGAAGAACTTGTTGGATTAAAAAACATTAAAGTTGCAGGTTTTATGGGAATGGCCACGTTTACAGACAATAAGCAACAGTTAGAAGAAGAGTTTTCTTCACTAAAAACCTTCTTTGATTTAAAGAAAACACAAGTAGATCTTGACAACTGCGAATTACAAACACTCTCTATGGGAATGAGTGGAGATTATACACTTGCTATAGAAAATGGAAGTAATATGGTAAGAGTTGGTAGTTCTATATTTGGTCAAAGAAATTATAATGCTTAATTTTATCGTAAAAGAAAAAGACATTGTACGCAATTTTAGATATTGAAACCACAGGCGGTAAATTTAATGAAGAAGGCATCACAGAAATTGCTATCTATAAATTTGACGGTCACACCACAGTAGATCAATTCATTACCTTAGTAAACCCAGAAAAAGCCATTCAAGAATTTGTGGTAAAACTTACAGGCATTAATAATAAAATGCTTAGAAATGCACCTAAATTTTATGAAGTTGCAAAACGAATTATAGAAATTACTTCAGATTGCATCTTGGTGGCCCACAATACTACTTTCGATTATAGAATTTTAAGCACAGAATTTGATAGATTAGGGTATGACTTTAATAGAAATACCTTGTGTACTGTAGAATTAAGTCAGAAATTAATTTTAGACCAACCTTCTTACAGTTTAGGGAAACTTACCAAATCTTTAGGAATACCAATTACAGATAGACATAGAGCTTCTGGAGACGCATTGGCAACCGTACAATTATTTAAATTGTTGCTAGAGAAAGATACGAATAAAAGTATTATACAAAGTTCTATCAAGTATTTCGATAGAAGACATCAAAAGCAAAAATTAAGAAATTTAATAGAAGAAATACCAACGGTACAAGGTGTTTTTTACGTTCATGATAAAGAAGGAAGAGTAATTTTTATAGGAAAAGGAAAAAACATTAAATCGGAAGTAAACAACCTTTTTCTAAAAGTAACCAAAAGAGCGGTTAAAATTCAAGAAAGAGCACAATCTATTTCTTTTGATAAAACAGGAAATGAACTTTTTACCCGTTTAAAATACGCTATAGAATTAGAAGTTTTAACGCCAAAGTTTAATTTTAAAAAGACACCGAAATTTATTACTCAAGACTTTAATAACGAAGATTTTATTATCATTGAAAAAGGAAGGGAAGTAGAAGAAAATGCAGTGATTTTAATAGAAAACAACGAAGTTTTTGGTTTTGGCTATACCAGTTTAAGCAATCAAGAGAATAGGTTAGATATTTTAAAAAAGGTCTTAACCCCTATTGAAAACAAAATTCAAGCAAAAAATATTATCAAGAATTACATCAATAAGAACAAAGTACAGAAAATTATTAGATTGTAAATGAAAATTTTTACACTACTACTCCTACTATCCACAAGTTTTATATTTGCACAGAATAGCAAAACTACTAAAATGGGTAAAACCACTTTAGAGGAATTACAAATGACTGTTTAAGATAAAGACTCTACAGCAACTGCTGTTGTTTTATACGAGCACGCAAACAGATACCCTGACAGAGATAATGATCAAATTCCTAGAACGGATTATTATTATCGAATTAAAATATTAGATAAAGCTTCTTTTAATTTAGCAGATATTACCATTAACCTATATGAAAAGCAGAGAATAAAAGACATTAGTGCTATTACCTATAACCTTAATGATAACGGCACCATAAACCGTACTACACTTGCTGATAAGAATATCTTTACAACTAAAGAGCGAGATACTTGGACCGTTAAAAGCTTTACACTGCCTAATATAAAAGAAGGATCTGTTATAGAATATAAATACAGTGTTTTATCTCCGTATTTAAGTATTAATGATTGGGAATTTCAATCTGACATTCCAAAAATAAAAAGTGAATTTGACGCTTCTATTTTAGGAAACTACCAATATAATATTAGAATTATTGGTTATTTAAAGCTAGACAAAGACGAACCTTCTATAGATAAAAAATGTGCTTATATTGATGGTATTGGTGAAGGAGGATGTGCTGTTTATTCTTACGGAATGAATGATATTCCGGCTTTTAAGGAAGAGGAACACATGTTGAGTAAAAAAAATTACATTTCAAGAATTTGTTTCGATTTAAAATCTATCACAAGCTACAGAGGTGTAATAGACGATTTAACAACTACATGGAAACAAGCTGACAAAACCTTAAAGGACCAATTTTTTAACAACCAGACATCTAAAAAGAGTTTTTTCAAAAAAAACATTCCAGAAGAAATTTTAGCAACTCAAAATACTTTAGAAAAAGCAAAAAAAATATTTAGCTTTATTCAAAATCATTTTACTTGGAATAAAAAGTATTGGACAAATGAAGATGCAAAAATAAAAAATGCTTTTGAAGAAAAATCTGGAGATGTTGGTGAGGTAAATATCTCTTTATACAATAGCCTAAAAGCTGCCGACATAGACGCTAATTTAGTTGTTTTATCTACCAGAGAACATGGTGTACCCACAAAATTATTTCCGGTAATCTATGACTATAATTATGTAATTGTACAAGCCATTATAGACCAACAACCTTATTTTTTAGACGCAACAGACCGATTTATTCCCTTTGGCGAAATACCTTATAGAACTTTAAATGGAGATGCAAGAATAATCAACTTTAAAGAAGAAAGCTCTTGGGTAACTTTAAAACCAAAATACCAATCATCATTAAACACAACTTCTAAACTTACTTTAAACGAAGAAGGTGTGTTTACAGGAGAATTAATGATGATTAGAAATGGGTATTTAGCAGTTGAGCAGAGAAAAAAAATGTCATTGACCAATGAAGAAGGATATTTAGAAGATTTTGAAGCTCAAAACCCAAATCTAGAAGTAGAAGAATATCAAAGAAGAGGTTTAGATGAATTGGATAAAAAATTACAAGAAAAATTTGAAATCCGATTAGAAATCGATGAAGTTTTAGGAAATAAAATAAGAATTAACCCTTTTCTATTTCATAGAGTTGAAAAAAATCCTTTTAAATTAAAAGAAAGAAATTACCCTGTTGATTTTGCATATGCTAGATTAAACAATTATTACTTACGTTTAACCATACCAGAAAATTACACCATTGCAAAATTACCCGAAGAGAAAGCAATTGCATTACCTAACAAAGGCGGTAGATTTATACTTAAAACCATAAAAGAAGGAAATACTATTAGTATTCTAACAAGGTTTCAAATCTCTAAAAGAATTTTCCCGGTAGAAGAGTATTATGCTTTAAAGGAGTTTTACAAACAAATAATTGTTTCAGAAAGCGGATATATCATTCTAGAAAAAAAGTAAAAACATTAAAAATTATTGATTAATAGTTATAAATAAATCTAAAATGGAGATTGAAATTTTATTAAGATATAATAAACAGCCTCATTTCAATTTATTTTAATAGATTAGCCACAGATATACTTTATGGATTTAGAGCTACTAATTTTACAATTTCAGAAAAAAGACGTGAAAGCGTATGAAAAACTTTACAACATGTATTGTGATAGTATATCTGGTATTGTAAATAACATTGTTAAAGATGACGATGTTGCTCAAGAAATTACTCAAGATGTCTTTATTAAGGCCTGGAACAAAGCAGATACTTATTCTTCTTCTAAAGGTCGTTTTTTTACCTGGTTACTAAACATAGCAAGAAATGCTGCGATTGATTATACACGGTCTAAAAAATTTAAACAGTCTAAACAAAACCATAACGCAGATTTTTTCGTAGGTATATTAGAAACCAGTGATAGTTTAGATACTACAACTGATACAATTGGCTTAAAAGAGTTTGTTACCAAATTAGGAGACAAGTGTAAAGCAGTAATTGAATTATTATATTTTAAAGGGTTTACACAAAAAGAAGCGTCAGAAGAATTAGAAATGCCAATTGGTACTATAAAAACAAGAAATAGAAATTGTATAGGCGAATTACGTACTATGCTTGGAGTTTAAGTAATGAATATAAAAGAATACATAGCATCTGGAATTTTAGAACTGTATGTTGCAGGCTCGCTTTCTGAAAAGGGAAATGAGGAAGTGCACGCTAAAATTAAAGAATACCCAGAAGTGTTGGCCGAAGTTGAATCAATTGAAAAAGCGATTACAAAACTAACGGCTGCCGCTAAAAAAGATGCGTCATATTCTTTCTCTGCAATAAAAAATCAATTAAAAGTAGAAGACACAAAAGTAATCTCTATTACAAAACCTAAAACAAATTGGTTGCAATACGCTGGTTGGGCAGCTTCTTTATTAATAGGAAGTGTACTTATTTGGACATTATCTCAAAATAACCAACTTAAAGAACAAGTTGCTACAGAAAAACAACAATTAGAAGAACAAATAGACAAAGCTTCTAACAGTTTAGCAGAAGCAGAAAAATTAATTGACATCTTTAGAGATAAAGACATTGTTTCTGTGCCTCTAGCGGGTCAAAAAGTGTCTCCAACTTCTTACGCTAAGGTATATTGGGATAAAAAAACAAAGAGTATTTATTTAGATGCTAAAGGATTACCAGAGCCTCCAAAAGGAAAAGTATATCAAGTTTGGTCTTTAAAATTAAGTCCTTTAACACCAACGAGTTTAGGTACAATAGATACTTTTATGGCAGATACAAACAAAATATTTACCATAGAAAACGCAAACGAATCTGAAGCTTTTGGTATTACTTTAGAACCCGCAGGTGGTAGTGAATCTCCTAATCTAGAGCAATTGTATACTTTAGGTGCGGTAGCAGTAAATTCTTAATTCTTAGAACTAACTATTTTTTCAAGTCCTTTTCTAAACAATATGAAATATTGTAACGATAAGCCTGTTTTAGCATTTCACTTATTGCAGTAAATTAATTTTAAGAAGCTATAGTAATTTTACTTTTTTTTAAGAACTTATAGTTTTATTTAAATGTATTATCACCAAAAAAACTAATTTCGCGAACTACTTTATAATTCTGAACTTTATGGACTTTTAATACACTATAAAATGTATTAAAAGCTTAGAATAAACGAAAACAAATGTTTAGACATCAAGGTAAAAGCAGAACTTTAAAACATAATTTAAGAATTGCAACCATACTTTCTTTTGTAGCGGGAATTGTTAATGTTACTGGTTATTTGGCTTTTAAACAACTAACAACAAACGTTACAGGTCATTTTGCACTGTTTATTTATGACTTTGCCAATTTTGATTTTTGGAGAGGAACCATCTACTTCCTATATATTTTCTCATTTTTATTTGGTTCATTTTTATCTAGTTTTTTAATAGAAAAATATAGAGAAAACAAAAGGTTAAATGTATTTGTTCTGCCTACAGTTATTGAATGCCTAGTTTTAATTTCTATAGGCGTAATTAGCAATTTTATGGAACTAGAATATACCAACCTACTTATCTGTTTGTTGCTTTTTGCTATGGGTGTACAAAACTCCTTTGTAACAAAAATTTCTGATGCCGTTGTAAGAACTACACACTTAACAGGTTTGTTTACCGACTTAGGAATCGATCTTTCCTTATTGTGTTTTCCTAAGTTAGCAAACCAGAAAAAACTATTAAAATCTAATATTAAACTTCGAGTTTACATTATTCTATTCTTTTTTGCCTGTGGCTTAATTGGTGGTTTTTTATATTCTGAAATAGATTTAAAGCTAAATACTTTAATTTTTGCGGCATTGCTTTTATTAGCAAGTTTATTTTTTGATGATTTTAGATCTAAAGTAATAAAAGCGAAACGTAAATACAATCAGAAGAGAAATATCTAATAGACCATTTATTAGATGAGTAACCTAAAAAGCTTCCCTCCTATTAAATTACTTTTTTTTTAATATTGAACAAAAAAAAAAGCTTCCTAAATAGAAAGCCTTACTTATAAAAAATATTCTTTTTTAATTCACTAATAACTCTTTTTGAGATATAGCTTCATTAATATTTACTTTCACGTATTTATGACTATTAAAAAATCTCTTTTTAGATGCTAATTCAATTGTAGCAACAAAATCTCCATTTTCTTTCTCTTTGATTGATTTTATTTGAACCTTTTCTCCTTTAATTATATTGTAATTAGCAAGTCCTCCTTTTTTTATAATAAAGTTAGCTCTAGGAAAATCAATGTGTTCATAATTATTATTCTCCACTTCTCCTATTACAAAAACATCACCAACTTTGATGTTTGAATTTGAGGTTTGAGCGTACATAATACTTGATAAAAAAATGAATAAGAAACTGAATAAAATGTTAAATTTAATAAGATAAAAATTAAAATTATTACATATAATCAAAAATAATGAAAAACTAGAAATTAGCAATATCTAAAAAATAATAAATCTTTATTGTGTAATAATTAAATTTTATCCCATTAATAAACAAGTATGGCAATAATTAAGTCTTTTTTAAATTATTACTTTTTTATCTTTATCATCTTATTGCAACCAGCTAATTTTTATAAAAATTATTAAAATATTGAGGACTACAACTTACTGATATACAGACACTACATTACTTCTTTATAAAAAATATTATATTAGCCACGGAATAATTTACAATGCTATTAAAAGAATTCATCATTTCTATAAAAAATATAATCCATGAAAAATATAATCTTTTACTTATTAATTACAACATTTACCATTGGTTGTAAAAATAAAGGTATCGTTTACAACGATCCAATTCCTAAACACGATAGCTTAACGATTGCTTCTAAATATGTAAATGAAGACCGAGTAATTAATATTTGGACACCACCAAATTACAGCCAAACACAAGATAGTTTACCTGTTTTATATATGCCAGATGGTGGAACTAAAGAAGATTTTCCGCACATTGCAAATACGTTATCTAAATTAATTGCTGCAAACAAAATTCCTCCTTATATTTTAGTTGGAATAGAAAACACACAACGAGGAAGGGATTTATGTGGTCCTACAAGAATTGAATATGATTTAAGTTACATACCAAATGCTGGAGGCGCAAACAACTTTAGAGATTTTATAAAAAATGAAGTATTTGTAACGATTGATAAAAACTATAGAACTCTAGATAAAAAGGCAATTATTGGAGAGTCTTTAGCAGGATTGTTTGTTGTAGAAACATTTCTTTTAGACAACAGTATGTTTGACACTTATATTGCTGTAGATCCTTCTTTATGGTTTAATGAAGCGTATTTAGTTAAAAACTTTGAAGCTTTATCTAAAAGTAATTACAATCATCAGAAAAAACTTTGGTTCGCGGGTTCTGATGCTGTTGATATTTCTAAAAATACAAGAGCTTTAAACAACAAACTAGAACAGTCTAATAAAAATTTAATTTGGAAATATACAGACGCTCCTAATGAACAACACAACACCATTTTTAGAGCAACCAAAGAAAAAGCATTTACTTGGGCGTTAAACAACTAATTAAAACAGCGTAATTATCCTTTTTTACAAACAATAAAAATGCCTATTACATTGCTGCAATAGACATTTCATCCAACTAAAACTAACTATGTTATTTAGATTTTCACTTTATCGTGTATCATAATTTCAACTAAAACCAAGAGTTTATAACTCTAAGACTTTTTTTGAATTAAAACGTGTACGTTATTGTTGCTTTTGCAAAAAATGGTGTTCCTGGTGTAAAATGAATTTCTTCTACAGCATCCGTTTCATTTTGCAATCTACTTTCTGTTGCAAACTGAGTCTCATTCCACTCTACATCAAAAATATTTTCTAATGCAATACCAAAAGTAATATCTTGATTCATTTTATAATTGATATTAAAATCACTTACAAAATATCCTTCTGCAGTAATAGAATTATCTTCATTAGCTGCTCTATCCGCTAAATAACGGTAACGCAACCCTCCAGAAAACTTTCCTAAATCACTAAAAGACAAACCACCTGCCATTGTAAAACTTGGCGCTAACGGAATGTAATCTTCTCCGTCTTCTGCTTCTAAACTTCTTGCATGTGTAAGTGTAGCATCCGTATCAAAATAAATATGATCTGTTAATTGGTAACGGATTCCTAAATCTAATCCAAAACGCTCAGATTCTCCAGATGGTTCTACGATACCTGCATCACCAACATACACAAACTCTTCTTCTGAAAACAAATACCAAGCTGCAGTATTTAAGACTAGATTCTTAGTAGGTTTCCAAATATTTCCTAAATCGGCACCGTATGCTCTTGGTAAAACTTTATCTGCATTTTCTTGTAAAACAACTCTTGCGTCATTAGAATGAAAACCGATTCCTGATTTTAAAAACCATTGTAAATCATCATTTTGTGTATATAAAAAGTTCAATTTAGGGTTTACAATTGCTTTTGTTTTACTCAATGTTTCATACGTTGTACTTAAAGCATCGTTGTATAAAAACTTAAAATAATCTAAGCGAACAGAAGGTGCTATTTTAAATTTACCAATCTCAAATTCTGAGTTAAAAAACGCATATAAATTACTTTGTTTTACGTCTCCTAATTGAATATTATTTAATAATTCGCTTCTGTTTTTTGTATGTGATAATTCGTTATCAGAAATTACATCATAACGCAAACCAATACCTTTTGTAAACTTAGCTTCTACATTTCCATAATCTTTTGTGCTAATTATCTTAGCATTCATTCCGTAAATACTTCTATCTTCTAATTGCTTAATTTGATCTCCGTTTATAGGATCCTCTAAAAAGAAAGTAAAATTAGAATACAATTCAAAATCATATTTAGAATAGAACGTATTCGCCTCTAAAATGGCACCATTATCTAGTGTTTTTTGTAATTGCGCATTTAAGTTAGATCTAGAAGTATAACCACCTTCTGTATCATCAATAGAGCCAAAGCGGTTAATCAATCCGCTTTCTACGGCTCTAACTGGTACTTGACCAGAAGCATCCCAAGAACTTGTAAAGTGAGACGCCGATAAAGTAAGTTTATCTTTTCCGTTTAAGAACGTGTTGTATTTTGCAAAAAGATTTAATCTATTAAAGTTTTGTGGAGATTCGTAAGGACCATCAAACTCTATATATTCTATAGCAACATACGCATCATTATTTTTAGCATTTTCTAATAAATTAAACATCCCCACAGTTCTTAGAGAATTAAAATCGCCATAACTTACAGAAATTAAGTTTTTATCAATAGCCGTTTTTGTAGCAAAATATACATAACCAGCAGTATTAAAATCTCCTTGGTTTGCATAATAAGGACCTTTTCCAAAATCTATTTTTTGTATGGTTTCTGGTATTACAAAATGCAAATCAGAATATCCTTGTCCGTGTGCATGAGAAACCATGTTTATTGGCATTCCATCTACAGAAAGTGCAACATCTGTACCATGATCAATATCAAAACCTCTTAAAAATATTTGTTCTGCTTTCCCTCCACCAGCATGCTGACCGATAAATAAACCTGGAACTTTTCTTAAGATTTCTTGAGAATTATTTACAGGATTTACTTGTAAATCTATATTTGTTAATGTTTGTAATGCATTTATTTCTTTGCGTAATACCAATTCTTCTAATTGAAAAATCTTTGTATCTAGTTTTATTGTAATTCCGTTTTGTAAATCTTGTTCTGTAACTTTTAAGGTCTTTGTTCCGAAACCTAAAATACTTATTTTTAAAGTATTGTCTACAGCTGTATTTTCAAGAATAAAACTTCCTGTTTCATTGGTATGAGTGTGTAAATTAGAATTTTGGTTAATAATGTAAACATTCTCTAACGGTTCATTTAATGGGTTTAAAACAATTCCTTTTAACTGTTGCCCAAAAGATTGTAAACAGAGCGTCATCGCAAAAAGAAGGATAATTTTTTGTGTCATTTTTTATTTTTTTTTGCGAATTTATATATTTTTTATCTCTTTTTCTGTTAAAGGTCCTAATTCATATACAGCACCTAATAATTCTTCTTTTAAAACCTTTGCTTCTTCAATTTTTCCATTGGCTTTTAAAATTTTTGCGGTGTGTAATAATGCTTCTGGTTCAAAGGTTTTACCTATAACATGGTTTCTAGAAATTTCTAACGCTTTTTTAGCATCTCCATTCTTAAAGTAAGACCACGCTAATAAATCATACGATTGCACTGTTGGTCTTTCTTGTGTTTCTTGTTGTGCTAATTGTAAAGCTATTTCTTTTTTAGAAGCATCATCTGCAAATAATAAAACATCGTATTTATGATACATAACACCATAATTCTTATTGGCTACTTTTGCTACATACTTTTCAATCTGATTTTCTTTTTCTGCAATATCTCCCATATATTCTGCTATTTCTGCTTTTAATAAATGATAATCTGGCGCCGCATTTTCTTTGGTTACGGTTTCTAAAATACGCAATGCTTCTGCTGGATTTCTTTCGTAAGAAAAAACAATCCAAGCAATTCCTTTTTTAGCATAACTATCATTTTCATCTAAGGCAAGTGCACTTAAATATGCATTATAAGAATCTTTAATTCTACCTGCATGCCCGTAATAATCTGCCAAATTGGTGTAATTCCATTGCATTAAATAGTTGTTTTTACTAGATTTTGCAATCTCTAAAGACACTTCTAAATATTTTATAGCATTGTCTAAATTACCAATATGATCATTGTATTTAGAAAGTCTTATTAAATAATCGAAGTCTTTTAAGTTTTTTACTTTAGACAAGTATTCTTCTACTTTAGGCATGTTCCCTAATTCTAAATACACATCAAATAATAAATACTGAGTTTGTTGTAAATTTTCTCCTATAGCTTCTGCTTTTGTTGCCAAAGCTAAAGCTTCTTTAAAACGGTGTTGAGAAATATAGTTTCTTGCCAAACTTCTTAAATAACCTGTGCTATTATACGATGTTTTTTCATTGGCAATTAATAAGTTTTGTTCTGCTTCTTTTAGCGCATCAATATTACCCGTAATTTTAAACATGGTAGCATTAGCTGCGGCTAATTTGGCATTATAAGGATATTGGTTTGGTGTATTGTCTAGTTTTGTTTTCCAGAAATTAAATTCTGAAGTTGAGTTTTCTAAAGCCTGGTTTTTCTGAACACTTAAATAACTGTTATAATCGTTAACATTGGTTATTTGTTTGTTGGGTGCTAAATTGCAACCTGTTAGTGTTAAAAAAGTTACAAATAATAAAATTAGTTGGATGTATTTCATAATTTATAGTTTTTAGTTCGTTTATAATAAAAAGATAACTGGCGCTTTTCCCCAAATTGCGCCAATTAAAAAAGGACTTTCTACCAAGGAGAAGCCAAATATGGAAAAGAAGTTAAAAACATTTTATCGTTTGCATCTACATGATCATCAGAAAAAGCTGCGTTTTCAGTAAAATCTTCACCACCAAAAATCAATAACAACTCCACAGTAATTACATCATCTGCTAAAGCTCTACCAGTTAAAACATTTGTTCCATCATAAAAAGTAGTAGTACCATCTAAAGAAACATTTAAAACATCAGTAGCCAATAAACCTGTAAAAGCTGCTGCATCTTGTCCTAAAGCATTTTTATCTCCTTCGTTTGCAAAAGCAGGACTTAAGCCTTTTAAGTTAGCTTCAAACATAGACTGAAATTGAACAGATTGATTAGAAGGAAGGGTAACATTAAAAGCATCTTTACTATCCGCAGAAACAAAAACAGTATTTACAGCCGGTCTACCCATTTGATCTTTTTGAGCATATGTACCAGAAAAATCGGCACCTACTTCCATCATATTGTTGTCATCATCATTATTACTACAGCTCATTACTAAAAGAGAAAAGGCTGCTACTGCGATATATTTTATTTTATAAATTTTCATGATATTATTTTTTAAAAGTTGATTGTTAAGATTATTGCTTTGCGTTTGATGTTACCCAAGTATTGATTGTTCCAGAACCCCCTATTTCACTTTTAGGTACTTCAACTACTATAGATAGCACGTTAGAACCGGCAAAAGTATCTGCTCCTGGATTGTTAAAACTACTTGCTGTACCGCCAATAATTGCTCCATATTGTGCAAAATCCATAAAGAAAGGATCATCTCTTGGTCCTGCAAAAAGTTTCATTCCGTTTGTTTCTGCAATAATTGCAGCTGCACCGTACGTAGAAATTTCAACTTCAGATTTTGTTGCCATTTCATTAACAGTACTATTTAAACCTGTTGCCGACGGAGAAAAAGGTCCGAAGAAATACATTTTTCCATCTCTTGGTATTGCCTGAATTACTAAATCTTCTACCATATCATTATTTGTATCAATATTAAATTCTACCATAACATCTTCTGCAAAACTTGCCGTTGCAGATGCAGTAGGACTTAATAATCCTTGTACATTGGCAACAAATACTAAATTGTTGGTGTCTTCTCCCTGAAAAGCATAGAAGTCTGTAATGTCTGCTGTAGTTCCTTGTGCGGCAGGAGCATCTATATGATCTGCTGCAATTGTTACTAATCCGATAACCGCTGCAAAAACGGTTGCTACTAAAATTTTACTTTTTTTCATTGTGTGAGTTTTTAAGTTAATTATTAATTGAATCTCACAGATACTTACGAGTAAAAGATTGTTACGGTTTTAAAAAAGTTTGTTTTTTTTACATTATTTTTAAAATCCCTTGTAAACAAAGAGAAAAACAGTAGAAATAAAATGCTATACTCAGTAAATATTTGTAGTATTGTAAAAGAAAACTATATAGAAATTGAATAAAAAAAATAAAATATCACCTTGGAAAGAGACCGTTCATGAAATTATTTATGAAGCAGACACCAAAGCGGGTAAATTATTTGACGTTGTCTTATTAATAGCAATTCTTGCTAGTATTTTGTTGGTAATGCTAGAAAGTATAGAAAGTTTTGATACCAAGTATCATACTTTTTTAAACATATCTGAATGGGTTATTACCATCCTATTTTCTATTGAATATATCTTAAGAATTGTTTCTATTAAAAAACCTTTAAAATATATCTTTAGCTTTTATGGTATTATAGATTTACTTTCTACCATACCAAAATACTTATCATTATTTTTAATTGGTTCTCACCATTTAGCCGCTTTAAGAGCTTTACGATTGTTGCGTATTTTTAGAATTTTAAAATTAGCTAGATATGTTGGTGCCTCTAATAGATTATTGGTTGCTTTAAAAATGAGTAGAACTAAAATTTCAGTTTTCCTTTATTTTGTAGTGATTCTATGTGTTATTTTAGGTACTATTATGTACATGGTAGAAGGTCCAGAAAATGGATTTACAAGCATACCTACTAGTGTCTATTGGGCAATTGTTACCTTAACAACGGTAGGTTATGGAGACATTGCACCCAACACCGCTTTTGGTCAGTTTCTTGCAAGTATTATTATGATTTTAGGATACGGTATTATTGCCATTCCTACAGGCATTGTTACAGCAGAAATGACAAAAAACAACAATAATAACGTAGATACAAATACACAATCTTGCCCAAGTTGCTCTAAAGAAAACCATAAAGATGGCGCCAAATTTTGTTATAACTGTGGTAGTAAATTAAACTAAATGACTTCTAATAATTTTTTAATTACCATTGTAGGTCCTACCGCAATTGGTAAAACAGCCTTAAGTATTCAATTAGCAAATCATTTTAAAAGTGCTATAATATCTTGCGATTCTAGGCAGTTTTATAAAGAAATGACCATTGGTACAGCCGTACCAGATACAAATGAATTAGCGGCTGCAACACATCATTTTATACAAAACAGAAGTATATTTGAAGACTATAATGTAGGCTCTTTCGAGAGAGATGCCCTTGCAAAATTAGACGATCTTTTTAAAGAAAACCCTATTCAGATTATGGTAGGTGGTTCTGGCTTGTATGTAGATGCCGTTTTAAAAGGATTGGATTATTTTCCTGAAGTAGATCCTAAAATAAGAGAAAACTTAACCCTACAATTAGAAAAAGAAGGTGTTGAAGTATTGCAAGAACAATTAAAAGAACTAGATATAGAAACCTATAATGTCATTGAATTACAAAACCCTAAACGGGTGATGAGGGCCTTAGAGGTTTGTATTGGTGCTGGTATTCCCTATTCTACTTTTAAAAATAAGCCCAAAGCTCCTAGAAATTTTACTTCTATTAAAATAGGATTGGATGCAGACCGAGAAATTATTTACAATAGAATAAATATGCGGGTAGATATTATGATGGAAAATGGCTTGCTAGAAGAAGCTAAAACATTATACCCACATAAAAATTTAAACGCACTGCAAACGGTTGGTTATAGAGAATTATTCTCTTATTTTGATGGTGATTTTACAAAAGAATTTGCTATTTCAGAAATTAAAAAAAATACCCGAAGGTTTGCAAAACGACAAGGTACTTGGTTTAAAAGAGATGAAACTACCTTGTGGTTTGATTATCAAACAGACATAAACACCATTATTGCTGAAATTTCTGATAAAATTAACATATCAAAACCTTAAAAACTTTTGTAATTCGTTCACTTTTATATCTTTGTTGCACAAAAAATAATAAAACAAATGAAATCAAAAATTATATTTATTGCTATTGCTTTCTTAAGCACCATTTCTATTGCACAATCTAAAGTAGGTACTGTAGATAGCGAATACATTATAGGCTTAATGCCAGAAGCAAAAATAGTACTAGATAGGTCTCAAGAATACGGAGCAAAATTAGATTCTTCTTTTAACATAAAAGTAAAAACGTATCAAACTAAAATTGAAGCGTTTAAAAAGAACGAAAAAACATTAGGTGAACTTGCAAAACAAGCTGAATACAAAGAATTGGCAGAAATGGAAGCTGATATTAAAAAATACCAGCAAAACGGAAACCAACTAATGCAATTAAAGCAAGATGAGTTAATGAGACCTTTATATAAAAAATTAAGTAGTGCTATTGCTACTGTAGCTAAAGCTGAAGGGTACACTCAAATTTTAACCATGACTGGTAACGAATTTGCTTACATTGATACTAAATTTGATATTACAGAATTAGTCTTAAAAAACTTAGGAATTGCAATTCCTGTTGCAGAAGGGAAATAAAATTTTCTCCCAAAATATTTACTACAAAGCCTCACAAAAATGTGAGGCTTTTTTTTGTTAAATACGTATTGCTAACTTCTGATTAGGTTCTTTGGTTTAACCTATTAAATGATGTTGCTTTATGTGATTTCTCTAAAAGGTCGAAATTATAGAAGTTATCTAATTCGTGGACTATTTTGATTAAATACAATGGGCACTACACCGCTTATACTCTGATGTATCTTTTTTGGTTTTAATGGTACAACCCCTCACAATTAGAGCACTTTTCGAGAGGAGCCTCATAAAGTTGCTCTGGTTTTTGGTAATACTGTTATGCGATTTCTCTTAAAACCGAAATGACAAAAATGAAGTCTTTTTAAGGTTGATAATTAACAAATTACTGTTAATAAGTTAATCTATATAAACACCATATAAATTGTACTTTTATCATGAAAAATTCTTCACTTATTTGCTATGAAAGAATTTCAAACAAAAACTTAAATAATTGAGCATACTTCCCTAATAAAGGAAGATATGAGGAGTTAAAGTAAGTATATAAACAAGTTACCTGCAAGTTTGACACAAAATCCTGATAAAAGAAATTAAAATAAATGGAACATAAGGAATCAACTATATTCATAGAACCTCGAAAAACTTTTATGGAAATTTTAAAAGTTCATAAACAAGAAGTTCCATTTGCAAATGTTTTAGCATTCTTTTTCAGACCAAAAGAAAATCATAAATTAGAAACTCTTTTTCTGGATGCTTTACTTGAAACAAGATTTACAAATATTGGAAAAAATTCGAATGAAGAAACAACTCAGGAAATTCCTGTTTATGAAATAACATCAGTTAAAGTTATTGTTGAGCAACCAACAAAATTTAATAAAAGAATTGATATTTTAATAATTACGAACACATTTGTAGTTTGTATTGAGTTTAAAATAAATCACGATTTAAATAATTCTTTGACGGAATATAAAGAATATATAAACAACCATAAAAAATTTACGGAAAAGAAAAAATATTACTTTATTCTAACTCCATACAAAAAAGAAGCAATTGGAGAAGCCAAAAAATATTTTGAAAACCATAATGAATTTAAACAAATAATTTTAAGCCATTTTATTAAACAAATTGACTATAAAATTAAAGAAAACCCCAATAAATATATATTAAATAAAAAATATGATTATTACATAGATTTCATACAAACTGTAAAAAACAGAGAAATTCGCTCAAAGAGAAATATATTTTTAGAGAATCTGAAAATTAATTTAAGCAGAAAAAACATAAAAAGTGAATATCATAAAAATATAAATGGTGGATTTTTAGAAATTGAAAAAGAAAAATTTAATTTAAAAGTCCGATTTAAAAATAAAGGCATCCAAATCGAAAAATGGGAAAAGAAATCAGTTACTATAATTTATAAACAAAATAAAAACCTAGAAACTTTACATTTAATTGAGATAATAAAAACCAGCAGGTAACACCGTGTATAATTAATGGCTAGTTCAAGCTTACTTACGAAAATCCTCACGGATTTTCTATTCAGTTTGTATTTGCTAAATTAGTTTCTTAAAACACGCCACAAATCATACTCAAACACGTTAGCCACAAGTTAACCAGACCAACGAAAATTAGTAATAAATTCAAATTTTTAGATTTTTAATGAACGAATTTCAATCCGAAAATATAACTGAAACCGAAAAATGAAATTCCTGATTAACAAACCGCATCTGATTTTTTTGCTTTCGATTCCAATAATAATCCTATTCGGAATATTAAACAGAAACGAAATGTTGGATATAAATGTTCACGATACTTATTTCGTTTTTAGCCAAATTGATTTAACTATTCTGATTTCAATTCTTTTCGGAATAATCGGAATTGGATATTGGATGATGCTAAAAGCCAACAGAAAGCTATCCAAATGGCTGAATTTGATTCACATTACGCTGACTTTTGGCGGAATTTTACTCATATGGATTTTAGCGCAACTTTTCCGAGAATCAATAATGGAATATAATTTCAATAATAATCTGACTTTTGGAATTTATTTAATAGCTTTAATTGCAATTTTCGGGCAGTTAATTTATCCGATAAATATAATAAGCGCAATAATTAAAAAACGGAATAAAACCAGTGGCTAACAACGTATATAAAAAATTGCTGGTTTTATCTAAATCAAAAGGTCGTTGCACGTTTGCTACATCTGATTTTCCTTCGGAAAATCCTCGCACGCAAACCCGCAACTTCCCATATACAAACACGTTATGTGCAACCTTAAAAAAACTGAATGAATAACGAACAAACTGCAATACGAACTACTTATTTTAGTATAATTGGTAATACCACTTTAGCACTAATTAAAGGACTTGCAGGATTTTTCGGAAATTCATACGCACTAATTGCAGATGCGATTGAATCTACAACGGATATTTTCGCATCATTTTTAGTATTATTAGGTTTTAAATATGCTAAACGACCAGCTGATAAAAATCATCCATATGGACACGGAAAAATTGAGCCACTAATAACATTTGGAGTAGTTGCCTTTCTTGTTATCTCTGCAACAATAATTGCTTACGAAAGTATTCAGAATATTCAAACGCCACATAAAATTCCGAAATCTTGGACATTAATCGTTTTAGGAATTATAATAATTTGGAAAGAAATTTCTTTTCAAGTCGTAATTAGAAAAAGCAAACAAACGAATAGTTCTTCGCTAAAAGCTGATGCTTGGCATCATAGAAGTGATGCAATAACTTCTATAATGGCTTTTGTAGGAATATCAATAGCTATCATATTTGGGAAAGGTTACGAAACAGCCGATGATTGGGCAGCCTTATTTGCCTCTGCTTTTATTTTATATAACTGCTATTTAATTTTGAGACCAGCGTTAGGAGAAGTTATGGACGAACAACTTTATGACGAACTAATTGTTGAAATTAGAGAAAAATCGATTGAAGTTCAAGGTGTTTTAGGAACCGAAAAATGTTTTATTAGAAAATCTGGAATGAATTTCCACGTAGATTTACACGCAATTGTAAATAGTGAATTAACAGTAAAAGCTGGTCACGATATTGCACATAAATTAAAGGATTATTTAAGAAAAGAAATTCCGAATTTGGGACACGTATTAATCCATATTGAACCAAGTGAGTGAAAAAGGCAGCACATAACACCGTATATAATTTATTGCTGGCTTCTCGCCTACTTACGAAAGTCCTCGAGGACTTTCTTGGTCGGTAATTATTTACTAAATTAGGTGCTTAAAACACGCAACAAACCATATACAACAACGTTGTAACCAATACAAGAAAAAAACCAGCCAATGATATTAGAAACAGTAAAAATTAAAAATTTTAGAGGTTATCAAACTGAAACGATTGTACCAATTTCTAATCTAACTGCGTTCATAGGAAAAAATGACGCTGGAAAATCTACTATCCTTGAAGCTCTTGAAATATTCTTCAATAACTCTTTAGTAAATTGCGAAAAAGACGATTTAAATATTACTGCTGACAATAACAAAATTGAAATAACGTGTGTTTTTTCTGACTTTCCAGCTGAATTAATAATTGATGCTGCAAATCCAACAACTTTACAAACTGAATATCTTTTAAACACACAAAACAAACTCGAAATTAAAAAGGTTTTTGCTGCAACTGCTGCAAAACCAAAAGAGAAAGTTTTTATCATTTGTAATCATCCAAGCGTTGCTAATGGAAATGATTTACTGACTCTTAAAAAAGCTGATTTAAAAAAGAGAGCAATTCTTTTAGAAATCCCAACCGAAAATTATAATGGAAATGTTAATTCATCAATTCGACAAGCAATAAGGGATTCTTTTGAAAATCTTGAACTTCAAGAAACAGAGTTATTAGTTGATAAAGAAGATACTAAAAAAGTCTATGATACTTTAAAATCATATTTACCTCTTTATGCACTTTTCCAATCTGACCGACAAAGTAAAGATGATGATAAGGAAGTAACAGACCCAATGAAAATTGCGGTACAACAAGCTTTATCAGAATTAACAGTTGAACTTGAACATATAAAAGAACAAGTAAGAATTAAAGCAATTGATACTGCAAATAGAACTTTAGGAAAACTCAAGGAAATGTCGCCAGATTTGGCAAACGAACTAATTCCTGAATTTAAAACAGAGCCTAAATTTGACTCACAATTCAAACTAACAATAAAATCGGAAGAAGATATTCCAATTAATAAAAGAGGAAGTGGTATTCGAAGGTTGATTTTATTAAACTTTTTTAGAGCAGAAGCAGAAAGGTTGAGAGCACAAAACCAAGGAAATCAAATAATATTTGCTTTTGAAGAACCTGAAACTTCACAACATCCAGACCATCAAGAAATGCTAATTCAAGCATTTATGGAATTGTCTAATACTGGTAATTCACAAATAATTTTAACAACTCATACACCTGCACTTGGAGGTTTGCTTCCATTGGAAAGTTTGCGTTTCATTCAAAAAAATGGAAATGACAGAACAGTTGAGTCGGGAACTGAAGATGTTTTTGAAAAGATTGCTAACACTTTAGGAATATTAGCTGACCCTATTTCAAAAAATGCAAATGCAATTTTACTTTTAGAAGGTAAAAGTGATGTGACATTTGTAAATCACACTGCAAATCAATTAAAAAATGGAGGACATATTGACAATACGTTTGAGGACAAAAGAATTGCTTTAGTTCCTATTGGCGGTTGTGGTAATTTAAAGCATTGGACTACTCTTCGCCTAATTGACCAATTTGCTATTCCTTATTGCGTAATGCTTGATTCGGATTTAGGCACAAATGAAGAACAACAAAATAAAGACAAAATTCAAGAATTGAGAAACAATGGAATAAAAGCATATTTAACATTAAAGCGAGAACCTGAAAATTATGTTCATCTTGATGTATTGAATTTGCCAGCGGGAAGCACTTTTAACATTACAGACACTTGTGATGCAAAAGTTCTAATTGCAGCAGAAAAAATATCAAGAAAACAAAATGTTCTTGAAAACTATTGGACTCTTATGACAACAGAACAAATTAGAGAAATGGAAAAATATGATGACAATGGAACAGAACGTTATGAATTTACAGATATGTTCAAAGATTTATTAAACATTGTACCATAAGTACTGGTTACAACAAAGTACTGTGGTAAAAAACAAATAAAAACTCATTAATTTTTCACTAAAACACTTCTATAATTATTATCATAAGTTAGTCCGGATTTAGCAATAGCAAAAGCTTGTTTTAGTAGCTTACAAAAGAAGTTTGGAACTAATATTAAAATTGTAACTGAAGATAAAATTAATTATAATTAAATAACTATATAATATTTTCTTCTCATTTACTTTAGTTCTTGAATCATTATATTTAAAGTATAACGGCTAAAAACAAAAAAAGCAACTCAATGAGTTGCTTTTTTCAATATATAAAATGTATTCTTTAATGCTTATCAGTTTTCAACAACTCTGGAAACCTCTTTTTAAATTTATTTAATCTAGGTACAGAAACTGCTTTTACGTAGCCTTGGTTCGGATTTCTACGTTCAAAATCTTGGTGGTATTCTTCTGCTTTGTAAAACTTTTTAAGTTTGGTAACTTCTGTTGCAATTTTACCATTGTACACTTCTGCATTTAACTTTGCAATCATTTTTTCTATAATTGCCTTTTCTGCATCCGTTTCATAAAAAGCAATAGACCTATATTGTGTTCCATAATCTGGGTGCTGTCCGTTTTTTGTTGTTGGATCTTGAGAACCAAAAAATACGGTTACCAAAGTTTCAAAAGACACTTTATCTGGATTGTAATACACGGCTACCGTTTCTGAATGTCCTGTTGTTCCGGTACCAATACTTTTATACGTTGGGTTTAAAGTATGCCCACCAGCATAACCAGAAACAGCCTCTTCTACTCCATTTACACTCTCAAAAATAGCTTCTACACACCAAAAACATCCACTTGCAAAATAAGCAACTTTGGTGTTTTCTTTGGCAACATAAGTCGCTTTTGTTTCGGTTTTAGTTTGTTTTTTATTGGTAAAACCAAAACAATAAATTAATAATATTGAAAAACTTACTAGGGTAATAGACTTTAAAATATTCATTTTACTTTAAATATTAGGGTTAAAAAGAAAATTGCACAAAAGACAGTTGGTTTATCTCTAGTACAATTTTCCGAACTTTTAATTAAAAAAATTCCAAGGGGTTATATCTTTAGGATGTCCTTGGAAACATTCAATCCCATTTTTAGGGGAATCAAAATTATTTTTAACTTACCTATGTAGTCGATATAAATATAAACAATTTACACGTTGTTTACAACTTTAGCTTTTTATTAAGAAAATATCTTGTAAAAAATAGCTGATACCCCTATTTTTGTTGAATAATTTAGTCAAAAAATAAACCGGTCTCGTTAAGCGAAGCATAAAGTTAATATTTTTAATAAACTCCATTGCTATTTTTAATCAAAATCTATTTTGATTTTAAGAACACTTAAAGGACTTTAACAATATACAATCTATTATACATGGAGCATTTTATAGTTTCTGCGCGTAAATATCGTCCACAAGTTTTTGCGGATGTTGTTGGGCAACAAGCCATTACAAACACGTTAGAAAAGGCTATAAAAAACAACCATTTGGCGCAAGCCTTATTGTTTACAGGTCCTCGTGGAGTTGGTAAAACTTCTTGTGCTAGAATATTGGCTAAAAGCATTAACCAACAAGATGCAGAAGTTTCTGCAGATGAAGATTTTGCTTTTAATATTTTTGAGCTGGATGCCGCTTCTAACAATTCTGTTGATGATATTAGAAGTTTAACAGACCAAGTTCGTATTCCGCCACAAACCGGTAAGTACAAAGTATATATTATAGATGAGGTACACATGTTATCTCAGGCAGCTTTTAATGCTTTTTTAAAGACGTTAGAAGAACCACCTGCACACGCTATTTTTATTTTAGCAACTACAGAAAAACATAAAATTATTCCGACGATTTTATCTCGTTGTCAGATTTTCGATTTTAAAAGAATTGGTGTTTTAGACGCTAAAAATTACCTAAAAGTAATTTGTGAAAAAGAAAACATTACGGCAGAAGATGATGCTTTGCATATTATTGCTCAAAAAGCAGATGGAGCCATGCGTGATGCTTTGTCTATTTTTGATAGAGTTGTTAGTTTTTCTGGAAACAATTTAACAAGAGAGGCTGTAACTGAAAACCTAAATGTATTAGACTACGAAACGTATTTTAATATGACAGATTTAATGCTGACAAACAAAATACCACAAGTATTAAATGCTTTTAATGTGATATTGGGTAAAGGTTTTGAAGGACATCACTTTATAAACGGATTGGCAAGTCATTTTAGAGATTTATTGGTTGCAAAAGACAAAGCAACTTTAGAACTGTTAGAAGTTGGAGATGCTGCTAAAAAGAAATATTTAGAACAAGCAACCAAAGCAAGTATTCCGTTTTTAATGCAATCTATAGAAAAAGCAAATCAGTGTGATTTGAATTATAGAGCAAGTAAAAATCAGCGACTGCTGGTAGAATTAACCATCATGCAAATTGCCTCTATCACTTTTGATGGAGAAAAAAAAAAATCAGCTAACTACATAATTCCAGCTACATTTTTCCAGGCACTTTCGCCTGCGGTAAAAGAGATTGCAAAACCGGTTGAGAAAAAACCTGTAGTTGCACAGGCAGCAAAAGTAGAAACACCTGCGCCAAAACCTAAACCAAGAATAAAACCGATATTAAAATCTGTTGGTAGACGTGCTTCTTCTTTATCTTTAAAAAGTATTCATGAAAAAAAGGTAGAAAAGAAAGTTGTTGAAGAAGAAAACTTTGACAACCATCCAAAAGACTTTTTTACCCAAGAAGCCCTACAAAATCTTTGGAAAGACTACGTTGCCTTGTTAATTGAAAAAGGAGAGCGAAGTATGGCTTCTATTGTAGGTACCGACACACCTAAATTAGGTAAAAACTATAAAATATCTTTTTCAGTACCTAACAAGTTAATGGAAGAACAATTTAGAAAAGGAAGATCTGAATTGATAAATTTCTTGAGAAAAAAACTTAATAATTATGGTATTAGCCTTGAAGTTAGTTTAAACGAAACCATAGAAAAAAAGTTTGCCTACACTCCGCAAGAAAAGTATAATAAGATGAAAGAAATAAACCCTCTTATAGACAAACTACGTCAATCTTTTGAGTTAGATATGTAACAAATGGTAGTTGAGCCATTAAAGTTATATTAACTCTAAAAAGGATTATACATTTTTCCCTAAGTAAATTAAGGTACAATTATCTTTGCTTAATTCTGTTTTTTCAAATTCAGGAATTAAGTATAATTTTCCTTCTTTTCTAATAAACAACAATACCGATTTAAATTCATGAAATAACCTAGAAACCATTGTTTGGTATTCATCTTCCGTAGTAATTTCTACTTCATAAATTTTAGGATTTTCTCTAAAAGCTTCACTTAAATTTATATAATCGCCTTTCGGATTAAATAATATTTTTCGCTGTTCTTTACTTAAATCTGTTTTCTTTATTTCTTCGGCAGTTGCCAATCTATAAGAGCCTTGTTCTCCAAAATTTTCTGAAAAACTATCTAAAGCAAATTTATTTACAGCCTCACTACCCGTCATTGCAATTAGAAAACCTACATCATTCAACTCAATATTATCCGTTAAATCTTGGTTGTAAATATCTATTTCAATCGCTTCTAAACCTGCTTTTAATGATTTTTGAATAAAGTTTTTATTAGAATCTATCAAAATAACTCTTTTGTTATTTTCTTTTAAATATTTTGCAATTAACCTAGCAGGACTCGAAGCTCCAATAATTAAAATAGCATCTGATCTCTTTAGAAAAACACCAACCATTTTTGCAAATAATCGTGCTGTTGTTGCATTAAATAAAACGGTACCTAAAACAATCATAAAAACCAACGGTGTAATATATTCTGCTCCTTCTACCCCTTGTTTTATTAACTTACTACCAAATAAAGACGCAATACCTGCTGCTACAATTCCACGAGGTCCTACCCAACTAATAAATAGTTTTTCGTTGAATTTTAATTTAGAATTTCTAGTACTTACAAATACCGCTAAAGGCCTCACAACAAAAACAACAATAGCAAATAACGTTGCCGTTTTCCAAGTATATAGCAACAGTAAATCTTCCATATTGATGTTCGCTGCCAATAAAATAAATAGGATAGAAATTAACAAAACACTTAAAGATTCTTTAAAATAAAGAAGTTCTTTTAAGTTACTTAATTTTCCGTTTCCTAAAACCATTCCCATAACCACTACTGCCAATAAACCAGATTCATGTGCAAAAACTTCCGACTCTACAAAAACCAATAATACGGTTGAAAGAGACACGACGTTTAATAAATAATGAGGAATTAATTTTTTATTGATGGCATACGCTAAAGCATGCGCAAACGTAAATCCAAAAGTAGTACCAAAAAGTAATATTTTACCAAACTCCATTAAAGCCGTTTTAGTAAAACCACTTCCTCCACCTACACTAATAAACTCAAAAACCAATACCGCTACCAAAGCTCCTATGGGATCAATTAAAATCCCTTCCCATTTTAAAACGGTAGAAACATCTTTTTTTAATGGAATATTCCTTAAAATTGGCGTAATTACCGTAGGTCCTGTAACAATAATTAAACCTGAAAATAGAAAAGAAAGTTCCCAACTTAAATTAAAAACATAATGTGCCACAATTCCTGCTCCAAAAAAAGTAATCGTAGATCCTATGGTAATTAGTTTTGTAATTACAGGGCCAACGTTTTTAATTTCACTTCTTTTTAAGGTTAAACCACCTTCAAAAAGAATAATACTGATGGCTAAAGAAACAAAGTAGTACAAACTATCTCCAGGAAAAAGACCTTTTTTACCATTCCAAATTGGTTCTATCCACTTTGTGCCATCTTCACTTAAGAATTCTGCAGCAATTGGTCCTACTAGTAAACCAATTAATATTAAAGGTAAGATTGCAGGTATTTTAAATTTCCATGCCACCCATTGTGCTAATATTCCTAAAATAATTATTCCTGCTAATTCAATCATATATTAATAGTTCATTTAGTTGTAAAAATAAGAATGTTTGCCCATCATAGAAACAAATATTTAGTTTTTTATTTTTTCTAAAGTTTGTATTATTCTACGGATAAACGAAACAATATATCTCTTTTTTACAAAAAATGTATGAAATTATTAATAATGCTACGTTTTCTTAAAAATAAAAAATTATTTTTCACATACAGTGCTAATAACGAGAGCGTTTGAAAACGAATTTATGACATCAGAAAACTATCATAAATAAGATGGATACCTAATTTTGGAGAAAAACCTTTATTCTAGAAACCATTTTTATTGATTTCTGCTGAAATAAACACACAAAATAATTTCTTTTTAACAAACGATGCCACAAGTAAATAAAGGATGTAATGTACTTTTTAATGAAAATTGCACTATTTTTGACGTTCAATTTTTAAAGGACCACTATTTGTAGCACTCGTCTTAAAACAACCGCATTACCTAATTATAATGTTAATACGTTATTTATTAGTGAGAGTAGTTAAGAACCCTTTGTACAAATGCTAAATAAATTAAATCTCTGGCTTGTTTAGGTCTGAGATTACCAAAAAATAAAAGTATGTTAGGATTACAATTTGAAACCGAAACTTCTTGGGCAGAAATTGCCAAAGACAATCTACAGCAAATACTTACAGACCATGCATTTTTAGAGCAAAAAGCGGCTTCTAATGCAGTATCTATTATTATAAATTATTCTGAAGAAACCGAGCTTGTAAAAGAAATGAGCAATATTGCTATTGAAGAAATGCAACACTTTAAAATGGTGCATTTATTAATGGTGAAACGCGGTATGGTTTTAGGTCGTGAACAAAAGAATGATTATGCAATAAGATTACAGAAATTCTTTAAAAAGACAGGAGACAGAACAGATGCTTTAATTCAGCGTTTGTTAGTTGCTGCCTTAATTGAAGCTAGAAGTTGTGAGCGTTTTAAAGTGTTTTCTGAAAACATGGAAGACGAAGAATTATCTAAATTCTATAACAATTTAATGATTTCTGAAGCAGGACATTACACTACTTTTTTACAGTTTGCACGCAAATATCAAGATAAAGAGATTGTTGATAAAAAATGGCATTCATTATTGGCTTTTGAAGCTGAATTGATGAAAGAAAGAGGAAATACAGCAAAAATTCACGGATAAATAACAAATTATGGATATTGAAAATATTTCTAAAATCGAACATTTTTCTGCTTTTGTTGATCTTAGTTTAAAAGAATTTTGTCAAAAATTTAGTCTAGTACTAGAATTGCCTCAAATGACTTTTAATACCGAGGATGAAATGGAATACGCAGAAGTTGAATTTAACGGAATCGATTACCATATAAGTAAACCTTATAAAATTGGTACTCTACACGAATGGGATGACAACGTGCCGAAAGATCATAATTTTGGAATTATTTTAAGTATTGATAACACAAATACGGACTTTAACAACGCCAAATTAGAAGCAACAGCCAATCTAATTTCCACTAGTTTTAATACAGATTTATTATATTATAGAACGTGGTTTTCTACTGGTTTTAGCACAGAAAAAGTTCACATATTTACACCGAATAAAAAATAACGAATGTTCTCTAAAGAAGAATCAGCACTTTTACGAAAAGATTTTTGGACTAGTTTTGGAAAATCTTTTCCTAGAAAATGGTTATTGTACAATACAAAAATTAAGGGTTTCTCATTTAAATTTGTTGCCGAAAGAAAACAAGCCATGGTTTGTTTAGACATTGAAAATCCGGATGAATTGGTAAACCTACTCTACTACGACCAAATGTTATCTTTAAAAACATTGCTAGAAAATGAATTACCAGAGGTAATTTTTAACGATGAATATGAATTAGAAAGCGGTAAAATAATTCATAGAATCTATGTTCCTTATGAAGGAAAATTTAGTGTTTATAATAAAAATTCTTGGAGAGATTGTTTTGAATTTTACATGGAAACCATGCCCAAATTTGAGCTCTTTTTTTACGAATATGAAGACATTATAAAGAACATTTAATCTTATATATTTTCAAACTTTAACTAAAATAGTTACTTCTTATTTTATGATTTAAATGGTGTTTTTATCGATCGTATTGTCGTTCACAATGTAATTACTGTGATAAAAAAAACTATAAACCAACAAAAACAAAGTTAAACCAAAACTTAAACAAACAGCATTTAACTAATTGATTTTAAAATTCATAAAAATAAAAAAAACTATTAAAAAGACAACTATCAATTTTTCTTATAGTCTATAATTTGTTTGCGTTAAGGATTGGAGCGGCATCCTTTTTGTTTTTACAAAAAGATATAGTGTAAAGCCTGACCTTTTTAGGGAACGCCCAACTTAGGAATCATATTTACAACAAAAAAAATCGTCCTAAAAATGGACGATTTTAATAAGTAAATTTCTTCTTTTTCTATTTTATAAATGTAATGCTCAAAGGATAATTTGGAGCTTCATTATTACTTACTTTTATGGCATTTATGATTGGAAAAATTAAATAGAAAATCCCGATTACAATGAACCCTAAAATTCCTAATCCGAAAAGAAAAATTAAGGGGATACAAATTAAGATATAGATAAACATAGAGATTCTAAAATTAAGAATTGCTTTTCCGTGTGCATCCATTCCAAAGATTTCATCCTTTTTTGTTACCCATAAAATTAAAGGAACTATAAAGCCTCCAATGCCGGTTACAAAATCTAATAATTGACTTAAATGGGTAAGTACCAATAACTGTTTATCTTCTTTCATTTTTATATCTAAAGTTTTAGTTGTGTACCTATTAGACATAAATAAGTTTGTTTTGTTACAGAGTTTGAGTTATAAATTTTTATTGAAAAGTATTTGAGTTAAGATGTCATCTATTTGAGCAAAGACAGTTTAAGCTTTGATTGTAATTTTGTAGTGAACTTAAAAACATATAACTTATGAATTACTTAAATATAGACAAAGACAAAGTATTACCCGTAGTAACAGAATTAAATGTGCTTTTGGCAGATTACCAAGTGTATTACCAAAAACTAAGAAATTTTCATTGGAATGTTTTAGGTAAAAACTTTTTTGAATTGCATAATCAATTTGAAGTGATGTATAATGACACCAAAATTAAAATTGATGATGTTGCAGAAAGAATTGTTACCTTAAAATACCACCCTATTAGTAAATTATCTGATTATATAGAGGTTTCTAACGTTAAAGAATCTAGCCCTTTATTGACAGATGTTGAAATGGTAAACATTTTAAAAAATGACCAAGAAATTATTTTAACACAACTGTCTAAAGTTATAGAAAAAGCAAATGTTGCTGATGATGAAGGTACCTTAGATTTAATTGGTGCTTATATTAGAGAATTAGAAAAATCTTCTTGGATGTTAAATGCATGGTCTAAAAATACTAGTGATGTATTAGATAGTAGTTTTGTAGAGTAATAAAAATAACCTTAAATTACTACACATAAATTAAACGAACTCTAAATTAAAAAATGGAAAAAATAATAGAAAAACTAGAAGTCTGGAAAGAAGTCTTTATTAAAAACATTCCCAATATAGCTATAGCAATAGTTGTATTATTTATAGCATATTTTGCCTCTAGGGGAATGAATTCTATTGTAAATAAAACTATAGGAAAAAAAATAAGACAAAAATCTGTTAGAGATTTAGTGTCTAGATTTGCCTCTGCCCTTACTATTTTAGTAGGTCTGTATTTGGCAATGACCGTATTAAAATTTGATGACACTTTAAAAGCTATTATTTCTGCAGCTGGTGTATCTGGTATTGTTATTGGTTTAGCATTACAAGGTACCCTCTCTAACACGATTTCTGGTGTTGTTTTATCTTTTAGGCAAAACTTAAATATTGGTGATTGGGTAGAAACCAATGGATATTCTGGTGAAGTTATGGATATAAACCTAAACTATTTTGTTATTAAAGAAGCAGATAATAATATGGTAATTATACCAAATAAAACCATTTTAGAAACCCCTTTTAAAAACTATTCACTTACTACCAAAATGAGAATTTCTATTGAGTGTGGTGTTGAATATGGAGCAGATTTAGAAAAAGTAGAAGCTTTAATAAAAGAGGTTATTAATAGCAATTTTGATCAAAAAAAGTTAGGCAAAAATGTAGAGTTTTATTTTACTGAATTTGGTGATAGTTCTATTAATTTTTTATGTAGGTTTTGGATAGAGTCTGAAAATGCTCTTGAACGACTGAAAGGAAAAAGCAATGCTATTATAAAAATTAAACAGGCGTTTGATAAAGAGAATATTAGTATCCCGTTCCCTATGAGAACGTTAGAAATCTTACCAAATCAGCGTTTAGATATACATCAAACTGAAGCTAAAAAAGTTTCTTAAATAATATTTATAGTCCCTCAAATTACTTAAAAAGTTCAATACAAAATGTGTTGGGCTTTTTATTTTTCTGTAAAATCTTTATGTATTTTTGCAATATGATTAAAAACGATACTATTATTGCCTTAGCAACCCCTGCTGGTGTTGGAGCAATTTCTGTGATTAGACTTTCTGGTGAAGACGCTATAACGATTGTTGATGCTTTTTTTAAATCTATTAAAAAAGGCAAAACGCTAAAAAACCAGAAAACACACACCATTCACTTAGGACATATTGTACAAAATAACATCCTTATTGATGAAGTTTTAGTGTCCGTTTTTAAGAATCCTAATTCTTATACAGGAGAAAATGTTGTAGAAATATCTTGTCATGGTTCTAGCTTTATTCAGCAAGAAATCATTCAGTTGTTTTTACAAAACGGCTGTAGAATGGCAGATAATGGTGAGTTTACCATGCGTGCTTTTTTAAATGGTAAGATGGATTTAAGTCAAGCGGAGGCTGTTGCAGATGTTATTGCTTCTAATTCTGCGGCGAGTCATCAAATGGCGATTCAGCAAATGCGTGGTGGAATTACCAATGAATTGAAAGATTTACGTGTTCAGTTATTAGATTTTGCGGCTTTAATAGAATTAGAATTAGATTTTTCTGGTGAAGATGTTGAGTTTGCAGACCGTACAAAGTTTAAAGAATTGGTTGCTAAAATCACTTTTGTTTTAAAACGTTTAATTGATAGTTTTTCTTTTGGAAATGCCATGAAAAATGGAATTCCGGTTGCAATTATAGGAGAACCAAATGTTGGGAAATCTACTTTATTAAACACGCTTTTAAACGAAGAAAAAGCCATTGTTTCTGATATTGCAGGTACAACACGTGATGCTATTGAAGATGAAATGATTATTGATGGTGTTGCTTTCCGTTTTATTGATACTGCAGGAATTAGAGAAACGGAAGATGTTGTAGAAAGCATCGGGATTAAAAAAGCGTACGAGAAAGCAGAGAATGCCCAATTGATTATTTTCTTAATTGACTCAAATAAATACGCGTATGCGGGTGAAGAGTTTTTAGAAGAAATAGAAACTATAAAAACACGCTTCCCTAACAAGCGCTTATTAGTGATTGCCAACAAAGTTGATACTTTATCTTGTAGCGATTCTTCAATTTTGCAATCTGATATTGAGAATCTAATTTTACTTTCTGCTAAAAACAAAACCGGAATTGAAGAACTAAAAAATGAATTGACTTCTTTAGTTAATATTGGTGCTTTAAGTAATAATGAAACGATTGTTACAAATTCGCGTCATTTTGAGGCTTTAAACAACGCATTAATCGCAATTTCTTCTGTTCAAAAAGGAATAGATCTAGAAATTTCTACTGATTTATTTTCTATTGATATCAGAGAATGCTTGCGTCACTTAGGTAATATTACAGGCGAGTATGATGTTGATAAAGATATTTTGGGGCATATTTTTGGGAATTTTTGTATCGGAAAGTAACCACACAAAACAATCGAATAACAAAACCCTAATAAAACCATACTACAACTAATAAAACAAGCCATTCGCACTAATTAGACTTATCAATACTTTGTCTTATTTATCGTTTATTTTGTACCTTTTTGTACCTTTGCTGTACCTCAACACTAATTTTGATTAAAAAAATAGTGATTTGAGTGAAAAAAGGTGAAATAAAGTCCCTTAAATACTCTTAACTATCCTTAAAGGTATTAATAGGACACTAAAAAAAGGGTAAATGAGTAGTACTAATTTTAAGGTTTTAAGGCAATGCGTAAGCTGTGGTGAAATGTTTGAAAGCCATAGAATAACAACAAAGTACTGCTCTCATAAATGTAATCAAAAACATTATAAGCTTCGTAAAAGGTTAGAAAAAAAACAAGATGCGGAAACTAATGTCTTAACTACTCAAAACATCAAACCTAAGGTAAAAGCCATAGATTTAGCTTTCATAAAAGATAAAGAGTTTTTAAGTGTAAAGGAAGTAGCTCTATTATTCAGTTGCAATAAAAAAACTGTTTATAGAATGATCGAAAACAAAACTTTAAACGCTGTAAACCTAAATCATAGATTGACTAAAATAAGGAGAACAGATATTGAAGGTATTTTTAACAATACTAAACCAACACCAATCAAGTACGATAAATTAGAAATTGGCAACTGTTACTCTATATCAGAAATTAAAGAAAAATATAAAGTCTCAGACAATGGCTTAAGAGCTATAGCTAAAAGAAACAATATATCAAAAACCTATATCGAAAGATTTGCTTATTACCCAAAGAAAGAAATAGACACTTTGTTTTCCCTATAATACATTAAAAAAAAGCATCCTAATGGCAGTAAAAGTTAAATTAAGAGAAAAAAATATTTCTGGAGGACGTAAAAGTTTATACCTCGACTTCTACCCTGCCATTACAAATCATAAAACAGGAAAAAAAACACGTAGAGAGTTTCTAGGGCTGTACCTTTATTTAGATAAAAAAGAGCTAAAAAGTGATTTACAAAAATTAGAAGAAAGAATAAAAAACCTAAAGTTACAGGGTAAGGATACTACATCACAAGAAAAAGAGCTCCTAGATACTGAAACTTTTTTAAAGACTTTCAAAGGACTATCTTCTACAGACAAAATGCACAATTCTAACACCTTAAGAAGAGCAGAAAGTATTAGGCAAAAACGTGATAACATTATAGGTAAACCAGAAATTTATAGTAATGTAGAGAAGGAACAATTAAGAATTAATGAGTTAGGTGAACAATGTTTTATTGAGTATCTAAAAAAACTAGCTAATAAGAAGTACGGCTCTACGCATAGTAGCTGGATTTCTGCTTTAAAATTCTTTGAAGCTTTCACAAAAGGAAGTGTAAAATTTAAAGATCTTACTCCTAACCTATTAGAGGATTTTAAAAGTTATTTACTAAAAGCAAATAGCAATAAGAGTAGTAAAGTAAAGCTTAAAATTAATACTGCATCTTCTTACTTCAATAAGATAAAGGCTGCTCTAAAACAGGCATATAAAGACGAGATACTCCAAACTGATTTAAATAATAAGATATCCCCCATAGCAGAAGAAGAAACAAGAAGAGATTTCCTAACAATAGAAGAGGTAAATATATTATATAAAACCTCCTGTAAAAATATCTTATTAAGACAAGCAGCTATCTTCTCAGCACTTACAGGAATGGCCTTTAAAGAAATCCAAAATATGGTTTGGGACGACATTACTTTTTCTCAAAACACTGGCTATACAATATTAACAAAAAGACAAAAAACTAAAAGTGATAATTATTTACCTATATCTGAACAAGCATTTAGCTTATTAGGCAAACGCAAAGAACCTACTGAAAAAGTATTTAAAGGATTAAAATATTCAGCATACAATAATAAACATTTAGCTGAGTGGATAAGTTCTGCTGGAATATCAAAAAAGATTACCTTTCATTGCTTTAGACACACTTACGCAACTTTACAGTTAAGCAACGGAACAGATATGTATACTTTATCAAAAATGTTAGGACATAAGAGTATAAAAACAACTGAAATCTATGCAAAAATTATAGATAAGGTGAAACGAGATACAACTGATAAAATCAAACTTGACCTATAATTCATATAAAAAATTACATAAAAACACTTTCATGGAAAACCTAATTGATATAATTTCTAGAGCATATTTACTTTACACTCGAAAAGATGATAATGAAATTGCCCAGCATTTTTTTCAAGAGTTTGATACTGCAAAAAAAAATAGCGAAATAATATTTTCAAAGAAACAGTTTTTTAATAAATTAATTAATGAATTAAACATACAAATACAAAGAACATTTCACCAAAGTAGCATTTATAATACATCATCAAACATACCAGAAGAACACCTTGATGCATATTATGAAACTATTGACCATTATTATTTAGAAGCACAAAAAAAATATTATAAATTTTTAAATGATTTAGCTATTAAGAAAATACCAAGTCCCAACTGGGAAGAATCCAACGATGCTTCAAGTTTAATAAATGCTATAAATGAATTTGGTATTTATTTAGAAGACCCTATAACCTTCATAGAGCCTAATAAAGAAATCTACAAAAGCACTTTAGTGTTAAGAAAATCAAAATTAGAGTTCTTAAAAACAGAAGCTGAAAGAGCAAAAAAAGCAACTAATATAGATGAGTTAGATGAACTATGTAAAGTAGATTCATCTACATTATCAATAAACGACTCTCAAGAAGATAGTCATAATAATGAAATCCAAAAAGCTGTAAAAGAAGCTTTTAATTTTACTCTTAAAATAGACCCTAGAAAAAAAGTGCAAATTTTATCAGATGAAGATTTTACAAAGTTAATAAACTGGGTTTCTTCCTATTATAAAAACAACTTAAGTCTACCTGTTATTAAAAATCCAATAATGACGGTAAATACAGCAAAAGACAATATTAGAACGGCGTTCAAAAAGCTTTTTGTTTTATTACATCCAACTAAAACTAAACCAGATTCATTTTTTCAACTTATTACTTCTTGCTTTTATCCGTACCGAAAGGATAAAAAAAGTACCATTGAAAAATGTAAAACACCACACGGATATGATGATTTAGTATCCAAATCTTAATAAATCAGTACTTCCCGTAAACACGGTATTTTTCCCGTAAATACGGATTCTTCCCCGTTAAATTTTGTTTGTTGTAATATATAGTTTTGCTCCAAGTTAAATACAATGAAGTATTTAATGTAAGTAAAATTTTATAAAATGAGTAATTTAAATTTTGAATCATTACCACAGGTAGTCCACGAATTAAGTGTCAAAATTGATAACTTTGCTTTGTTGTTAAAATCAACAACCCAGCGTGAAGATCAAAACGATCTTCTAAATACTAAGGAAGCTGCAAAATTCTTAAACCTTTCAGTACCTACTCTATACAGCAAAGTTAGTAAAAAAGAGATCCCTCATATGAAACGAGGTAAAAGGCTCTACTTCTCTAAATTAGAACTTACTGACTATATAAAATCAGGTAAAGTATTCTCTGACGAAGAAATTGATGAACAAACCGACAACTTCTTGTCTAACTCTAAAAAATAGCATTATGAAAAACGATAAGCAAAGTGATTTAATTCTAGATTTTGACTCAGAGAACTCTTACAACAAAAGAGCGATAGATATTAGTAAGAATGATAAATACGCTGATGTGAAGATAGGTAAGAAAAAAGCACCAAAGTTTTCTGATGAAAAAAAATAAAGAGAAATCTGAGCAAAATAAATTACTAAGCAAGGGTAATTACGGTACTTTCTATAAGCCTATTATAAACAGAATAGGCTTAGAATCTGCCGTAATACTGAATTTTTTAGTTTATAAATATGATTATTTTATTAATGATAAAAAAGAGCATAAAATAATGGAGGGAAATAAAGCATTTTATATAACTTATAAGGATATTGAAGAGGCTACTGGTGTAAAAGAATCAAAATTAGGGAGGAAAGGAAATTCTAATCCTTTAGAAATACTAGAGAAGGAAGGACTGATTAAGAGAAAGACTATTCAAGTAACTCAATTAAAAAAAGTATACTACACAGTGATCTTTGATGAGGTAAATAAAGCTTATGACAAGGCGTTAGAGGAACAAAAAGTTCGCCGAAAAGAAAGAAAAAGAATAAAGAATGAGAAAGTTAAATTAATGCTTAACAAACGAAATGAATCTATTGATTCATTATTAGAAAATGCGAAAATAAAGCCTAAAAAGGTTAAAATAACCAATGATAGCCTCATACTGAAAAATGACAGTACGCAAACTGTAGAATCATCAGTTTCGAAAGTGCAAAAACTACATATAACTAAGAACAAGAAAACTAAGAACAAGAAAATTAAAAAAAAAGATACTAACCTCAAAAACACTGATGAAAACACTTTTTCCGATGAGGAGATTAATCAAATGTTAAACCCACAAATATCAAGAAGTGACATTTTTTTTTCTAATGAAGATGAAGAAGAATTACCTGATCCTCAATTGCTTTATGATATAATTTTTAAAACAAGAACAGGGCTTCTTACATCTGCTGATTTTTTTAATAAAATTGTAACTATTTTTCTTAAAGAAGAATTTAAAGGTTATAAAATGTCTGTAGAGGATGAGGTTTTAATTTACGAATCTATTATCAATAACCCATTATTTGAGCTTGAAAATGAAGATATAGAGGACCGAGATGAAACTATAGAACACTTAAAGACCCAAAACCTAACTAAACAAGAAATTACTGAAGAAATTGATTTTGATGAAGAAAAATATGAGCATCTATATAGCAGACTTTGGGAAAAAATAATGAGTAACTACTTAAAAATCAAGGAGAATAAATTAAAACCAAGATTTGGTAATATTTTTGTGGGAGTTAAAGAAATGTCTGAAAATTATGCACCATTTATTGAACGCTATTAAATAAAGAACTAATGAAAAAACAATACAAAATAACAGGTTTATACTACCAGACACAAGGTTTTAACTTCCGCAAGTACTTAGATCTCAAAAACGTTAAATTAAGCTGTAAAACGCCTGATTTAATGGTAATAATGATGAACCCAGGAGGCTCATATCCTCTTGATAAGATTGACAATAATACCACAGCATCAGAAGCTATTCCAGACCGAACACAGTCGCAAGTAATTCAGGTAATGCAGAATGCTGGATTTAACTACGCAAGAGTCTTAAACCTATCTGATATACGTGAACCAAAGAGCAATCTCTTTTATGATAAAATAGCGGAGCTAGATACTAAAGGTATTGCACACTCTATATTTGATGATACAAGAAAGGAAGACCTCAGCCAATTATGGGTAAATACTGCAACTGTTATCTATGGTTGGGGTGTCTCTAACAAATTAAAGCCTTTAGCTTTAAAAGCTATTGCAGCTTGCAACGCTTCAAATCCCTACGGAATTTTAAAAGCTGGTACTAACTGGGCTTATTATCATCCATTGCCACCTATCCACAGTAAACAGATTGAATGGGTAAAAGAGGTTTCTAAACAATTAAAAACTTAAAGTTTTTTATTTGTATAATTCTTATACTAAAACTCTTCATTTTTCTTACATTTATCAAAAAAATTGTTAAACTTTTATAATACAGTTATGAACTCTCATATTCTATGGAGTCATAATGTATGTAAAGGTTTAAAAATCACACATAAAACATATGATTACTGGAGAGTTAAAATCACAAGTAGATAAAATTTGGGATGCCTTCTGGACAGGCGGAATTTCTAACCCCTTATCTGTTATAGAACAGTTTACCTACTTACTATTTATAAGAAGGTTGGACGAGCGCCAACTTCTAGAAGAGAAAAAAGCGAATACCGTTGGTATTCCTATTCAGAATGAAATATTCTCTCCTGCACAAAAAGAATTAAGGTGGAGCTCTTTTAAGAACAAAGACCCACAAAGCATGTTTGATGTATTTACCAAACCTATGGTAGATGAAATGACAGTTTTTGACCACATGAAACAAGTAGGAAATACAGGTGGTGTCTTTGCTGAGTTTATGAGCAAAGCCAACTTTATAATTGCTACTCCAAGATTGTTAGACCAAGTGGTTCAGTTAATTGATAAAATCAACATGAACGATAGAGACACCAAAGGAGATTTGTACGAGTACATGCTCTCTAAAATTGCTTCTGCAGGTACTAACGGACAGTTTAGAACACCAAGACACATCATTAAAATGATGGTGGATATGACACAACCTAAAAAGGATGATGTTATTTGTGATCCTTCTTCTGGAACAGCAGGTTTTTTAGTTGCAGCAGGAGAATACTTTAGAGAAAATCATGAAGACTGGTTTCTAGATAAAACCTTTAGAGATCATTTTAATAACGAAATGTTTAATGGTGTAGAGATAGATGATACCATGATTCGTATTGGAGCTATGAACCTACAGTTGCATGGTATAGAAAGCCCTAATTTAATGAAGAATGATGCACTAAGTGAAAGTGCTGGAGATATAAGAGATAAATACTCGCTAATCCTTGCTAACCCACCTTTTAAAGGGAGTTTAGATTATGATGGTGTAGAAAACTCGATACTAAAAACAGTGAAGTCTAAGAAGACCGAATTACTCTTTTTAGGTCTAATGCTTAGGATGCTAAAATCTGGTGGTAGATGTGCTGTAATTGTGCCAGATGGTGTTTTATTTGGTAGCTCTAATGCTCACAAACAAATTAGAAAGGAAATTATAGAAAAGCACAAATTAGATGCTGTTATTTCTATGCCAAGTGGTGTATTTAAACCGTATGCAGGGGTAAGTACTGCTGTACTCTTTTTTACAAAAACAGGTACAGGTGGTACAGACCATGTTTGGTTTTACGACATGAAAGCAGATGGTTATAGTTTAGATGATAAGCGTAACGATAGTAAAGACAATGATATCCCTGATATTTTAAACAGATACCGTAATCTAGAGGAAGAAAAAGGTAGAGCAAAAACAGACAAAAGTTTCTTAGTGCCTTTTGATGAAATTAAAGAAAACGACTGGGATTTATCTATAAACCGCTACAAAGAAATTATATATGATGAGATTGTATATGATGCTCCTGCGGATATCATAAAAGAGATTGAAACTTTGGATACAGAACGTAACCAAGCTTTAGCAGCTTTAAAAGAGATGTTGAGATGAGTAAAAACTATTTGAATATGGTAACTCTGGGAGATGTATTAGATTACGAACAGCCTACAAATTATATTGTCGATAAGGCTGATTATAGTGATGAGTTTGAGATACCTGTCTTGACTGCTGGAAAAACATTCTTATTAGGTTATACAGATGAAACTCATAATGTCTTTAAAAATATACCAGTTATAATTTTTGACGATTTTACAACAGCCTTTAAATATGTAGATTTCCCTTTTAAAGTAAAATCTTCTGCAATGAAAATTTTAAAAGCAAAAGAAGAAATAGCTGATATCAAATTCTTGTACTATAGGATGATGAAAACAGGAATTGATACACAATTACATAAACGATATTGGATATCAAAATATTCAAAAGTAAAAATCCCTCTCCCACCACTAGACCAACAAAAAAAGATTGCAGCAATTTTAGATGCAGCAGATACCTACAGACAAAAAACAAAAGCACTCATTACTAAGTATGATGAGTTGACACAAAGTTTGTTTCTAGATATGTTTGGAGGATACTTTAAAAACAAAGAAGGTTATCTTTCTATCAGTGAAGTTTCATCTTTTATAGATTATAGAGGTAAGACGTTAACAAAAGTTGATAATGGGATCGCATATGTGACAGCAAAAAGTGTTCGAATTGGGTATTTTGATAAAAAAAGATTGGATTATATCACTAAGGAAACTTATGATGAAATAATGACAAGAGGATACCCTAAAACTGGTGATGTATTATTTACAACTGAAGGAGCTACTTTAGGATTTACTTGTAGAATCCCTCATGGGTTAGAAGAATTTGCTGTAGGACAAAGATTAATAACCCTACAAACAAAAGAAAACTATAACTCTGTTGTATTAGAGTTTATGCTTAACTCATCGGAAATTCAAGGTAGTATTTTTCAACTTGCTACAGGTAGTGCGGTTAAAGGAATAAGAGCTGCAAAATTCAAGACTATTAAAATCCCAGTTCCACCAATAGATCTCCAAACCAAATTTGCCGAAAGAGTAAAAGTTATAGAGTCACAAAAAGAACAAGCACAAGCAGGTTTAGTACAAGCAGAAAATTTGTTTAACAGCCTTTTACAAAGGGCGTTTAAAGGAGAGTTGGTGTAAACCTGAAGAATTATGAAAGAAAATACGCTATCAACAAAAGCAGTGAAATAATATAGTTACGTCGATAGAATGTTGATAACATAAATGAAATTTAAAAAAACCAAGCATAAAACTAGTTTAACAGATTGGTTCAAAAGGCGTTGTAAACCATTTGAAAAAATAAATATCTAAAAAATAATTAATATGAATGTTACAAATAATGATTTAGTATTAGTCAGAGGAATAAATGCTCAATGGTTTAAAGAAAACTTTAGTAAACTTTGGATTGGATTTGGTGGTGCCCCACAGGCTATACCAAAAGAAGACGCATATTATGTTGGATTATATATGGGAGCCCCAGTTTCGGCAATTACTCATATTGGAATTGTTGAAAGTATTCACAGATATGACAATTCTGCGGACTTTTACTTAAAATGTATAATTAAGCTTAAAAACCCTATTGACCCTGGTCATCCAATTCGAAAACACGAAAATTGGAAATTATCACAATTTGGATTATCGGAATCACAAATGGATGATTTAAGAATTAAAATGAATGGTATTTAATAGTGATAAGAGAGTAAATTCTATTTTTTGATTTACACATCAAAGTACAATCTGAAAAACAGCTTACAATATCTTGCTTAAAAAATTTCAATATTTAGCTTAATTTAAAACTTGTTACATTTTTGCTAACATCTGAATTTTCGCTGGAAATTCCTCGTTCACAAAATCGAAACTCTCCAAACAAAACAACGTTAAAAGGAGCGTAGGTATAACATTAATAAAACATTATGAGCAACTTTCAATTTCTACAAAAAGAGTGGCCAGCCATCTATAAAGAAGCAAAAGAAGCAGAACAGCTAACGTTAACTTCTCCTAAAGCCTGTGCAATGATTTCTAGAAGTGCTTTAGAAAAAACTGTACAATGGTTGTATCAAAATGATGTAGAGTTAGAATGGCCTTATGATACTAAGCTCGCTAGTTTAATACATGAGCAATGTTTTAGAGAAATCATTAAACCTTCTATGTTTAGAGAGGTAGATTTGGTACGTCTAAATGGTAATGCAGCAGCTCATGGTAAAGCTATTACGCAAGATCAGTCTATTGCTAGTATTAAAAACTTGTTCAGGTTTTTAAGCTTTTTAGGAGTTTATTATAGTGAAGTAGCTATTGATATTCCTGCTTTCAGCATGCAAAAAATCCCTGATGGGAACGAGCAAAAAGAAACTTTAAAAACACTCCAATTACTAGAGCAGCAATTAGACAATAGAAGAGAAAAAGACAAAGAAGAACGTGCAAAGTTAGAAGCACAAGCAGCACAAATAGAGCTACTCCAAAAACAATTAGAAGCTCAGCAAAAATTAAGTACCCAACGTAGAGTTGAAAGAGAAAAAACAAAAGACCCTGAGAAAACCATACCTATTCTTATACCCGAATCTGTTACAAGAAAACTCTATATAGATGTTTTACTAAAAGATGCTGGTTGGGATAATTTAACCGAAGGACGAGAAATAGAATATGAAGTAAAAGGAATGCCAAAGAGCACCAATCCCTCAGGAATTGGTTATGTAGATTACGTGTTATGGGGAAAAGATGGAAAACCTGTAGCAGTTGTAGAAGCTAAAAGAACAATGGCAGATGCTAGAAAAGGAAGGCATCAAGCAGAACTCTATGCAGATTGTTTAGCTCAAATGTATTCACAGAGACCTATTATTTTTTACACCAATGGTTTTGAAACCTTTCTTTGGGATGATACTTTTTATGTAGATAGAGAAGTACATGGTTTTTACACTCAAGATGAACTACAGTTATTAATAGACAGAAGAACTACTAGAAAAGACCTTAGAAAATTTAAGGTAAATACAGCAATTGCAGGACGAGATTATCAACTAGAAGCTATAAAAAGAATTTCTGAAAACTTAGTTGTAGATGATAAAGATAAAAACTTAAGAGGGGCTAAAAGAGAGAGCCTTTTAGTAATGGCAACAGGTAGCGGAAAGACAAGAACCGCTGCAGCAATTGTAGACATGTTAACCAAGTGCAACTGGGCTAAAAGAGTATTGTTTTTAGCAGATAGAAACGCATTGGTTTCACAAGCTAAAAACGCCTTTAAAGAGTATTTACCAGAGTTGTCTTGCATAGACTTAACCAAAGAAAAAGAAGATAATAGTACACGTTTGGTGTTCTCTACCTATCCTACTATTATCAATAAAATTGATAAAGTAAAAACAGAAGACGAACGCTTTTACGGAGTTGGTCATTTCGATTTAATCATCATAGATGAAGCACATAGATCTGTCTATCAAAAGTACAGAGCAATCTTTGATTATTTTGATGCTATGATTATTGGGTTAACTGCAACACCTAAAAAAGAAATTGATAGAAATACATACGGACTTTTTGGAATAGAAGATGACAACCCAACTTTTGCGTATGAACTTGATGCAGCTGTAGACCAAGGCTTTTTAGTTCCACCAAAAGCCATAAGCATCCCTTTAAAGTTTCAACGAGAAGGTATTAAATATGCAGATTTATCAGATAGCGAAAAGGAAGAATATGAAGAGAAATTTGGAGACCCTACAAATGATGAAGCTCCAGAAGAAATAGGAAGTGCAGCACTTAATAAATGGTTATTTAACACAGACACTGTAGATAAAGTGCTAGAGCACTTAATGAATGATGGAATTAAAGTTAATGGAGGAGACAAATTAGGTAAGACCATCATTTTTGCAAAGAATCACGCACATGCAGTTTTTATAGAAGAGCGTTTTAATAAAAACTACCCAGAGTATAGTGGTAAGTTTTTAAGAGTAATTGATAATTATGAAACCAAAGCACAAGATCTTCTCGAAAAATTTGCAGATCCTTTAGAAGAGCAAGAACCGCAAATTGCAGTTTCTGTAGATATGATGGATACAGGAGTTGATGCTCCTAGAGTAGTTAATTTAGTATTCTTTAAGATAGTAAAAAGTTCGTCTAAGTTTTGGCAAATGATTGGTAGAGGTACTCGATTATGTCCAAACTTATTTGCACCAGGAGAAGATAAAAAGGAGTTTTTAATTTTTGACTATTGTCAAAACTTCGAGTATTTTGATGAGCATCCTGATGGAGCTGCAGCAAATAACATGAAGCCTCTACTCCAACAAATTTTTGAAGCTAAGTTAAAGGTATCACAGTTAATTACACACTTATCAGATAAAACACCTGATGAGGTTGAAATAAGAGATAGTTACCTAACAGAATTACATAAAACAGTATTAAACCTCGATGAAAGCAGGTTTATAGTTCGTAAAGAGCTGAGGTATGTAAAAGAGTTTAGTAACAAAACTAAATGGCTAAATCTTTCAAAAAGTGATGTACAAGAAATTAATACACATTTAGCACACTTACAGCCTGCTGCTAAAGGTGATGATGAACTTGCCCGAAGATTTGATATGTTAGTTTTAGTATATCAAATTGTATTGCTAACAGGTTCTGGAGACACAGCAAAGTACATGGGTAAAATTTACAGTACCGCTGTTGCTTTAGAGAAGAAAGATAACATACCTCAGGTATTAATGCATTTACCACTTATAAAGGAGCTACAGACAGATCATTATTGGGAGACCATTAATGTAAAAAAACTAGAAGAACTTAGAGTAGCTTTAAGAGAGTTAATCAAGTACTTAGAAACCGAAAAGCAAGCACCTATTTACACTAATTTTGAAGATGTATTAGATTATGACGGAATTACAAGTAGAGAGCCTGTAACCTCTTATGTGAGCTTACAATCTTATAAAGACCGTGTAGAAAGTTACATTAGAAAAAACAAAAATCATTTAACCATACATAAGCTTTCTACCAACTTACCAATTACAAAAGCAGAGCTTTATGAATTGGAAAAGATTCTCTTTTCTGAGGGAATTGCTGGCACAAAAGAAGAATTTGTGCAGCAGTATGGAGAAAGACCTTTAGGCGCTTTTATAAGAAGTATTACAGGAGTTGAACAGTCTACATTAAATGAAGCCTTTTCAGATTTCCTACAAGTAGGAAACCTAAGAGCAGATCAAATGACCTTTATTAAAACAATTATATCTTATCTATCTACCAACGGCACCATTGATAAAACGATGCTCTACGAGTCTCCTTTTACAGACCTTAATGACCAAGGTTTAAGTGGTGTTTTTGATAACGATGCTGATGTTATAAAGGTTGTAAGAATTATTGACATGATAAATAGTAATGCTGATGTTGGCTAGGTGGGTTATAAAGTTAGGTGTTTACGGTTTTCCGTAAGAAATTTTAATTTTTTTTTTATATTCTTGCTTAAGCTTACCAAGATAATCAATTTAGTTGTTGTTATATTTTAAAGTCAGTAGCAAGAGGTATTAAATAAAATACACCGTACCTCAGTTATGCTACTCTGTGTCTGTTAGTAAACTAAATAAATTATAAACTGACAGACATCATTAAACTTATAGAATCAGATAAGTTTATACTTGGAAAAGTTATAAGAACATTGAATTTAATTGAAAAAAAAAAATGGAGATACAAAAACTATTAAATTATCATAAAAATAATTTCATAAAGGATTACGGGGAAATTAAATATGAGGAAATATATGAGAAGGTTAGATGTTCTAAACACCTTAAGCGAGGTCTTAGAATTTCTGAAAGTAAGGGTATGCCGTTGTTAGCAGGAGATTTTCTTCAGATTGGAGCAGCTCATGCAGGATTGTTTGGTAAAAAATCAACAAGGGTTATGGGGGCTTTAGTGGCTCTTGAATTATGGCATGAAGAACTTAATTATGATTATGAATTAGCCTCAACAAGTCTCTTACTTAATGAAATTAGAAAATGTATGAGAGGGTATTGATTTTATAAAATATCAGATTAATAAAAGGTTTATAAGTTCAAAGAATATTTTTTATAATTTAACGAAACAATTACTCATACGGTGGTGGTGTCGGGATTATGACTATCTAACATCAGATATATATTCTAAACAAAATATTAGAAAAATTAACAAATAAATTACCTAATTATGAGTAAAAACAATAATCTTAATATAACGCCAATTGCTGGTGTTATAAGTATAATTCTAGCTGGAATTTTAGGTCTTTCTGGAGCGGGAGTACTATCCTTAATTTGCCTAGTAATAGCTGGGGTGTTATTTTGGATAGCATCAGCTTAAAGAGATTAAAAGGTTCTCTTAATCTAATTTATAGAGTATTGATTCTAGTTTTGGGGTAGCCCTATACTTTACAGCATCATCCATTACAAATTCTGCACTGTCAAACTGTAATTTTCCGTCTGTAAAACTAACTTTCGTTCTAAAAAATAAAGAAGGACAGCAATGTGCATCTTTATGGTGACATTGTGAGACACCTTTTAAATAGCCATCTTCTATTTTTTGATATCGGAATAGATTAGGCCAACTTTCTTTTTTACAACCACAAATATCATTTTCGTTTGCTACGTCTTCTAGTTTAAAAGTATCTCCATGATTTATAAAAACATAGAAGAAAGTAACTTCATTATAACCATCTGATCTAAATACACTGATAATACAATCTCTTTTATTATCATTGTTAAGGTCTCCAAAAATAATACCATTATTACCATGCTCCTGTGTATTAATGGTAGTTGGTAGTTCGTAATAACGTATGTTCTCTTTATTACTCTTTCCACCTAATATTTCAGGTGAGTTTCTTACATCATAAGCTTCAATTACATCTTCGTAATTACTTTTGTTTTTGAAGTTTTTAAATTCCTTCTGTGAAGTAATTTCTGGTTTGTACTCAATTACAAGGGAATTGTAAATAGCTTCATAATCAATAGCTTTTTCTACCTCTTTAATGGGGGGTATTACTTCTTTCTGTGGGCTTTTAGTAGTACACTTAATAAATACAAATAATGCTATTAGAGAGCATATAAGAATTAGATTTTTTGTCTTAATCATTTTTTTTTTGAGTGGTAAATTTAATGTATTTATGATTGAGTAATTTCGAATATTCTAAATATATTTTTACAGTATAACTATTACTAATGTCGTCTTCATAATTAGTTTTAGAGTTAAATATAATTTTTTTGGGTAATAAGGAGTCCCTCAGTCGATCCACTTAATTTCGTACAGCATAATTAAAAATTCTCCTACGTCTAATTTGTACTTAACAATCGTTCTGCCACAATTTGCGCTCCAGCTGGTGCTCATTGTAGCTCACTCATTTGCTCTACTTCATACGTTCCTCTATTCGGATACCCGTAGCTTACTTTACTCTTAAAATCTTATAAGGATATGCTGCGCAAGCATTTTATTAAGAGGAAAACGCTATTTCGCACTTTGCGAGCCCGCTCTGTCACTCAGACTATTTTGTGTCATAGTTTTTGTCTAGTTAATGTCTAAAATATAAGGAGTTTTAAAGCCATTTGGAGAAATCACGTGCTCAGAAAAATCGCACAAGATTCTACCAACGCGCACAAGAGAAATACAAACATTCCATTTCACTCAAATTAGTTCTTTAAATTTAACTTTTAGAACATATATAGGTAGCTATTATTAATTCATACCATGTCAGCGCGCATTGTTTACAGTTTAAGTGGAGTTTTAAATAAGAAATTTGAACCGAACGTACTTTTTTTATAACCACAAAACTATCGTCTTCAAACCTGTAAATCAATGCTTGCTTCTATTAAAAGAATCTAATCGTTACATTCCATTTATTGTTTTTCCCTTGTTTTTCCAGCCGCCATTCTAAGAAGGGGTATAGAATATAGAGATTATTAATAGTCAAAAACGTACGCCACAAGCGTCAAACGTAGCTATAGCACGCTCTTATTCATTCTTCAACGAGCTATTGCTCTACCATCTTCGTTCCGCTCGCGGAGGCTTCGCAGTAGGTTAAAAACACCTCATTATAACTTCAGAAACTTTAGACATAATTAATAAGCAGGAACAACATCTATAGAGTTATTCATAGTCATAGTATTTATAAAACAGTTTCTTTATTAATATAGTCTTAAGAAGTATTCCTAAATCTATTAGATGAACGATTTAGAAAAAATGCAAATTTACCTCCTTCCCTTCACCAGCCGCCTTCCTGTTGTAAAGATCAAGCCTTCGGTTTTACTACAAATCTCCAGCGAAAAAGATTTGTAGTCTAAATATGTTATTGAGCGCTCGTATTTGTAGTAAAAATCTATGACAACATATCCACAGTCACAGTAAGTCATTCTTTTTCTAAATCGCTCAAAAAAGAGTTGAGCATTAAAATTTTTAAGATGACTGAACAAAGTAACTATGAGATTAAAACACACAAAATAGGAAGAACCTACAGCAAACCACACTTCTACATTCTAAACAAAGGTTTGAACAGCGGAAAACCAATGAATGAACCTTGTCCAAATTGCTTTATAGTACTTATAGAGACTAATGAACAGAGAGAATCATTATACTATCTATGTTTATCACTTCAAATAGGACAGTATTTTAACTACTACATTAAAGGTTCAGTAATTCCATTCATTACCATAGGTGATACAAGGAAAGTCCTAGATACAGCTTTACAGAACTATAAAGAAGATAATTGGCAGTCAAGAGTAGAAAAGCTTAAAAAGATAACTACCTATGAAGAAAATCTTAAGCAACAGATAAAAACAATAGGACAATTAAAATTAGCACTATTAAGAACTTAGTGCTAATAAGTTTTGTACATGCGTTTATGGCCCCGCCCCAATTGATAATTAGTATACTGTAGTATATCCGTTAAGGGGCGGGGCACTTCTATGGGGATGATTACAGCCTAAATAGAGATGTTTGTGCTATGCAATACAATTATTGTAGTCCATACTTTTAGGTTTGTTTAAATAAGCTATACGAGAGCTGTCTAACTCACTTATTTCAACAGTAATACCTATGAAATACCATTATTCTATTTAGTTCTTCATGTTTTTCTACTTACATATGTAGATCACTCCACAGGTTATGGTTATTTAAATGCGTGAAGACAGACTATATACTTAGCCCTACCTAAAACCTAGGGGAAATGAAACTATATACAAAATTGAAGGTGGGGCAATTATTTATGCTTGTATTTTTTTTAAGAATGGGTAGTACCTCTAATTAGATATCTTTGATACTCTCAAAAAATAATATGGTAGTTTACTTTTGAATCCTAATCAAGTACCATTATCAACACGTCTTACTTGTTTAATTTGTTCTAACACGAATCAAGGTGTACCCTATATGTACCTTTAAAATAGAACTTACTGATTTTCAGTATTGTTTATTTTTTGTATCGGGAAGTAAATAATTTATAAAAACAGACTACTCAAAAAGATAATTTAAAACAACCAACCCTAACAAGAAAAGGTATCATCCATTTCATACATAATATAAGAGATAACTTAGATTTTTAAAACGGAAAATTACACGGTTTACTATACTCTTAAAATACAAACAAAGGTAAATTATTATAAAATCTACCTTCGTTTTTTAATAGCTCTAAATCTACTTTTATATTAGTCTACAAATATTAAACGATAGATTTCTTTAAAGCGGCTAACTCCACTCCCAGTCCATTAAACATTTGTATAATACTACTTAATTTTAGTTCGTGTTCTTCATATTCTTGTGTATTAATACTACACGTAAATTTCCACATTTCTAATACTTCAGAAAGGGGAACATTATAAGATTTATAACTTGGGTTGTCTGGCTTTAATAGAAAAGATTGATTTTCTTCAATTTGATTATAAATTCTTTTATAAGTCAATCCATCATTTCTTGTAATTACAATATAAGAATCTCCACTTTTTATATTTTTTATATCTTCTACAAATTCTGCAACTACATAAGAACCATCTTTCATAGGCAACATAGAATCTCCTTTTATTGGAAATGCTCTATGTTTCCCTGTTGGTAAGAATGGTAACTTTATTTTTTCTAATTGCTCTATAAATTCAGGATCATCATAGCCTAATAAATAACCCGCAGAAGCTTTAACTGACACTACTTCGATTAGATTTTCATTATCAATATCAACCGAAATCGGAAATAGGATTCTTTTATCTCCAACCTCAATAAATGAAACATCTTGTGCTTTTGTTAAATCCTTTTTTACTAAAATATCTATCGGAATTCTAAAATAATCAGAAAAATCTATTAAAAATTCTAAAGTGGGTGAAGATCTATCCTCTTCATAAGACCCTACTCTAGATCTAGTTACAGATAATTCCTTTGCCAAAACCTCTTGACTAATTCCTTTTAAACCTCTTAAATGTTTAATGTTTTTTGCTAAAACCTCCATATCGCTATAATTACAAGCTGCAAATGTATGTATTTGTAGCTGATTTTATCCTATGAAAAAAACATTTTGAAATTAAATTTAGCCATATCTTTCACCTATCTAAAAAATTGATAGTTAAAAAACTGAAAAACAAAATACTACTCGTTAGAATAAATACCTATTTTTAAAATAGTTAATATTGATGAAAATCGACATTATTTTGGAGTCATTCTTTTTACTGTGGTAGTACCATTTGAACAACAAGTATTTATGTTACAAATACAAAACTTTCTATTATAAAGATGGAGGATTATTAAGGCTAAAATTGGAATGTATAATAATTTATGGTGTATGTAAAACATATTAATTTTTTCATTTATTACGATTATAAAAAGGCATAATAAACTTAACCATAAAGCGGGTTTTATCCAATTTTTAGAAGTTTTCTGTGTAGAACGATACACTGAAAAAAAAAAGAAATTATTAAGAATACAAAATCTAATAAACCCCACCAACTAGACACGTTATGACTGTGACTCGATCTACTTGTTTGCGTTATAAAAATAAAAGGACTAGCAAAACAATGAACAGGGCAAAAAAGAACTTGCGTAGATACCCACAATGTCTGATTTCTGTTTTATTAATATCATAGTATTATATATTACAACTTAGTTGCAAATTCAGAAGAATTATCTGAATTGTTATAAGGGTTTGTTTCTGTGGTAACAACTCCTCCATCAAAATTTGTCCATGTTGTTGCGCTTTCAAAATCTAACGGTAAGGCAACTGTAGGAAGTACAATACCAGAAGAAGATAATGCAATATCATCTATATAAAACGTAAAGTTGGCAGAACCATCTCCCATAATATCATTATCAAAAATAATAACTAGTTTATCATAAGATGCCGTTTTACTAATTGCAATATAATCAAAAGTTAAAGTTTCCCATCCATTTGCTATGGTTGTTAAAACTTCTTTACTAAAATTAATTCCTGCATCTCCAGAATTTTCTACTTTTAATAATACTTTTGCTCCTGCTCTTGGTGAATATACTTTCATTGTAAAAGTATCATTATTTGCAAAATCCATTGCAGAACTTAATGTTAACGCACTTCCTCCCCAAGTTTTACCTTCAAATTTTACCATCTTACCAACTTTTGTAGAAGTATTGTCTGCATTGTTATAAGGGTTTGTTTCTGTTGATACAACTCCTCCATCAAAATCTGACCAAGTTATTTCGCTTTCAAAATCTAATGGTAATGAAGCTGTACCTGCAACAGGTGCTTCTGGTGCATCCGTTAATTTTTCTGCATTAAACTTAATGTTATCTATATACATGGTATTTCCTTCTGCTCTATCTGCCATATCTTGGGTCCAATCTACAAAAATGACCATTTGACTGATGTTAGATAAATCTCCATTAGGATTTATACCAGAAAGATCAAAAGTTAAAGTTTGCCATTCATTTACAACTGTATTACCAACATTTTGGTCTGTAATTTGAAATGACGTTCCTGCACTATTTGTTCCCATTTTAATACCTACAGTACCTACATAGTTTTTATGTACGTCCATAGTTAAGGTTAAGTTACTTGCAACACTCATATCAATTTTCCAGGTACCAAATTTAGAGTCTTCCCATTTATTATTAACACCTGCATAAAAAGCATTACCAGGTCCCATAACAACTTTCATTACTTTAGAAGCAGTAGCATTTACACCGTCTAAATCTGGGTTGTCTACAATCTCCGCTGGAGGAGGTTCGTTATCAAAGGTATACCAATTAGAAGCTAAACCAGAGGGTGTACCTTCTTCAAAATCTAAATGATATTCTTGTTGTTGTGAAAAGCCTATTGATGTCATCAATAAAGCGAGTAATAAGGTAGTTTTTTTCATAATAATTATATATTTAAAATTTTATATACAATATTAACCTTAAACTAACCTATATTACCTTTACATACCTAAACAAAAAACATACAACTCAAAAATAATTTCTGTTTAAATAATAAAACTCAATGATAGATACCATTACCAAATATTTTTAAAAAAAAATAAAGAGTTAATTACAAGCTACTTAAACTAAATGTATGGGTAATGTATTGCTTAAATACACTAAGTATTGTTCTTTTTTTTGAAAGTATCGTTTTACAAAAGGATAAAAGACACTAAAAACAAACTATGCGATTAAAAGTCAAATTAATTTTTCACTCTTATTTATTAAATTTTAATCCATTTGCCATATCCTTAAAAAGCTATTTTTAAAAGCAACATCATTACTAGTCACTAAAGCATTTTCTATATAAGTATTTAAATAATTAATTCTATCAACTCCAGAAGGATGCGTGAAGGTTGCAGCTCCTAATAATTTTTGTAAAAAAGGAAAATTAGAGGTTAACAAATTAAACTCTTTACTAAGTTTAGTTTTAATTAAATGAATCGCTATTAAATCTGCTAAATATTCTGCTTTTTTATAATCGTTTGTTACCGTGCCTTTAGGGATACTTCCTTGTAAATCAAAAAGTCTAGCTTGAGAAATAGTTACAATATGTGCAACTTCATGCGTTAAAGCAAATAATTGAATATCTTCTTTGGTTAAGTTTACCAAACCCTGACTCACTTCTACATAACCAAAAGCTGCACCTGCATTTATACCTAAATCGTTTTTATCAACTTTAAACTGTGTAGGTATTTCTGCCTCTGAATATTCCTTAAATAAAGGTAAAACAGATTCGTTATATATTCTAATTATTTCTTCTTCTTTAGTTAATGGAAGATCTTCATTTTCAGGAAGTATTACTTCGCTTGTAGAATTAGAATTGCAAGCAAACATCAAAAAAGAAAGGAGTACTAAAAGGGATTTCTTCATTTTAAAATAAGTTTTATAAAAACAAACACCCTTAAAATTAAGGGTGTCTGTGTAATAAATAAAAAAGGGGAATTAATTGATCTAATTAGTTAGCGTAATATGTAAATGTTCTAAGTACCGTTAGGCCAAATTCACTATTAGTATAAGAAGATTCTAAAGGATAATCATCTGTATTATATACGTAAGAAACATTAGCATCTGCGGTATCACGAGTAAGTGGATTGTTTGTATTTACAGCATCAAAACCAACATTAATTGCAGCATATGCAGCTGGATAAATTCCTTTAAAAGGATTGTTTTTTGTGTCATAAGTTGCTTCAGAAGGATTTGTTTGAGCTGTTCCTCTGTTCGTTTTTATAACATTATCATTAGCGTCATATTCAAAAGTAGTAATATCATCTACAATAGCCTCAGTACCTTCGTGATTTGTTCTTTCTTCTTTAATTAAATTTCCAGAAGCATTATATGTATAGATATAAGTATAAACTAACACATCGTCTTCTTTGTATTCACCTTTTACAATTTGACCATTTTCATAAGTATAAACCGTACTTGTTGCGTCACTTGTTTTTTCAATAACTTGGTTTTTATCATCATAAACTAAAGTAAAAACAGAAGCTCCGAATCCTTCATCTATAGAGATTTTATTTACAAATCCAAAATTATCATCATACTCATAAGTAGTAGTTGTGCTTGCTGCAAAAAAAACATAATCTTCCGTAAAAACTGTTGTTTCTAATTGAGATCCACTACCAACTTCACCACGAACATTAACAGTTACAGAATAGTTTTTAGTAGTTACTTCATCTTCTGCAGTTACTACAAAAGTTTTAGCTTCTCCGTCTACAAAAGTAATTTCTGTACCTGAATTTGGAGAGATCGTTGCATTTTCTGAAACTGTAATAGTAGGTACAACTGCTGTTAAATTTGTTCCGAAAGGGACAGTTACAATAATATCGGTTCCTAAATCGTAAACAATATCATCAGCATTTACGCCATCAATAGCAATTGAAAAATCTGTAATGGTTGCCAAAGATGATAAAATTGGAGCATCATCATCACTAGAACATGAAACAGTAGTTATAGCTAAGGCTAAAAAAACACTAAGGATAGAAAAAAATTTCTTCATAATTTAAAATATTTAATTGGGTTGTTTTATCTTTTTGTTGAAATTGTAACCTATAAGATAACAACAGGTTACAACGGGTTATTATTTATAAATTAGGGTTATTAATAGTTGCATCATTAGGAAAAGGAATCACATATCTGTCGTCATTACTCTCTAATGTGTAGGTTACTCCGTTAAAAACTTTGGTTAATTTGGGCTGTGTAGTTCTTCTTAAATCATTCCACCTTTGCCCTTCAATTGCAAATTCTCTTCTACGTTCTTCTAAGATTTCTGCTTTTAACTCGTCATTGTTTAATGAATTTACACTTGCTTTATAAGCAGTAAAACCATCGGTTGTATATCTATTTTCTGCAAATGATATTAACTTCTCTTTTGCTAAAACATCTTCATTTAAAGCGGCTAAACATTCTGCAATAGTTAAATGCAATTCTGCTGTTCTATAAGAAACCTTAAATTTAGTTTCTGCACTTTTATTAGAACTAAAACTTCCGTCTGTATTTTCTTTAAAATAAAGCGAAAAACGTACATCTTTCGTTTGATTATAAGCATCAATTAAAGTCTTAGAAATGTTTGTATTTGCTACCATATCTACAGAAGCAACAGTTTCTAGTGCCAAAATAGATTCTACAGAGTTATATTCTGATGGCATTATAGAAGTGTCTACATTTAAATTTTGAATTTCAGCATTGATTGCCAAAGCTTCATTTGCAAAATCCATCGCTTTTTGCCATTCTTGTTGGTATAAATAAACTCTAGATTTAAAAGCTTTTACGGCGATCATAGAAAATCTATAGTTATAACCTACCTCCTGTTTTTGGATATTAATTAGAGATTCTGCTTTTGTAAGATCACTTAAAATTAAAGCATATACTTCTTCAACTGATTCTACCGCATACTCCTTTTCAGAATCATATACTGTAGTAATTGGTACTGCAGCATCTGTATTTGCTGTTGATTTATTGTAAGGTTTTGCATATAAATTTACCAACTCAAAATACTGCATTGCTCTTAAAGCATATGCTTCCCCTAATAATTGCTCTTTATCTGATTGATTTCCTTCAATAGTTGCTTCACTATTAATTACATGATTGGTGTAAAAAATAGTATTATATAAAGTGGCATACGGAAAAACACTTGTTAAAGGGCTTGGGTTTACATCATTCCAGATAAAAATATCTTCATATTGCTCTACACCCAATGCATCTGCACTTAAAGCCAACTCATCGGTTCTGTACGTTGTTAATACTTTAGATTCTTTTGTAATTGAATAAGCAGAAGTTAAAAAACTTCTATATTCTTCTACAGATTTAGGAATTACTTGCCCTACCGGTTCTATATCTAAGTACTTATCACAAGAGATAAAACTTAAGGTTATAAAGATGCTGTATATTATTTTTTTCATAAACTCTTTTTTAAAAAGAAAGATTAAATCCTGCTGAAATAATTCTAGGAATCGGTTGTGCATACAAACTACCATAGGTTTCAGGATCAAAGAATCCGTTGTAATCTGTACCAATAACAAATAAATTACGTCCTTCTAGATTGAAATTTAAACTTGATATTTTTAACTTTTTTAATTTCTCTGTTGGTATGGCATAGCTAAGTTTAATACTACTTACACGGATGTAAGAAATATCTTTAACCCAAATATCTAGATCATTATAAGTTTGCCCATCATCTGAAGAATTAAACCAAGTGTACACTAAATCTGTATCGAAACCAGGTGATGTTAATCCTATTAAAGCTGGATAATTCCCTGTACCTGCTTTTAAAATATCTGTATTGTAATTGTTTCCTGGTTGTGCCAAAGCAAGGTTGTAACTTGGTGCTGCTTTTACGGTTTGCTTAATATTAAAATTAGTTAATACACGTAAATCAAACTGTTTGTATTTAAAACTATTTCTAAATCCTCCGCTAAATTTCGGAGTTCCATCGCCCACATAAGAGTATAAGTTTCTATGTTCTTCTCTTGTTAATTGACTTCCATTTGTGCCTTCTTCTAAATTATAAAAATCTACTGCAGACACTTTTTTACCATCTTTCCAAAACAAAGGCAATCCGTTGCTATCTAAACCTGCTGTTTTAATAGCAAAAATGGCATTTACACTATATCCCTTTAAGGAAGGTTTAAAATCTTCTTCTCTAATTTCTATATCATCAACAATACTTTTATTGTGAGAAATATTGAATCCGCTTGTCCATTTAAAATTAGGTGTATCAATATTTGTGGTGTTGATAGAAAGTTCAAATCCTTTATTACTTACAGTTGCCCAATTGGTATTGATAAAATTATAGCCACTCTCTAAAGGCACAGATCTTAAACCAATTAAATCGGTACTTTTTCTTGTATAATAATCTCCAGATATATAGATTTTATTATTAAACAATCCTAGATCCAAACCAATGTTTGAGGATACCGTTTTTTCCCATCTTAAATCTGCATTAGGCGCATTTAAAGCTCTAATTGTTTCTTCACTAACACCTGGTAAAATAGAAGATGTATAATATTCTCCTACCACAAAAGGTGATGTTGTTTTGTCTATATTTCCTTGTACTCCGTAGGATGCTCTTAGTTTTAAATCGCTTACAAAATCTAAATCATACATAAAATCTTCTTTATACACATTCCAAGAACCTGCAATAGACCAAATAGGTAAGTATCTATATTTAGGATTTACTCCAAATAAGTTAGAGCCATCATATCTTAAACTCGTAAAAGCGGTATATTTTTGATCATACGTGTATGAAGCTGTTCCGAAAAAAGAAGCATACGCATTTTCGCTAAATGTTTTTTGATAAGGATCAAACAAAGAGTTTGTTAATGAACGTTCATCTGTAATAGCAATAGAAGTTAAAGTATTGCTATTATAACCAAAACCTTTGGTATGAATTTGGGTTCTTTTATTTCTTCTAAATTCTGTACCCAACATAACATCTAATTCATGCACATCGTTAAAAGAAGTGTTATAATTCGCTGTTGTTTTCCAGTTATATTGAAAAACATCTGCATTCCAATTCTGAATAATTCCGCCTTTAGGCATATAATAAGAAGTCCCTGTAGCCGATGCATATTGAGATCTTTGCTCATATTTACGAGTATAGTAACTTTCTTCACCACTATACTTTTCCGTCTTATCAAAATCTAATTGTAACCCTAGTTGTGTGTTAAAATGAATCTCTTCATTTACTTTATAACTTGCATCAAAAATGGCTTTTAAAGAACTCGATACTAACTCATAATTGGTGTTTTCACGTTCTTCTAAAATATTATAATTTAGATTTAAGTCTGATCTTTCTACCAAATCTGGATCATATACATAATTGCCATCTGCATCTTTTATTTCTAAATATGGATTGGCATTTCTAGAATAGTTAGACGGATTTGTATATGCATCTGCACCAGTAATATAAGATGATGTTATTGTTTGACTACCAAACAACGCCACACCTACTTTTAATTTATCATTTACATTAAAATTATCTTTTAACGTAATATTAAATCGTTTCTGACCAGTACCTTTAGTAGCTCCTGTTTCATCAAAGATTCCTGTAGAAAAATAGTAATCATTATTCTCTGTTCCTCCAGAAATACTGACACCGTATTGTTGGTTTACTGCCATTTGATATAGCTCGTCTCCCCAATTAGTATTGATGTTTTTTAAATTATTGATGTCATTTTGAGCGGCATTAGAAATACTAGCAAAACCATTGTCTCTAAAATTATTATATTCGCCATAATTATTTAAAATTCTAGCAACTCCTCCTCTATCCTGTTGATATTTTAAATCTGGTCTGTTTGCCAATAGTAATTCAAAATCTACTTTTTCAGAAGAGTTCATTAAATTCAACTTACTAAAATCTGGTTTTTGAGTTACAAATACATTTGCGTTTACATTGATACGCATTGCACCCTTTTTACCATTTTTACTGGTGATAACAATTACCCCATTGGCAGCTCTTGCTCCATAAATAGAAGTTGCAAAAGCATCTTTTAAAACGGTAATACTTTCTATATCTTCCGGATTTAAACCTGCTATAGGATATGATTGTAAATTATCGATATTGTCTTTATCTCTAAAATCTTGTGGAATATCATTTCCGTCTAACGGAATACCATCTAACACCCATAATGGATCTGAAGAACCATTTAAAGTAGCGGCTCCTCTAATAGATATTTTTGATGGAGCACCTGGAGCACCACTAATAGGTTGAATGGAAACACCCGATAATTGACCAACCAACATTTGATCTACACTAGAAACACCTGCCTGATTAATATCTGTCATTTCTACTTTTGCGTAAGCAGATGTTATTTTACGTTTTTCAATTTTTTGATATCCTGTAACAATAATTTCATCTAAACTTTCTGCACTTTCCTTTAAAACAACTGTTAGGTTTGATGTAACCTTAGATATATCTATTTTTTCTGTTTCGTATCCGATATAAGAAATCAAAATAGATTTAATGTCTGCACCTACTTTTAAAGAAAACTCACCATCAAAATTTGTGGTAGTACCTAACATGGTACCTTGTATAACTCCTTTGGTATTCGTTTCATTTCCTATAATTACCGATGACGCATAAACAGATGCGCCAACAATTGGCATTTGGAAGGCAGCATCAATAATTTTTCCGTTAATTACTTTTTCTTGCTGAGCAAAAAGTAAACTCGGAATAAAAATTAATATGTATATTAATTTATTCATGATTTAGTTTTTCAAATTATATTCAATTCTTGCTATTAAGTCACTATAATGTGCCTGAGTAGCTCTATCTCCTCTGTGTTCTTTTTTCTTTAAAAGCTTTAATATTTTTTCTAATGCAGCTCTTTTATTGGTACCTATATCTGCTACTCTTGGTAGATAAGAAAAGTGTACATTTTTAAAGGTATTAGTATCTTCTAAAATTGTTTTTTCTTTCGTTTTTTCTAATAACTTATTTCGATCTACAGTTAATACATCCACATAATTTTTCTGAGTAATTCTATCAAACATATCTAAAGACTTACTTTTTTCTGTTTTCTTAAAAATGGCTTCAAATAATTTATCAAATAAATATTGTTCTGTAAATACCTCTTCACTGTCTTTTGATAAAACTTCATTTTCGGTAATTCTCATCAATCTATCTGTTTTTATCAGCGCATAAATTGCATTGGTTTGATGAATACGTAACATAGAAACAGGCGAATAAAAACGTTCTCCGTCAGGTGCATCTCTTACTGCAAAAACCTTATTGATAATTTTTGGCATAAATAACCATTTTTGAGGTAAAACAGCATTTTTTATGATATAACTCAATGCCTCTTTTTGTCTTTTAGCAGAAACTGGTTCAAAAGTATTTTTTCCATCACCATAAACCGTATTGTTTACATAAACTCCACCAATGTTTGCCATTACATGACCGTTATAAGTGCCCCATTGATCTATTACTGCTTTGTATAATTTTGATGCTTTGTAGTAATCTTGCCCTTCTGCCGCTGTCCAATCTAAAATATTTGGCAATATTCTCTTTAAGTTCTTCAATCCGTATTCGCTTGCTTTTACAGCATTATCACCTAAATCTTCACTTTGAGATCTCGGATCAATCACTTGAGATTGTTGAGGACCATAAAAATATAAAGCATCATTTTCATGCTTACGAATCCATTGGTTTAAAATAGGAAGTTCTTCATGAGCAGATGTATTTTCAATCCAACGATATCCCCAATCAATTGCATATTTATCATACACACCAATTTTAGGAGTAATATCTGTAACCTTATCTTCTGGTTGTGCTACATAATTAAAACGTGCATAATCCATAATAGAAGGTGCTGTTCCTCCCATTCTAGAGGTAAATGTTTTAGATCTTAAAGAATCTACAGGATAACTGTAAGATGCTCCCATATTATGTTTTAATCCGAAGGTGTGACCAACTTCGTGTGATGAAACAAAACGAATTGCCTCTCCCATATGTTGTTCAGAAAATTTATTAGGTCTTGCTTTCGGGTCAATTGCTCCGGTTTGTACACGAATCCAAGAATGCAATCCTTTCATTAAATTATGCCACCAAATAATATCCGATTCTAATATTTGTCCACTTCTAGGATCTACTACAGAAGGTCCCATAGCATTTTGTTTTTCTGATGCTGCATAGGTAATTACAGAATAACGAACATCATCTGCATCAAAATCTTTATCCTCTTTTGAAGGAAACTTTACTTTTAATACATTTTTAAATCCAGCAGCTTCAAAAGCAACATTCCAATCATAGACACCTTGTTCTATAAAAGGTCTCCACTGTTTTGGAGTAGCAGGATCTAAATAATAAATGATTTGTTCTTTAGGTTGTACCAATTCTCCTCGCTTATATTTCTCTATATCTTCTTCTTTAGGCTCTAATCTCCATCTTGTAATCATTCCTCTAGATTCAACTTCTTGCTGATCATCAGAAAAATAATCCATTGGTTTATCAAAATACCCAATACGTTTGTCTGAAAAACGAGGTTTCATTACATCTGTTGGCAATAAAACAATATTAGTTGTAACTCCAATTGTTAAAGGTAAAGCTGCACTTCCACCCTCTTTAACAGAAGTAGTTAATAAAGATTTTACAACAATATTTTTAGGGAAAGATTTAATTGTTTCTAAAATAGATAAGTTTGTTTTTAAACTACCGCCCAAACCTATATTGGTTAACAAATCACTAAAACTTTGTTCTTTACCGTTAAATATTTTATTCACTTTAATAAATACGGATGTAGAATCTGTATTTTTTGCTTCTATTTTAAATTCTTCTATAATAGACTCGCCAAAGTTATCTTTAACAGATAAGGTAATTGCATCATTTTCTGGAGATTGAACTCTTGGATTCACTGTTTTAACCCAAACCTTGTTTAGAATAGTATCTTTATAAAAGCGAATTAACTTGGTTTCAAAAGTCATTCCTTTATTTAAACCATGTCCGTTTAAAGCATAAGGAACACTAGATACCTTATTTACAATTAACAAATCTCTAGACAATAATGAATCTGGAATTTCGAAATAATAATCTTCTTTTATAGCGTATACATTGAATAATCCTTCTTTAACATTCCCTTCTTTTAAAAACTTGTGGTAGGTAAGTTTTTTATCATCAGTAGATTTAATAGAATCTTTTTTTTCGTCTTTAGCTGTTTCCTTTTTATCTTGAGAAAAACCAGATAAAGAGGTAAATATCAAAAGTGAAGTCATTAAAAACGGAACCAATAAAGCACCTTTAAAAGAGGATGTTTTCATAAATAATATTGTTAAAACATCAAATTTGCATGATATCAACAACTTAGCAAAACAGAATAGAGTGAACGCTATAAAAAACGGAGTGAAATACTATTTTTAGGTTATATAAGGCAATGTGCAGACAAATTTACCGTCTACAACACCTGTTTTAAAGGTAGCTATTTTATAAAATTGATAGGTATTTTCTAAATAATTCAATCCAATATGATGGCTATCCTTAGTTTTATGTTTTCTTGGTGTAAAATTATTTTTTACAGTAATAAAATCTTTATCAATAAGAATCTCAATGATTAAAGGTTTTATTTTAGTAATTTCATTATGCTTTATCGCATTTTCTACCAAGGTTTCTAAAGACAGAAACGGAATCTTTCTTCCCAAAATTTCAGCATCACAATTATTAACGATGGATACACTTAAACTTTTATTAAATCTAATTTCTTGCAAAAAGACATACTGCTCTAAAAAGGTAATTTCTTTTTTCACAGAAATTAAATTCCCTTCTCTCTCTTCTAAAAGATATCGATATACATCTGCCAGTTTTAATACAAATTGCTGAGATAAATCTGGATTTAAATCAATTAAAACATGCAAAGAATTTAAACTATTGAATAAAAAATGTGGATTTATTTTTTTCTTAAGTTGATTTAATTGCAGAATAGCATTTTCTTTTTGATACTTCTCGTTGCTATTTATTAAATGTTCTTTTTCTTCTACAACCTTTATATTCTCTACATATTCTTTCTTTAACTGTAACCTAGAAACCAATAGGATTAACATAAATGTAGAAAAAGCTAAAAAACTAATCCAAGAAAAATACCCTTGTATATTTTTTGTGGTTTCCTTTAAATGAATATCTATAGGAAAACTAATAACTACTATTAAAGGTGTATTTCCGGTTATTATGGTATCAAAATAACGCAAAACTTCCAACCCAAGAAATTCTGATATTGCTTTATCTTTTAAAGAATTGACATTATCAGGCACATAATATCCATTAATTTTAAGCGAACTTTTTAAAATTTGTTCAACAGAAATGGTATTAAAATACATGTCTATTTTTTTTCCGATGTATTTTGTATCGGGATGCAGCATACAAATACCGTCTTTATTGGCAACTACCGTATAACCACCGTCTCCTTTATAAGTTTCAGAAAAATAACTCCATAGTGAGATTAAATCTACATCGTACCCCGTATAAACAATCTTACTATTTCGCTGTTTTTTTGCATAGATTTTTCTATTAATTACATTACCATTCTTAGTTAGTATTGTATCAATTAAAACATCATTATTTATAAATTGAATCTCTTTTAATAATGCTTTTATTTCTTTTTGATACAAGCTATCTTTCTTATTAGAAAAATAATTTTCATTTACATCATTAGAGCTTATTATAGACACAAAACTATTATGAATACTATGATGCTCTAGAGCTAAATCTGAAGTAAAAAGTAATTTCTCCCTTACAAACTCGAAAGAATTATTTTCTAAATTTTGTAAGATTTTTTGTGAATTTTTAAAAGAATTATTCAGTTGATTAAACTCGAAGGCAACAATATTCTCTTTAGATTTTAAATTCCCTTGAATTATATCTTGAATTAACTCTTCTGTTACTGATGTGATTTTAGGAGTGATTAACGAATTACCAACAAAAAAAATAGCGATCAACAATAAACTGATGTACAAATATTGCTGATTCTTTTTTAATCGGGTGCTAAATTTAGATGATCGCATATTAATTATTTAACCATTCTTTAAACTCCCGAACATTTTTAGAACTAATTAAAATAAAATCGTTGCCTTTAGAAAAAGGTTCTAATTCTATTTTTAATCGATTCTGACTGTATTTTATAATTGTTTTTATTGCACTATGTCTTACAATGAATTTTCTATTTATTTTAAAAAAATCCTTTTTAGATAATTTTAAATCTAAATTCAATATCGTATCGTCGTATAAATAACTTTCACCCTCAGTAGTAAATAAAAAAAGTGATTTATTTTCTGCCATAAAATAGGCTATCTCACGATCGCTGATAGAAATTAATTTTTCTCCTCTAGAAACTAAAAATCTTTTTTGATTTGTTTCACTTTCTTTAGATGTATTTAAATGAGATAACAAATTTTCTAAATCACTATAATCGGTAACTGGTTTTGCTGTGTAGTTGGTGTATTTTTCTAAAGCAGTATTTAATTTGTCTTTATCGTAAGGTTTTAATAAATAATCGATAGCAAAAAACTGAAATGATTGTATTGCATATTGATTAAAGGCTGTTGTAAAAATAATAGGGATTTTAATTTTTAAATTTTCAAAAATCTCAAAACTTTCTCCATCTCCTAAATGAATATCACTTAAAATTAAATCGCAACTGTTATTTTTAAACCATTCTATAGATTGTGCTACACTTTCTAATCGTTTTTTAATATGTATCGAATAATTACTTTTTAATAATAATTTTTCTAAAGATGCTGCTGCCAAATCTTCATCTTCAATAATAACAATATCCATTCTAAATTGATTTATTTTTTTGCGCTTTAAAAACCTTGGCAACTTACTCAATATTATACATTTTTTAGCTACTCTTTTGTTAATAATATTAGAAAATAAATATGAATCATGTAATACTTATTTTTTAATCGAAATCTAACAGAAGTATTAAAATATCGTTGTTTTTAATTTGAAATAAAACAATTTTGTTATCTATTTATTTTTTTACGCTTCTTTACGTTTGTCTAATGCCATTCTAATTTCACCTGAACGTTTTTCTGTTAAATCATAATTTCTCATGATGTACATTGCAATAAGAGTTCCTACTATAGGAAACCCAGAAAAGAATAACCGTAATCCAATTATTGCTCCTTCTGCCTGAACATTCACTGCAGAATCAAAACCTACTACAGATAAAATTGCACCACTTAAACCACCTGCAATTCCAAATCCAAATTTAACCATCCACCAATAAATGGCTCCAAAAACACCTTCTCTACGTTTTCCTGTATTTAACTCATCTAGATCAATAACATCTGCAGTCATAGACATCATTAATGTAAATAAGCCACCAATACCAAAAGAAAAGAAGGGCAATGCAAATAAAAACATATAAGGTTTACCAGGAATAAATAAGAACCATAACATAATATAACCAACTACAGAAATTCCTTGAGATACCATAAAAGCTTGTTTTTTCCCTAACATTTTAGACATTTTAGCCACAATAGGAATTACTAGAAAAGTAGTTACCAAAGCACCAATACTTCCAAATAAAGTAGGCCAAATTCCCGCGGCAGCGGCATCTCCTTTAAAGAGATAATAAACAATAATAAAAAAGGTAAAACTTGCTACGGTATTAAATGCATTGAAAACAAAAAAGGTAGCAAAACATAATTTTTTAAAAGGTTTAGACTTAAAAGCTTCTACAAAGTTATTTCCTATTTCTTTTAAACTTCCTCCAATATTTTTTAATGTTAAAGGAGCATAATTTTGATTAATTGTAGACTTACTCTTAATAAAAATTGCCGGTATCATAGCACAAATTGCAAAAATAACTCCTACCCAAACAGCCAACTCTCTTACCGCAACATCGGCAGTTTCATACCATTCCGGGTCATACATAATTACCCAGAACCAAGGTGCAAGAACCCAAGCCCATTGACCGATCCATTGTGCTACTGCCATAATGCTAGTTCTCTCATGAAAATCATCACTCATTTCATAGCCCATAGCTACATAAGGAACACTAAAAATGGTAAGACCTAAATAGAATGCAAATGAGGTTAATAAGAAATACCAAAAGTTATAATCAAGCGAGTTTTCTCTAAACAATTGCCACATGATTATAAAAGAAATTCCCATTACAATAGCGCCAATAAAAACATATTGTCTTCTTCTACCCCAACGAGATTTCGTATTGTCTGAAATATACCCCATAATAGGATCTGTAATGGCGTCAAAAATTCTTGGAACTAAAGAGATAACACCCCACATCCACCCCGGAAAGCCTAAATCTTTTACCAAAACGACTATAAATATACCAATTACAGCTGGAAACATTTGATTTGCAAGCATACCAACTCCAAAGGCTATTTTTTGATTTAATGGAACTTTAGAAGACGTTTTATAGTTAGACATAGTGTTTGTTTTAATTAGTTGCTATCATTATAGTTTGTAGTGCTTGAGCATCAATACTTATAAATGTTTCTTTTTCTCCTAAAGAAATTTTAAAACTTTTTTTCGTTTTTCCTTCATTAAAAACCACCACAGCTATAGAACCATCAGTATTTTGTGCTGCCGTAACTTGTAAATCTTTATCTGAATTTTCTAGTCCTATAACTTTTGCTTCTGGTCTAATATATTTGCTAAAATGAGCCATCGTATAATAGAGTGGTGTAAAATACACGGCATCTTTTTCTGGATCTACAATTACCGGAGCCACACACCAGTTCTCAAACCAATTCGGACCACCTTTTGTATCTAAAACCATGTTCCAATCTACCCAACCATCTACCCAATTATTTAGGCAACCAATAATATCTCTTGCATATCTGTTAACTGGTGCATATTTTGGGTGTAAATATTTTTTTTCTGGTTCTCTCCAATCATATCCCCAATCTGTTGCTTCTTTTTTCCAATACCAAGCATCATCTTGCCAAACAGGTATTTCAGAATCGATACATCCTTCTGTTTCAATTAAGTATTTTTCTGGTGCTTTATCATGCGCATATTGCAATGCTTCTGGAAAAACTTCATACGTACTTTCATACCAATGGATAGCCGTTCCATCAAAATATTTTGATGAACTTTCACTTCTATACATTTCATCTACCCATTCTTTTAAACCTTCTCTATTTTGGTCATATCCTAAAATAATTTTATCACCATACCCATCTTTTTCTAATTTTGGACCTAAATGAAACTCTACAAAATCGGTCATTTCTTTAGGCGTAAAATGCATGCTCTCCCAATTATTACCATTTCCATGTGGTTCATTTTCTACAGTAAAACCCCAAATATCTATGCCTTCTGCCTCATAAGCATCTATGTATTTAGAAAAAAACAATGCCCAAGTATCATAATATTTTGGTAATAATTTTCCACCAACCCATTTGTTATTATCTTTCATCCAAGGAGCAGCTGTCCAAGGAGAGGCAAATATTTTAAATCCGTCTTTAGACGCGTTCATAGCATCTTTTATCATCGGAATTAAATCATCCATATCATCTTTAATGGTAAAATGCTCTAATTTTACATCATCCGCTACTGGAGAATATGAATACTGACTTAAAGAAAAATCACAAGAGTTCATGTGCGTTCTTGTTAATGAGTAATTTGCGCCTTCTTCTGAGAAATAAGCCTGAATAATAGTATCTCTGTTTTTCTGACTCAATTTATTTAATAAATAAGCTGATGATTCTGTAAACGCACCACCAAAACCTGTAATTGCTTGAAAAGTTTTTTTAGGATTTAGCGTTATGGTAGCTACATTTTCAACAGGAACAAAATCTGTAATTTTGGTTAACTTATTCCCTGCTTCTGAAGTTTCATAAACCTCTACAGATAATTTATTCTCCTTTTGATTACAACTCATCATCATTACTAAAAATAGCGTGTAAAAAAAATAGTTTGTTTTCATTTTTATTAGTTTTATCTATTATACTCAGTATTCGGAACCAAAACATCATTCATTAATGCTTCTTTATTTCCATTATATGTTTTTGTAATTGACTTTCCTCCTCTTGTTAATCCGTTAAAAACACCTTTGTCAACTAAATTCCAAATGGGGAATTTTGCTTCTCCTTTTAGGTTGATCAATCCAAAGTGATTTTCCGATCCATTTGGGTTTGCTGCATCTTTCCATTGTTCATCAAAAGCTTCAAAATAGAAACAAGAAATCCCTTCTTTGTTCGTCCATTCTCTAAGATGATGGTAATACAAACCTTGCTTATATTCATCTGTAGCCCTAGAACCGTTTACACCATAATATCCGTTAGAAATAGTTGCCCAACCAGTTTCTCCAATATGAATAGGTTTGTTTACTCCCAAACTTTTCATATAGCTTTTTACAGCATTATATTGCTTTATGGCAAATTTTTTAGACCTTAACATGGCTGCATCAATTTTTTCTTTGTCTGATAAATGAAACTCATTATTGGGTACTTTCCAAAATCCTGAATTGTGGTGAGAATTATGATATGGATATGTATGTGTAGAAATATAATCTACCGCCTTTATTAAATCTTCTAAATCTTTAGTGTGATACAAAGCATCTCCGCCACCCCAACAAGAAAAATCGTCTGAACTTGTAATCCAAACATCTTTAGACAATTCACCCTTTTTCTTTAAATTCTGAAGATAATTTACCCATTTTAAAATTACATTGGGCTGCACATAATAACTTGTTGCCCATTTTACCATAGCTTCATTACCCACAGCAATTACTTTTACAATGTCTGGGTATTTATTTGCCAAGGCTACAGCTCTTGCTATTTCTCCTTCATTTTCTGGACTTTCAAGATTATGATTTGGCTCTTTGTCTGTCCATGCATTTAAACAATCTATCCAAGCACCCAACATTACATACATTTCAAAACTGGCATCTTCTTTTTTAAGTTGATGAATGGCTTCTAAAACATTTGCAGCATGTGGCAATTTTGGTTGTACGTTATAGGTTCTTAAAATACGAATCCCCATTGCGTGCATCAACTTTAAATCTTCTTTTAGTTGAAGAATTGTAGGCTGATTCTCTTCTCTTGATTTCCCTCTATATCCACCATAAGAAATTGCTAAATAATCAGGATTTCCTAAAATATGTTCTGCAGTAAGTTCCTTTTTTTTAATTGCTGTTTTAGAATTACAACCAACAACAGAAATCAACACAATAATTACAAGAGATATTTTAAAAATTGAATTCATATTTTTTTAGGGTTAAATACTATGTATACACCAAGATTAAAACGTTGAGTGTATTTATTATCTACAGTTTGTATTTGAAGCATAGAATCGAATGCTATGTTTCTGTTTTATCACTTAGTAAAATTTAGCACATGCTATAACTTACTTTATTTATCAAACGACATTTTGAAGTTTCTTTACTTACTACGTAAATGAATCGTCTGGACAGATCTTGGTGCAATTTTAGATGTAAAAGTCTTAGTATCTAATGCAATTGATACTTCATGAACTTCTTTATTTTTGTTAAAAACAACCACAGCAATTGAACCATCAGGGTTTTTCGCAGCAGTATATATCAGTCCATCTACCTCTTCTCCTTTTACCCCTATTCTATGTGCATCAGGGCGAATGAATTTACTAAAGTGACTAAGTAAGTAATAAAGTGGCGTGTATGTTACTTCATCAGTAACTGGGTTAATTAGTACCGGTGCACTATTAAAATTATCGTAAGGATTTGGTTGCCCTTTGCTACTAAGAATGCTACACCATTCAATGTATCCTTGAGTTCCATGATTTAAATCGGTAATAATATCGTAAGCATACGTCTCGAAAGGAACAAAAGTACCTGCATAGTCTGTACCCGCTCTCCAATATTGACCAATCGGGTCATTAGCATCAATATCTATACTTGATTCCGTATGAATCATCCCTTTGTTAGGCCAAGTTTTTTCTAACTCAGCTAATTCATTCGCATACCAATTATTTTCTTTTAATTCAGAATTTGTATACCAATGAAAAGCAGTTCCCCAAGCATATTTAGAAGCCTCTGGATCTCGGTAAGTTGCTGCAACATAATCATTCATCGTAGATTTATTATGATCATAAATCAATACGCGTAATCCGGCATCCAAATCATCAAGCTTAAGATGACCATCTTTTACAAGTTGAGGACCAAGATGATCTCTTAAAAAGTCTCTACCTTGCTCTGGAGTAAACCCATTGCTATCCCATGCTGCATCATGAGCATGTAGTGGTTCATTCTGTGGTGTTAGTCCCCAAAGAGTAATCCCTTTTTCTTTATAAGCACTTACATATTTTGATAAGTATTTAGCCCACAGACCATAATATTTTGGAAGCAAAGTACCGTTAGTCATTTTAGCAGTTTCTCCTATTTTCATCCACGATGGAGGACTCCAAGGTGAAGCAATTATTTTAAAGTCTGCACCAGGAATACTAGATGCTTCTAAAATCATTGGGATAAGATCATAATTTGGATCTATCAATTCAATACCATGTACCTGATCATTTTCATCCCCAGAAAACCCTTTCATATCTTCTTGGATACTGAATGTTGAAAGATCTTCATCTCCCTCCTCAACATACGTATAATGAGTATTAGAATAATCACTGCTATTAATGTGCGTTCGTGTAAGTGTGAATCCTGCACCTTCTGTAGGACTAAAAAGTTTGGTCAAAACGTTTTTACGTAATTCAACCGGAATAGTCGCTAAATTCCATGCTGAAGATTCTGTAAACGAAGCACCGAAGCCGTAATATTTTTGAAATTCTTGATTAGGAAGAAGCTCTAATGTTACTTTTTTTACTTCAGAAGAAGTTGTCTTAGCACCATCACTTGCTATTAATTTAAGATTATCTCCAGCTTCAGATGTTTGGTACACATCTGATACGTACTCTTGATAAGCACTTTTTGGTGAGCAACTAACAAGTGCAATGGACATAACAAGAAATTTTAACCAGGTAAAGTTTAAAATATCAGGTTGAATACTCTCTCCTTTATAATTTTCTCTTTTCTTTTTGATATTGAATATGGTCATTCTTTTCTATATTTTTTCTAATGGTACACACCTACAAAGTAAAAGTCCTTGCAGATGCGTTCTACATTTTAGTTTTAAATACTTCTTTAAATTATTTTTTAACAACAACTTCTATACGGTCTATTTCTCCTGTTCTCTCAAACATCTTTTTTGAAATTGTAGTATTAAGAATTAAGCTTTTTGAGGTTACTGTTTCTGCATTTTCAAAAAAGATTGTCACACCTTCTTCTCCAATATTCTTATAAATAATTGGTACTTGACAATAGGTAAAACAAAGGGTTCCTTTTTCTAGATTGATAGATTTTGACTCTTTATTAATTGTATTATATGTAAAAACCTTAGTCGTTTCTACAAACTCGCTTCCTCTTAATAATCTTGGATTAAAGTTGATTTTTCCGTCTTTAACAAAAACACCTAACTCCCCTATTCTACTTAACACATCTTCTTTTACCTGACCTGTCATTCCTGGTTGTTGCGCACCTTTTCCTGCTGGTGTATGAGAATACGGATCTGTAGGAAAAGCACCGTATAATTGAGGCGATTTATGCACTCCAATTCCTGCCTGAATTTCATAATAATGATCTAATAACTGACCAATTACAGCTTCATCTTCATTATTTTTTATGGCTAACAAACAATTTTCTTGCATTGCCAATAATAATTTAGAAACCATGTGCCAATAAATAGAACCTAAACCTTCATAACCAAAGAAAGTTCCAGAACGACCTGTAAATGCCTTGTGGTTAAAAACCTCTTCGAAAATAGTCGCTAATAAATCAGCTTCTTTTTCTACTAAATCTGCATATACTTCTGGTAAACTTTCAAAAGTTGCTTTTAAGCTATTTGCATTGTTAAAGTTGGCATTAAAATGATAGTTACCTAAAACATCTTTATTGATAATTTGAGTATTGTTATCAGCAATTAATTTTGATAATAATTGAGAACCGTCTACCGAAGCTTTCGGAATTACGTTTTTCTCATCAAAACTTGGTAATTCTTTATTTGGATATAAAATATAACTGTACTGATCTTCTCTAAACAACGCACTTGCTTTCATTCCGTCTAAAACTTTTAAAGCTTCTTTTGGCGATAAATATCTAGCACTTAAAACAGCAACTTGACCTTCTAACATTTCAGACAGATAAGAAACAGACACTTCTGCATCATTTTCAATAGTCATTAAATTATAAGAATGGTATAAATTATCTGAACGCTTATTCGCTTTTATAGTATGCTCTAAATATTGTTTTGTAACTGATAAAAATTCTAAAAGAGCTGCTTTAGAAAGCGTTGCTTTGTCACTAGAAAAACCTGTATCATAAATAGTACTTCTGTAATTACTTGCTGCAGAACCCAATCCGTCTAAAACAACTTTTCTATTCTTATCAGATACTTTTCCTTCAAGAATATTTTTATTGTCTTTAAGTGTAGCAACTACTTCATTAAAGAAAGTTATTAATTCTGATGAAATTTCAAATTGCTCAGTATCTGATTTTGAAACTACTTTATCAAAGAAGTTTAAAAAACGATTCAAGTAATTTAGTGTTACCATAGAAACACCATTTCCTACCAAAGCGTTGTTTGCATCATTCCATTCTGGCCTTTGAGTATTCATCCAAATTCCACCTTCAGGAATAAAATTAGAAACTTTTGCTAAAACTGTAGCTAATAATTTTTCGATTAAATTTACTTTATAAATAAAGTAGTTTTCATCCCTTAATAAAGCACCATCAGCACCTAATCTTTCTCTTCTTTTTTCAATATTTTCTTGCTCTTCAAAATCAAAATCAATAGTATCTTTAGGATTTTTTAGAATGTCCTCATACTTTTTAATTCTATAAGGCACATTTGCGTATACAAAAATAGCTTCAGAAAAACGTTTTTCTAATTGATTTGGATAGTGATTCTCTATAAATTCTAAGAATTTTAATAAGTAAATAATTTGATGATCTCCCCAATAACCAATATAAGACCAAGGATCATTCTCTTCAATAACCTCCCAATCGAAACCATCTTTTGTAACTCTATACGGATTGTAACCATCAAAAGTAGTTGCGTTTAAAAACTTATGAATCATACTTTCTATAAACTCCGGATATGAATGTGCTAATGTTTCCCAGTTCTGAAAAATATCACGCCAATTCCCTTCATAATCTAAAACTTTAGAACCATCAATTTCATTTTTTGTGTTGATAGAAAACTTATTCCAAGGTCTACTTGGGTCTCCATGTCTTCTACTAAATTTTAATGGTAAATATTCGAAACAAAGTCTTTTAAAGTTTTTATCTTCATCTTTCTCTGCAATCGTAATAATGGTATCTAGCGTAAATAATTCTGGTAACTCACTTAAAACAGCTTCTTTTAATTTTAAAACTTTTTTATTTGCTTTACCAATATATTTTATAAAATCATCTTTTTCAATTTTATAATCATCATCAAAAGTACCACCTCTCATTAAATTGAAAAGTGTATTTGCAAAGTGTCTTGTGTTTACCAAAGCATCGTTAGATACTTGTAAACCATCTGCTGCACCTGTTAAATCAATTAACTTTTTTGTTCCTAATGCTATATCTTTATCAATAATTTCTGATAAATTTTTATCATCCTTTATTGCTTTAGAAACTCTTTGAATATCTCCAATAGTTTGATTCACATTGGCTACAAAAATCCATTCTTTTGTTTCATTTGCTTCTAAAATTACCTCAGCACTAATAAAATAAGCACCTTTTTCTGCTTTAATTGCAACCTCTTGCTGTAATTCTAGACCTCTTCTAAAATTATCTAATTGTAATGACGACAATAAATACGTAGGGTTTTTGACACCTAAAGACCAAACTATATTTGCTTTTAAAGCTTCACTAGGTTCTGCTTTGTCAACAATAATAGCGCTTAATGCATAAATACCTAAACCTGCTTCTACTTGTAGTTCGCTCTTTTTATAAGCATCTACTAAATTACTTCTAGAATTTTGTAAATCTGTTTCTACATCCGAAGGTAAAATATTCTGTAAACCATCTAAAAACGTAACAACTGTTTTATCTGAAGAATTATTTATTAAAGTTGATTTTTTTACAAATCCGAATTTATCAGAAGAACTCCATTGATATCTAAAAGTAACTCCTAAATCTTCATTAATTTCTTCGAAAACAACTTTATTTCCAAAACTGTTTTTATATAAATTTTGTTTGGTTTTATACAACCCTATTTGTCTCTGAGAAAAAGGTTCCCATAAATATATGTTTCCATTTTTTGAAACTTGAAAAATAGATTTACTACCAGTTACATCTGCAGATTCTGTAATTTTATCATCTGTATAATAAGGAAAAAGTGAATATTCACTATTTTTTCTACCAGCAGATAAACCTCCATTACTAGAAATAAACATCCAATGATTAGAGTCTGAAACAATGCTCATAAAAAAAGGTCTCATTTCATTACTATTCGAAATTTTATAATACACTTCATTTTCGAAGTTGATCATTTCTCCTTTTACCTCAAGTGTTTTAAACTCGGCCTTATTATTTCCTAAAAAAACAGTCTTTTTTGTCATCAAAATTATTCTTTTAACCTCTTTTTATTACTTAAAGAAGTTGTTATTTATTTATCCTGTAAGGTTTTTTAACCTTATATCTTTTTGTATTAATTTGCTAAAAGCTTTTAAATTTTAATTTCTCTAAAATGTTTTGAAATTAAATCTGTTGTAATCCCTTTTGCATACGGATTCAATTGGTGTGCTTTTTGTAAAGCAAAATAAGCTGCTCTTGGTGTTAACGTGTAAAAACCTTTTGTATCAGTTGGTCCTTTTGCACAAATACCAAACCACTCCTCACTCATATTATTAGCTCCTTTTACATAATCTAAAGCATAGCCTCCGTTTGCCCAAGAAGCATGGTTATCATGAATATCTAAGCTTGTTGTTTGCCCAAGTTTCCACCAACCATCACTAAATTGAAAAGTAAAACCTCCGATAGCATTTCCTGCTTTTTCTAACCCCGAAACATTTTCATAAATCTCTTTCCAATTTTCTAACATGTAATAGGCTTGCATTTTTTGATCTTCCTTCTGCGTTAATGAGTTAAAAGCATCAGCCCCAAATTCGGTAAATAATATAGGCATATTCAATGTTTTTTTAACTCTTTCAAAAGCATCTCCAAAAGATTTGCCTCGATACATATTTGTACCATAAATGTCTACGTCTTTGCATTCCTCTGCAATGATATCTATATACAAGTCATCTCCATTACAAATAGCAACTGGGTGATTTTTATCTATCTCCTTCATTTTAATGGCAGCTTCATTCATTAATTTATACATTGCTCTGCCCCTTAACTCTCCTATCTCATTTTTTTCAGTTTCTCCTTCAGGAAAATCTTCTGTTTCTGATCCTGCCCAAAAAAGCCCATAATTATTTTCATTCCCTAAAAGAAATAATAATAATCCGGGAGTATTTTTATATGCTTCTGCCATTTCACTCACCTCTGTTAGCAAGCCCTGTTGTGCATTGGCATTACTGTAGTCTGTTTCTGGTTCCCAATTTCCATTAATAGCAACACCATATCTACCAAAAGAATGATTTAACATAGTATAAATACCATACTCTTTATAGATATAAGTAATCCATTGGGGTTGAATACCTTCATAAACACGAATGGTATTAACGCCCATTTCTTTCAATAAATTCATTTCTGCATCTAATGCCGTTTTTATAAACGCATCTGATTGCTCCCATAAACTGTAAGAAAAATTTGTACCAATCGGAAAATAATCCCAATTCATACCATTAATTATAAAATCTTCTCCATTTACAACTAATTTCATTCCTTCCTTATTCTTTAAGATAGATACTTTATCTGTTTTTGTATCGCAAGAATTTAAAGTAAAAACTAGTAGTATAATTGGTAAGAAAATATATTTCGTAAATATCAACTTTGACATATATTTTTAAAGTATTGTAGTTATAGAAAATTTAGAAAAATAAGGCCAGCCATATAAAACTAACCTTATTAAAAAATAACCCAAAAATATTATTGATATACTTTTACATAATCTATCTCCATAGTATCTTCTGTAAATGTAGCGTCTACATTTCCTCCAAGTGAACCTCCCATTGCTACATTAAGAATTAAAAAGAAATCTGCATTAAATGGTAAATCTGCATTGTTTGTTAACTCATAAAAAGGAACATCATCTACATATATTTTTACGGCTTCTTCAGACCATTCTAAAGTATATAAATGAAATTCTGAAGATGCGTTAGAAACAGAAGTAGTTTCTCCATAACTTGCGTTGGTACCACTTGCACTATCTAACCAATGTAATGTACCTAATGATGTATTTTTATCAGCACCTGTTTGTTCCATAATGTCAATTTCTCCACATTGTGGCCACCCTACGGTTGGAAAATTAGAACCCAACATCCAAATTGCTGGCCAAGTACCTGCCGTAGCTGGTAACTTTGCTTTTACCTCAACTCTACCATATTTAAATTTATACAATCCTTGAGATTTTAATCTCGCAGAAGTATACCCTCCATTACCATCAGCTTTAGCTGTAATAATTAAAGACCCTCCTTCTACTTTTGCATTTTCTGTAGTATTAGTATAGGTTTGTAATTCTCCATTACCCCAACTACCTGCACCTAGGTCGTAAGTCCAGTTTGCAGCATCTGGTGCTCCATCTGTATTAAAATCATCTTCCCATACTAAATTGTTGTAAGTATAATCTGGAGCAACTGCTCCTTCTATAGGTTTGGTTGATGTAAATCTATGATACCATGCTGCACCACTACCAGAATTTGAATTTTCTATAATTCTAACAATCATTTCATCATTAGTAATAGAAATAATATCATACGTACTAGCACCTACATACCATCCCATAAATCCACCATCAGAAATTTCAAATTCAGTACCTCTATATGGCACATTGTTATAAGAACCTTCTGTACCTGCTTTAGATGTTGAAGGTCCAAAAGAAACATTTTTAGTACCAAACATGGTTGTTACTACAGTTTCATCATGACATTGATCTCCATTTACACCTAATACACCTGCATACGTTTCTGGCACAAAAGCAGGTCCTGCAGTTTGTTCAAAAGTAAGACCTGTTGCTGTTCTTGTAAATACAAACTCATTATCGTACATACAAGATTTTTCATCGTCCCATGCTTTAATTCCATTCCACCAAGCTTCGTAAGCAAATTCTCCATTTCCATAATCATCCGTAGCTGGTCCCATACCTGCATGAAGAGCTACATCTGCTTGCCAATACCATTTTTTACTATCACCAACATTGGCACCACTTAAAAAGTTTTCTGCATCAACATCAGAAAAAGAACTATAAACTTCTACATCTATTGTTTTTGTTGATGAAGTACCACCTGTACCATTTGCTTTTACAACAACTGTATACACGTTTACACCAACTTTAGAAAATCTTTTTGTTAAGATTCCTGACGGAGAAGCTTGCGCAACTCCATCAAAATAATACACATAAGAAGAAGCGTCTGCTGCAGTTGCTGTTAAATTTACAGAACCACTTCCGTCTCCGTAAGGATTATCTGCATCTACCCCAATAACTTCTGCAGTAATTACGATGTCTGTTGGAGAAACAATTTCTCCAAATTCGTGCTCATTCTCTTGACAACCATAAAGAACTGTCATTAAAGAAAATAAGATTATATAAATATTTTTAAGTTTTTTCATAATCATTATTTTAAAATTGTGATATATCATCTAGATAAATAGTATAATTAGCAGAACCATCTCCTTCTGTACCATTATCCATTATTAAAACTAAGTTTGTAAAATCTACAGAAGTACTTATTTCAGAAAAATCAAAGGTTAACTCTTCCCAAGCATTTGCTGTGGTTGTAGTTGCTGTAATTTCTGCAGAAGCCACTGTATTTGGCCACGGTGTAGCATCTTCAAACTTTAATAATAAATTTAAACCTGCTCTTGGAGACCAAACTTTAACCTTAACATTTGTTCCGCTCGTGAAACTAAATGGTGTAGGAACCGTGATTTTAGATCCTGCCCAAGGTTGACCCGCATTTTTTACTAATTGCGCAACCATTGCAGATTCATTTCCGTTTGTATCTGGGTTTGCAAATACAGAAATTGCACCACCATCAAAAGAACTTAAGACAAATTCTGGTTCAAAATCTAAAACAGGATTTGTAGATATATCATCTACATAAATCGTGTAGTTAGCAGAACCATCTCCTTCTGTACCATTATCCATTATTAAAACTAGATTACTAAAATCTACAGATGTGCTTATTCCTGAAAAATCAAACGTTAATTCTTCCCAAGCATTCGCTGTAGTTGTTGTAGCTGTAATTTCTTCAGAATCTACTGTATTTGGCCATGGTGTAGCGTCTTCAAACTTTAATAATAAATTTAAACCGGCTCTTGGAGACCAAACTTTTGCGGTTATTACTGCATTAGAAACATCAAATGTTGATGAAATTGTAACTTTAGAACCAGCCCAAGGTTGACCTGCATTTTTTACAAGTTCTAAAACTGAAGAAGATGTATTACCATTTGTATCTGGATTTGCAACTACAGCAGCAGAACCACCATCAAAAGAACTTAATTCAAAATCTGTTTCAAAAGTTAATGGTGTTACACCAGAAACAGGACTTGAGCTCGCTTTATAAAAATAAAGGTTGTCTATAAAAACAGAACCAGCACCTACAAATTTGAATTGGTGAATATCATCTACTGATAAACCTTGGTCTGTAAATTCTGAAATAGGAATATTAATCGTTGTCCAAGCATCTTTTGTTAATGCCGTTTTTACCATTTTCTCTCCGCTTGCAACACTAATTAAATAAGTTTCTAATTCTGTAGCATCTGCTGTCCAAACATCTAAATGAAGAAATTCCATAGTAGAAATATCTTGTGTAGCACCAATTTGAATTCCTTGATAGTTTAAATTACTATACTGAATCATTGCATCTCCATTTAATTCAAAAGGAGTATAAATAGTAGATTGACTCCAGTTTGGGTTAAAATCTGTACCAGCAACATCTGTATATTTATCACTAAAAATAGAAATAACATCTGCAGCATCTCTTGCAGGTTGTGTATTTGCAGATTTTAAAGGAGCTAAAATAGCAGTAACTTCAAACTCACTCGTGTATTCTGTTGTTTCGATGGCACCACCTTTTGCAATTACTTTTACATTATATGTACCCGCTGTAGCGTATTGATAATTTATGGCATCACCAATATTAGCCGAAGCAGCCGGTTGAGCTACATCTGCTTCTCCCGAATAAAAATCATAAGTAGCTGCATAATCTGCTTTCGCTGTAATATTTAATTGTTTAGAGATAGCAATATCATTTTCTATAGTAACCTCTAAATTTTCTGGAGCTTTAAAAGAAACTACTAATTCTTGTGTTGCTTCTGCTGTATCTCCTTTAGAATTATAAGCGATGACTTTTATACTGTAAGTCCCTTCTGCATAAGTATGTTGTGCCATTTTACCAGCTTCAACACCCTTTTCATCTGCTGATGCATCTCCAAAAGACACATCAAACATCATTGCTCCAACTGCGGTTGGTAAAATAGTAACCAAGCCAGAATTGTCTTGTGATAGATTATAGCTAGCTGCAACATTTGATGGAGGTGCTATATTATCTAAGAAGTCTAAACTTCTATCTTCTTCTGTACAAGCAGTAATAATAAGAAGTATTACCAATGCTTTATATATTGTTTTTAATTTCTTCATAATTATTAGTATTTATCGTTTTGTATCCAATTTCCTTGTGAAAATTGTATTTCTTCTATCGGAATTGGAAAAACCTCATTTTTTCCTGTTGTAAAACCTGGTATTTGAGCTCCTCTACCTGTTCTTACCAAGTCAAAAAATTGATGACCTTCTCCTACTAACTCAACTCTACGCTCTTTATAAATTGCAGCTGTTAAATTAGAACCTGTAGTTACAATATTATGATCTGCATCACCAAAAGCTCTTTCTCTAACCATATTTAAGTAGGTTTTAGCTTTAGCATCATCTGGACTCGACTTTCTATTAAAAGCTTCTGCCGCCATTAATAAAACATCTGCATAACGAATTGCTCTGTAATTATTAGGGTTTGTTAGGTTTAAATCTCCAGCAGCTTCTTCACTTCTTTTTCTTGGAAGATATTTTCTATTAAAGTACCCTGTATGCTCATAACCTGTAGTAAATTTTGCTCCTGTAGAAGCTGCCCATGCATCAATATCTAAAATAGCTACCTCTTTTCTATTATCTCCATCTTCAAATTCATCTACGACCTCTTGTGTTGGTAAATTAAAACTAAATCCTGAAGTAAATAAACTTCCTTCATACCCTCTAACACCTTGGTAACCGACAGCAACATTTCCTTCACTACATTGTAAACAATCAAAACCTGCTCCTTGTGTATCTGTATATTGAATTTCAAAAACAGCACCTGTACCATTTTCTCCTTCAAATTCGAAAATTTTATCATAGTCAGACTCTAAAACATAAGGTCCATTTTGAATAACGTTTTCTAAAACTATTGCAGCTTCTAAAAATTTATCTTGATATAAATATACTTTTCCTAATAATGCTTGCGCAGAACCTTTTGTTGCTCTACCAACTTGTGGAGCAGTATACGTCATATTTGCAATTGCATATTCTAAGTCAGCTTCAATTAAAGCATACACATCTGCTTTTGGCGATCTTGGTATTGTTTTTTCATCACCCAAAACAAAACGACCATCTTCTTTAATTGGAATATCTCCAAACCATTTTACCAATTCAAAATTATAATATGCTCTTAAAAAACGAGCTTCTGCAATAATAACTTCTTTACCAGTAAAGTCTGTTTTATCTTGAAATTCAATAATATAAGCAGCTCTATTAACACCACCATACATCAAACTCCAAAGGTCTTGAAGTTGGTCATTAACAGGTGTATGCGTCATATCATCTATCTGCTGATATCCAAGAACATCTGTAGCTGTTTCTCCACCACACAAAGTGTTGTTAGAAGCTATTTCTCCCATTAATACATTTCTAAATGTAGATTGTAAAGGGTCATACGCCGCTACTAATGCATTGTAATAATCTGTTTCTGAATTGAAAAAAGATTCAGAATCTTCCGCGTAAATTTTAGAATTATTTAAATAGTCATCAGAACAAGCACTTAAAATAAATAAGCTTGCCATAAAGATGAATCCTAATTTTATTATTTGATTGTAATTTCTCATCTTTTATTTTTTAAAATTCAACATTTAAACCTAACAAGAATTGTCTAGCAGATGGGTAGTTACCAGAATCGATACCTGCACCAATTGCTCCATCATTAATTGAAGGATCGTAACCAGTATAATCTGTTAGCGTAAATAAGTTATTGATAGAAGTATATAATCTTAATTTAGACAACCCTACTTTTTCTAATAAATTTGGCGAAAAAGTATATCCTAATTGTATGTTCTGCATACGTAAAAAAGAAGCATCTTCTACAAAGAAATCAGAAAACAACTTGTTGTTTGTTGCATCATTAGTAAGTCTTGGTACAGAGTTACTTGTTCCTGCTCCTGTCCATCTATCTAAATAATATGCAGGCTTATTTACATTTGGTAAAAAACGTTCGAAGTTTCTAACCATATCTTTCCCTAATTCTGCATATAAATAAGAGGTAAAATCCCAGTTTTTATATTTTGCAGAAATATTGAATCCCATATAGAAATCTGCTTGTGGATTACCAATATTCACTCGATCTTCAAAGTCTATAACTCCATCTTCATTGGTATCTTTATATCTAATATCTCCAGGAGAAGTAACCGTTGCCCCCAATCCTGCTTGTGAAGGATGTGCCTCTACTTCTGCTTGTGTTTGAAAAATACCATCTGTTTGTAAGCCTAAGAAATAACCTATTGGTTGCCCTACTTCCATTCTAGAAGGTGCAAGGTTTCCAATTGCAAAATCACCACCTTCAACAAAAGCATCATCTAAAACATTTGTTACCCTATTTTTTACATAAGTAACATTGTATCCAAAATTTAAAGAAAAATCTTCTTTAGAAATAGCACTATAGTTAATCGCTAACTCTCCACCTGTATTCTTAGAAGTACCTGCATTTACTGTTGGGTTTGCTCCACCTGGTGCTGCAGAACCTAACAAACCAGAAACCGGAAAGTTTTCAATTAATAAATCTTTTCTCGTTTCTTCAAAATAATCTGCAACAATCGTCAATTTATCATCAAATAAATTGATATCTAAACCTATATCTAATTTCTCTGCTGTTTCCCAAGTTGCAGACGGATTAGACAAAGCTCCCTGTGCAGTACCATCTACTAAACTACCATCAAATACATATTCTCCTTCACCATTTAATAAAGATCTGTACAAATTATCTCCAACTAAGTTTCCTAAAGTACCGTAACTTGCTCTTAATTTTAAAAAGTTGATTGTTTTATTATCTTTTAAGAAGTTTTCATCAGAAATTTTCCAACCGGTAGTTACAGACCAAAAATTATCTACTCTTTGATCTTCTGCAAAAACAGAAGCTCCGTCTCTTCTCACCAAGCCAGAAAATAAATATTTTCCTTTATAATCATATTGAGCTCTACCAAAGAAAGAGGTTAGCCTAATATCTCCATTCCCCGTATTTAAACTTCTTTGTTCACTCTGAGAATTTGTTAAACTGATATCAGCAAACTCATACGAGTTATTTGGCACATCAAATCCTGTAGCATAAATACCATCAAATAAATCATTCTGTACACTAGTACCCACAGTAAAAGTAGTATTATGGTTTTCTAAAAACGTTTTCTGATACGTTGCAAATGTTTCCCAATTTACTCTTGTAGAAGTCGCTTTAAATTGATAAACAGAACTTTGTGTTTTATTATACACTTTACTAGAACCGTATTCTTGAATAGGTGTAAATGTGCGTTGCTTTTCATTGTAAATCTTATAACCAACACGTGAAACTATATTTAAACCTTCTATTGGTTTATATTCTAATTTAAAATTACCTTCTATTCCATTACCATTATTTTCACCAAAAGTATTTTGTAATAATGATAAAGGATTTACAACCTCTATACCTAAAAAGTTATTTGTATCATTTTCGTTTACCCCAAAAGTAGGTGCATAATTTAAACCGTTAAATAAAAGTGAAGCATCAAAACCTTGTGAAGCACTAGTATAATAGTTAGCTATTACAGAGAAATTTAATTTTTCGCTAATATCTATACCTAAGTTTAATTTGATATTGTTTCTAATAAAATTAGACTTGTCTTTTGCAATAATACCATCTTGTTCTGTTCTAGATGCACTTACAAAGTATCTAAAACTTTCTCCACCACCAGATACACTAATATTATGATTCATTAACATGGCATCATTAAAAAGTTCATCTTGCCAGTTAGTACCTTTACCTAATTCTCCCACAT